>JBBDNJ010000243.1:0-14566 GCA_040877705.1 Binatia bacterium | reverse complement strand
TTGATCTGGGTTTCGCATTTCAAGTGCCACGGGCGTAAGCCCGTGGGTATCTACTGACCCAATAGCTAGGATAGACAAAACCACCGGACGTCGCTGAAAGTGACGTCCCTAACTCATAGCCATTTATAGCCGAGACGTGAGAGCACTGATGAAGACGATTCTCTGCCGTACGCAGGCGCACGACTGAGTCATCTCCCTAGGGTCTTAACAACACGGCAGGGGATTTTCGATCAGATTATAGACGTGATCGAAAGTGACTTCGTGCACCCGCGCGAGGATTTTAAATACCCGCGGCGGTTCGTTTTTGAGAAACACCATGATGGCGGTTTCGACCGGTGGGCAGCCGGCTTTCACGCACGGGACTTCTTTGATGACGATGGGTGCGTCGGGCGGGAATTCCAGAATCGTCTGGACCCAGTAACGGATCTGATCGAACACAAACGTCGAGACGTCGATCTTGCGGCCGAATGGATCGACGTCCGCTGAACCATTGCCGTCCTCGGTGTTGAA
Organism: Binatia bacterium; assembly: GCA_040877705.1. Classification (GTDB taxonomy): domain Bacteria; phylum Desulfobacterota; class Binatia; order UBA9968; family UBA9968; genus WHTF01. The sequence goes on along the minus strand of JBBDNJ010000243.1, from coordinate 14,056 downwards.
GCAAGCCTGAAAGCCGGTGGTGATTTTTTCGCCGTCGAGGTCGCGGCCGATAAAGACCAGGCGATTAGTCCGCTCTTCGCTTTCCGCCCACGCCCGTCCCGGACGGCCTTCGAACAGCAGATGAACTCCCTGAAAGACAAACTGGTCGGGATCGTTGCGCAGGTTGAGAATCCCCTTCATGCGCATGATGTTCGGGCCGAACTCGGCGAGCAGTTCGCGAAACCACTGGCTCAGCTTGACGCCGTCGAGATCGCCCTCCGTTACGATCGAAACGGTCGAGATATCCTCGGTGTGTTTATGGTCGTCGTCGTGATCTTGCGCTTTGGCTTCGATATCGAGACTTCGGAGATCCAAAACCTTGGCGATTTCAATGTCGGAGTTTCTGGTCTGGTAGATGCGCGCGGCGCCGTTGATCATTTTGATTTTGTATTCGAGCTCCTGCAAATCCTCCGGGCTGATCAGATCGAGCTTGTTCAGTAGCACCATGTCGGCGAAGGCGATTTGCTCGCGCGCTTCGGTGCAATGATCGATCTGCTGCACCACGTGTTTGGAATCGACGACGGTGACGACGCCGTTGAGTTGAAACTCGTTTTTGATTCGCTCATCGATAAAGAAAGTTTGCACCACCGGCGCGGGATCGGCGAGTCCCGTCGTTTCAATCATCAGCGTGTCGAACTTGGATTTATGTTCCAGCAGTTGAAATAGACTGCGCAGCAGGTCGCCGCGCACCGTGCAGCAGATACAGCCGTTGCTCATTTCGACGATTTCCTGTTCCGAGGAAATGAGTAGGTGATGGTCGATGCCGACTTCGCCGAATTCATTGACGATCACCGCAACGCGACGGCCGTGCTCAGCGGTCAAGATGCGGTTAAGAAGCGTCGTTTTCCCAGCGCCGAGAAAACCGGTCAGGACGGTCACTGGAATTCTTTGATCATTTGTTTCGGTCATCGACTTGAATTCCTTCCGCAATTGTTCTGTAAAGGTAACAACAGCCTGTTGTTGAGTCAACTTTGAATCCTTTTTGAATCGTTGCGCCATCGGCTCTAAAGTGGCCGGTGCGACAGAGAACGCCGGCTGAGTAAGGAGGTACGCTTTGGTAGAATATAGGCCTATGGGCATTGAGCAGTATGTTGAACGCCATTCAAAGCCAATGTCGTTGTTTCATGACAAGCTTTGGCTGGAAACTTATAGAAACACAGGAAATCCAACCACGATGGTCGGGCCCCTGGCGGGTCAGTTCTTAAAAATGTTGGTACTCATGACCGGGGCACGCCGCATTTTAGAAATCGGCATGTACACGGGTTATAGCACCTTGGCTTTCGCGGAAGCCCTGCCGAAGGACGGGCGGGTTGTCACCTGTGAAATCAACCCGCAGACATCGGAAATCGCCAGGCGATGCTTCTCCGAGAGCCCGCACGGCCAAAAAATCGAAGTTAAACTTGGACCGGCGTTGAATTCGTTAAAGGTCATTCCCGGACCTTTCGATCTCTGCTTTATCGATGCCGATAAGGACCAGTACGGGGAATACTATGATGCGTGCATGAGTTTAGTGCGTTCCAGGGGTGTGATTGTTTTGGACAATATGCTGAGAAGCGGAAAAGTTTTGACTCCCATCGATCCCCGCAGTCAAGCCATCGACGCGCTGAACAAACGCATCCGCAACGACGAGCGCGTGGAGAACGTGCTTTTGCCGGTGCGCGATGGCATCATGATGGTGGTGAAGCTCTGATCTAATAAGCAAAGGGCAAAGCGGTAGGAGCAAGCAAAAAGTAAGAGGAAACACTTGGCGCAATGCCTTTAGCCCGTGGCTCTTAAACCATCAGCGGTGTTTTTCCGCGGCTCGAATGGCGTCCAAGACATTTTGTAGATCTTTCGGTAACGGCGCGGTCCAGACGCGCTTCTTTCCGCCATAATCGAGCCCAAGCCGGCAGGCGTGGAGAAATTGTCGTCTAAGGCCATAGATTTTGCGAAATTGCCGGTTAAATTTAAAGTCGCCGTGTTGATCGTCGAGCACCACGGGATAGCCGAACTCAGCAAAATGAAGCCGAATCTGATGCATGCGGCCGGTTTCAATGTTCACGCGGACCAGCGTGGTTTCTGGAAAACGATCTAACACTTGGAACCGAGTAAGCGCGCGCACCGGCTTGCCTTCGCGCCCGGGTAACGGAAAATCGATCGTTCCGTGGTCGTCTTGAAGGCGACCGGCCAGGAGGCCGACGTATTCCTTGTCGATGTTTTTCTCCTCGGCAAAGATTGCTTCCAATTGTGCGCCGGTCTGTTCATCCTTGGCGATGACTAAAACTCCGGAAGTATCCTTATCGAGACGATGAACCAGTTTGGGCAGGACTCCTTGCTCCCGGTACTGGTTCTTCAGCAAACCTATTACCGAGTGGCGCCTAAGTACCTGCTTGCCTTCGTGAACGGCTATGCCGGCAGGTTTGTTAATCACCAGGAGCGTCTCGTCTTCAAAGATCAGCCGGAAGTGCGATTGCACAGGTGGCGGCGTTGCAGAGTGCTTGGTCGTTTTCTCAAAGGGGATGTACAGTTGGATTCGGTCACCGGCGCGGACTGGATCTTTCGGCCTACTCCGCTGGCCATTGACACGGAGTCCGTTTTTTCTGAAGAGCTTGCGAACGTAGCCGATGGGGAAGCGCGCTTTAAGAAAGTTCTCTAGTTTTTTAGCGCTTTCAGCCGCCGGCACGACGATTTCTTGATTCACTGAAATCAATTTGCGATAAGCTCCTGAGTTCGTCAAGTGAGTGGTTGGGCAATATTTGCAATTCTTTAGGAATTAAGATAGGTTACGCCGGTATTTCTAAAAGAGTCTGCGCGCCGGGTGCGCGCCCTAGCGAGGTTGTCTTTGAGTCGTAATGAGTCGGTCGATGTTCTCCGCAAAAAAATCGATCAAATTGATGAAAGAGTCGTCGCCCTTCTAAACGATCGCGCCTCTCTTGCACAAAAGATCGGCCACACCAAGAGCCAAAGCAACCAAGAGGTCTACGTTCCGCACCGCGAGAAAGAAGTCCTGCGGCGGCTTTCTCGCATCAGCCACGGTCCGCTTCCCGAAGACTCCATTCGCGCCATTTTTAGAGAAGTTATTTCGGCCTGCCGTTCGGTCGAAGCGCCGCTGAAGATCGCCTTTTTCGGCGCCGAAGCAACCTATACTCATCAGGCGGCGCGAGAAAAGTTTGGTTCCACCGTAACGCTTCTACCGACGGCAAGCATCGGCGAAGTTTTTCAAGAGGTGAGTCAGGGAAGAGTCTCTTTCGGTGTTGTGCCGATTGAGAACTCCACAGAAGGTGTCGTGGCGCACACGCTCGATGTCTTTGTCGACTCCGACTTGAGAATTTGCGCCGAAGTCTATCTCGATATTCATCATAATCTTTTATCCCGCACCGGGCGCGAGCGGGATATCAAAAGAATTGTGTCTCATCCGCAGGCTTTAGCGCAGTGCCGGCAGTGGTTAACGCGTCATTTTCCGGCTGTGAAATTAGATGAAGTGGCGAGTACCGCGCACGCCGCTATGATCGCGGCGGAGGATAAAACAGCCGGTGCGATCTCCAGCGCCCTGGCGAAAGAGGCGTACGATCTTCAAGTCATCGCGGCCAATATCGAGGATCACAGCAACAACATCACGCGCTTTCTCGTCATCGGCGACACAGAGACCCGTCCGAGCGGCGACGACAAAACCTCGTTGGTGTTTTCGGTGAAAGATAAACCCGGAATTTTGCATCGCATGCTCCAACCTTTCGCTCGAACTCGGATCAATCTGACTAAAATCGAATCGCGTCCGATCAAGAACAAGCCATGGGAGTATATGTTTTTTATCGATTTCAAAGGTCATCAAAAAGAAGCCAGGATCAAAAGAGCGCTACAAAGTCTTGAGACCGGTTGTGATTTTCTAAAGATCCTGGGCTCCTATCCGAACGGAAAATGAAAGTCATAGATCAAGTCCCGGAGTATATTCGCACCCTGGTGCCCTACGCGCCGGGAAAACCGATTGAAGAGGTCGAACGAGAATTCGGCATTTCGAACTCGATCAAGCTGGCATCGAACGAAAACCCATTGGGACCATCGCCCCTGGCTATCGAAGCCATGCGCCAGAAACTGGCGGAACTTCATCTTTATCCCGATGGCGATTGTTTCTATTTAAAGAATGGTTTGATGGCAAAACTTAACCTATCTCCTGACCAGCTGATCGTTGGCAACGGCTCGAACGAAATGATTGAATTGGCGGTTCGGACATTCATGCGCGCCGGCGACGAAGCGGTAATGGCCCGCCAGGCCTTCGTCGTCTACAAACTCGTCGTCCAGACAGTGGGTGGGGTTTCAAAAGAAGTTCCGCTGCGGGATTTCACGCACGACCTGGATGCCATCGGCAAAGCCATCAGCACCAAAACACGAATCGTTTTTTTAGCCAATCCGAACAATCCCACTGGAACGATTTACCGTACGGCGCAATGGGAGTCGTTCCTGAAGCAGGTTCCGCCGGACGTGCTGATTATCGTCGATGAGGCTTATTTTGAATACGTTGAAGCGGCCGATTACCCGGACTCGTTGCGCTACCATAACCAAGGCAAGGCTCTGCTGACTCTACGCACCTTTTCCAAGCTTTACGGCCTTGCCGGCTTGAGAATCGGTTATGGCATCGCGGACCAACAGATCATCAGCCTCATGCAGCGGGTGCGACAGCCGTTCAATGTCAACGCGCCCGCCCAATGGGCGGCATTGGCCGCCCTGGGGGATCGGCAACATGTGCAACACAGCCTCGAAAACAATCGCCAGGGCATGGAATATCTCGCCCAAGAGTTTGCCGGACTCGGTATCGAGTATGTCCCGAGTCACGCCAATTTTATCCTGCTGCGCGTCGGCAATGGCGAAGAAGTTTTCAAGCGGTTGCTTGCTCAAGGCATCATCGTACGACCGATGGCCGGATACCAGTTTCCAGAGTACATCAGGGTGACCGTTGGGACCATGGATGAGAACCGAATGTTTATCAATGGACTGAAGAGAGCCGTCGGAATTTAGGGCCGGTCCGGCGGTGATGATCGAACCCTTTATGGCATTGGCATCGAGTTAGGAAGTTTAATGGCAGTTCTTTTTCGCAAAATGGTTATGGCCGGCGTCGGGTTGATTTGTGGGTCGTTAGCCCTGGACATGAGGCGGCGGAAATTAGTCGGTGAGATTATCGGATACGGACGCAGTGAAGGTAATCTGCGTCTAGCTAAAAAGCAGGGGATCATCGATAGCTACTTTCTTCGCGAAGAACAGATGCCCGAGGACGTGGACTTTTTAATGATGGGCACGCCGGTGCAAACGATCGTGCCGCTGACGGCCGCGTTTCTGCCCAGGTTGAGAGCGGGTTGTGTGATCAGCGACGTCGGCAGCGTCAAGGCGGAAATTGTTCGCGGCATGGCCGGGCTGGTTCCAAAAGACATTCCGTTTGTCGGGGGCCATCCGATTGCAGGGAGCGAACAGTGGGGCGCAAAGGCGGCAAGAACCGGCTTGTTCGTGCGCCATCGTACGATTTTAACGCCGACGAAAAAAACCGATGACGCCGCCTTGAAAAAAGTCGCTACCCTGTGGCGCAAAGTCGGCGCCCGGGTGGAGCTCATGGACCCGGAGGTTCATGATCGCGTGCTTGGAGTGATCAGCCATTTGCCGCACGTCTTGGTGTATGCGTTGGTCAATGCTCTGGACCGCATTGAGGTGAGCGGCGTTGATCTCAAATCCTATTGCGCCGGGGGCTTTAAAGATTTCACCCGAATCGCTTCGAGCCGGCCGGAGTTGTGGCGCGATATCTGTTTGATGAATCACCGCGCTCTGGGTCAAACGCTCGCCGACTACATTCACAGCCTCGAGCAAATAAGAGGATGGATACAGGATGGAAAAGGCGCTTGTTTAGAGAAAGAGTTTGCGCGTGCCAATGAGATCCGCGAGCAGATCGCTTGACGCTTTGTGCAATGAAACGAATTGACCCGATAAAGAAACCGCTGCGCGGGGAAATCTCGGTTCCGGGAGATAAATCCATCGGCCATAGGGCGGTGATCTTCGGCAGCATCGCCCATGGACAGAGCCGTGTGGGCAATCTTTCCGGCGGCGAGGACAATCAGCGCACCGTACAAGCGTTCAAAGACATGGGCGTGAAGATTTGGCGTGAAGGCCAATGCCTGTATATCGACGGCAATGGATGGGGGGCGCTATCGGCGCCGAAGAATACCGTGGATTGCGGCAACTCGGGCACGACCATGCGCCTGCTTTCCGGAGTCTTGGCGGGGCGTCCATTTACGACCCTGCTCGATGGCGACGCGTCTCTGCGGCGGCGGCCGATGCAGAGGGTGATCGAACCGCTGAGTCGCATGGGCGCGCGCCTCACGGGTCGTGAAGGGAAGGGCCTGGCGCCGCTGGAGATCAACGGAGCAAAACTCACAGGCATCGAATATCACATGCCTATTGCCAGTGCTCAGGTGAAGTCTGCGGTCCTTTTGGCGGGTCTACAGGCTGAAGGAGTCACAACCGTCGAAGAGCCGCAATCCTCGCGCGATCATACTGAATTGATGATTAAGGGATTCGGCGCAGAAGTGACGGTAGACGGCAGGCGCGTATCGCTCGACGGCGGGCAGAAACTTTATGGCAGAAATGTCGAAATTCCGGGCGATATTTCATCCGCGGCGTTTTTTCTGGTTGCCGCCGCGATGGTTCCGGACTCTGAAGTCATCGTGCGAGGCGTCGGCATCAATCCGACACGCAATGGCGTTATCGAGATACTTCGACGCATGGGAGCAAACCTGGAACTGCTGGCCGAGAGAATGGAGACCGGCGAGCCGGTAGCCGATATCAAAGTAACCGGCGGCCGACTCAGGGGGGTCGAGATCGGCACTGAGTCGGTGGCGCGAACCATCGATGAATATCCGGTTCTCGCGGTTGCCGCCGCCCTTGCCGAGGGGATTACGGATATGCGTGGGGTCAAGGAGCTTCGTTATAAAGAATCCGATCGTATCGCGGCCATGACGGAGGGATTGCGCAGGCTTGGCGCCGATGTCGAAGAGCGTGAAGACGGCATGACGATCCGTGGGCGCCGGCAGTTGCAAGGGGGTAACGTGCGCAGCTTCGGCGATCATCGGGTCGCGATGTCGATGGCGATCGCCGGATTGCGCGCCGACGGCGGTGTGGGAATTGACGATACCCAATGCGTCGATATCTCGTTTCCGGCGTTTTTCGATTTGTTAGGCAAAATCTGTTTGCCATAAGGTTCGGTAGGGGATAGTAGGTCAATTAAAGTGCCAATGATCGTAGCCATCGATGGCCCATCCGGGGCCGGCAAGAGCACCTTGGCAAAACGGGTAGCCAGGGATTTGGGCTTTACCTACCTCGATACCGGCTCCATTTATCGGGCGCTGGCGTTAAAAATATTGCGCCGACGCGTAGATCTAACCGACGCGGCGGCACTCAATGATATAGTGAGTCAGACGGAAATTGATCTCACGGAGAGAAATGGCCATCTTCAAGTGTTTCTGGATGGAGAGGATGTTTCGGCGTTGATTCGAACTCCCGAGGTCAGTCAGATGGCATCCAAGGTGTCTGCATTGAAAATCGTTCGTCACCGTCTTTTAGATCTGCAGCGCGCGCTTGGCCGTCGCGGCGACGTAGTCGCCGAGGGGCGCGACATCGGTACGGTCGTGTTCCCGGAAGCGGAAGTGAAAATTTATCTCGATGCATCGATAGAGGAGAGAGCCCGCCGTCGTTACGACGAATTGCGCGCCGCTGGACGAGAGGTCAGCCTTGCCGAAACGGTTGGCGAGATGGAGGAGAGAGACAAAAGAGACAGTCAGCGCGACATCGCGCCTTTATGCAAGGCCGATGACGCCGTTGCGATAGACTCATCGGGTCTGACCGCGGACGGGGTGGCGCAAGAAGTGTTGCAATTAATTAAACGTGAGTCTTCAAAAATAAAAAATGATCGGAGTTTGGGTACATGATTGAGAATAATGAAGAGAAAAATAGCGCCGCCGCGGGAGGCGCTAATGAGTTTGAAGCTATGTTCGAGGAAAGCCTGCGTACAGTCAAACCCGGCGGCATCGTCAAAGGGATGGTTGTGGGAATCACAGCGACGCATGTGCTGATCGACGTAGGCTACAAATCCGAGGGCCAGATCCCGATCCACGAGTTTCAGGATCGCGAGGGCAGCGTACAGGTGAAGGTCGGCGAAGAAGTCGACGTCTACTTCGACTCTTCGGAAAACGAGGGCGGCGGCATCAACCTGTCGCGGCAACGCGCCCAAAGCATGAAGGTTTGGGAAGTCATCGAGAAGGCGTTCAATGAAGAAACGGCCATCGAGGGAGTCATCATCGGCAAGGTCAAAGGTGGATTCAAAGTCGACGTCGGCGGCGTCATGGGTTTTCTGCCAGGATCGCATGTCGATATCCGGCCGACCCGCAATCTGGACAAATTTCTCGGCACCAAAGATTCCTTCGCCATCCTCAAGTTCAATCGGCCACGCGGCAATGTCGTGCTGTCCCGGCGCGCTCTCCTAGAAAAGGAACGCGACGTCCTCAAGCAGGAAGTGCTCAAGGTGTTAGAAGAAGGTGTGATCCTCGAGGGCACGGTAAAAAATATTACCGGCTACGGCGCCTTCGTTGATTTGGGCGGCATCGACGGCATTCTGCATATCAGCGATATGTCCTGGGGTCGGATCAGCCATCCGTCGGAACTTCTTCAGGTCGGCCAAAAAGTTAACGTCGTCGTTCTGAAATTCGATTCCGAAAAAGAACGCATTTCGCTCGGCATGAAGCAGTTGATGTCCGACCCGTGGCACAGCGTGGCGGAAAAATTTCCCACCGGTTTGCGTGTGCAGGGGAAAGTCATTAGCATTATGGACTACGGCGCTTTCGTCGAACTCGAAAGCGGCATCGAAGGACTCATCCATATTTCAGAGATGTCATGGACACGCAAGATTGCTCATCCATCGAAGATCCTTCAAGTCGGGCAATTGGTTGAAGTGGCCATTCTCAACGTCGATCCGGAGCATCGCAGGATTTCTTTAGGCCTGAAACAGGTGATGCCGAATCCATGGGAAGAGGCGAAAGAGAAATACCCCGTGGGTAGCGTCATCAAGGGGCCGGTCCGGAATATTACCGATTTCGGTATTTTTGTCGGCATCGAAGAGGGGATCGACGGCCTCGTTCACGTCTCGGATCTGCATTGGACCAAGAAGGTCAAACATCCTTCCGAGCTGTTCAAGAAGGGCGACATCGTCGAGGCCAGGGTGCTGGGAGTTAACGTCGAGAACGAGAGATTTTCTCTCGGCATCAAACAGCTCGCAACGGACCCCTGGAAAGTCATCGCGGAGCGATTCCCGGTTGGCACCAAAATCAAGGGACAAGTTACCAGCGTTCCTGATTTTGGCGTGTTCGTGCGGCTTGATGAGGGAGTGGAAGGATTGATTCACGTATCGCAGCTGAGCGCGGAGCGGGTCGACAAGCCGTCCGCTTTGTATAAAGTAGGAGACGAGGTGGACGCTGAAGTGGTTAATATCGATCTCGACGAGAGAAAGATCGGTCTCAGCATCCGAGCCTTGCGAAAGAGCGAAGAGCGCCAGGAGATGGAAAGCTATCTCACTCGCGATAAACAAGGCGGTATGTTTTCCTTCAATACCTTGCTGAATGAAGAGCTACGACTGGATCGGGACGAAGAGGGGCAGCAAGTACGCAATAAGGGTAAGGGAAACTCCTAACCCGCGGGAGCACAGGGAGTACGATGGCTAACAAGCATCCGATCCTCAAAGGGCTGGGTCTGCTTTCGGTATTTGTTTTGGCGGTCTTCGTTGCCGCTTTCTTTTACGCCTATCTGAGCGGCGGCGACGCCAAAGCGCTGTCGCTATTCTCGGGAGACGGCATCGGCATTCTTCAGGTTGATGGCGCGATCAACGATTCACGCGACGTGCTGGCGGAACTTAAGCACTTTCGTGACGCGCCGTGGATCAAGGCGATTGTGCTGCGTATCGATTCGCCGGGCGGCGCCGTGGCGCCCACTCAGGAAATTTTCGATGAGCTGCAAAAAGTGAGACAACGCAAACCTTTGATTGCGTCGATGGGAGGAATGGCAACGTCGGGAGGCTACTACATCGCCAGCGCTTGCGATCAAATCGTAGCAAACCCTGGAACCATGACCGGTTCCATCGGCGTGATCCTACAGCTTAACAACGTCGAAGAGCTCATGAAGAAAGTCGGGATAAAGGGATACAACATCAAGAGCGGCGTCAATAAAGACATCGCCTCGCCGTTCACGCATCTTTCGCCTGAGGGCCAAGCGATCCTGCAGTCGCTCGTGGACAACGTACACGGCCAGTTCGTCAGTGCCGTGGCTGAGGGTCGAGGCATGGATGAGGCTGCGGTTAGAAAGCTCGCCGATGGCCGAGTGTATTCCGGAGCTCAAGCCAAAGATTTGGGCTTGGTGGATGATTTGGGCAATTTAGAGTATGCAATCGAGCTGGCGGCGAAGCGGGGTGGATTGGAAGAGAGCCCGGCTGTGTATTACTCTCGTATGGAGCAGGAACGCTGGTGGGATAAATTCTTTTTTTCCATGACCGGCAGGCACTGGCCTGCGAGCGATCGGCCAGGACTGCGATACGAGTGGTCGCTGTCTCTGCTGCATTGAAACCGACGGAACGACAGCCGCAACCGTGATTTTTCAAGACGCGAACTACTTTCTTGTGTCGTGAGGGGGACGACGTTATGACGAAAAGGGACTTAATAGACGAGGTCAATAAGCGATTTCCACATCTTTCCAGAAGAGATTCGGAAGTGATCATCAACGCCATCTTCGATTCAATGGTGGAAGCTCTGGCCCAAGGAGATCGGATTGAGATTCGCGGATTCGGCAGTTTTGTCGTCAAGCATCGCCGGGCGCGCCAGGGGCGTAATCCCAAGACCGGCGTGCTGGTATCGGTGGCGGCAAAACGAGTTCCCTTTTTTAAAGTCGGCAAGGAATTGCGCTTCAGAGTCGATGGTAAACCTTTCGAAGAAGAAGAAGAAGAGGAAATTTCTACATGAAGCAGCTGTGGGCTCCTTGGAGAATGGCCTATATCGACCAGGACTCCAAGGAGACGGGCTGCGTCTTTTGTAACACAGGGGTGCAAGAAAACCGTCCGGCGCTTGTATTGACACGCACGGCGCACAGCATCGTGATGCTCAATAAATACCCCTATAACAGCGGCCATCTTCTGTTAGCCCCGCAGCGGCACGAAAAGCATCTCTCCAGTCTCTCGGCGACCGAATATGCCGACATTAACGAAGCTCTGCGCCGGACCGTCGATATCGTTCGGCATGTTTTAAATCCCGGCGGGATTAATTTAGGTATGAACTTGGGAAAGTGCGCCGGTGCCGGCGTCGAGGATCATCTCCACTGGCATGTCGTGCCGCGTTGGGAGGGCGACACGAATTTCATGCCGGTACTTGGCGAAACCAGAGTCATGCCGCAGCATCTTCTAGATAGTTATGACCGGCTCGCGCCCCATTTCGAGAATTTTTCATCGTGAGGTGTCCCAAATCGACCATGGGTAGTGTAGGGTTGTATAAGGAGTTCGAAAGTTTCAGTAAGTCAGCTGGGAAGCATTGATAAACTAAAACTGTTCAAGGGAGGCCGGTCAACGTGAATGACGCGAAAACCATAGGAGAGCTTAAAAAAAGCGGTGTTGCTGTTTTGACGGTTCGCGAGGAGATGCGCAAGAATCTCGTCCACTGCCTCGAAACCGGGAAACGGATTATGCCGGGGATCGTGGGTTATGATGATACCGTCATCCCCGAGATCGAAAATGCCATCTTATCGGGCCACCACATGGTGTTCCTGGGAGAACGCGGCCAAGGGAAGTCGCGCATCATTCGCGGCCTCATGAATCTGTTGGACGAACGTATTCCGATCATTCAGGGCTGCGAGATCAATGACAATCCATATACTCCGATTTGCCGCGGCTGCCGCAAAAAACTGCAAGAACAGGGAGATGCCACGCCGCTCCAGTGGGTCGATAGAGACTCGAGATACGGCGAGAAACTGGCCACACCCGATGTCTCCATCGCCGATCTGGTGGGCGAAATCGACCCCATCAAAGTCGCCGAAGGACGCTATCTTGCCGACGAGGAAACGATTCATTACGGCCTGGTGCCCCGGACCAATCGCGGTATTTTCGCGATCAATGAATTGCCCGACCTTACCGAAAAAGTGCAGGTGGGGTTGTTCAACCTGATGGAAGAAAAAGACGTTCAAATCAAAGGCTACAAAATCCGCCTGCCGCTTGACGTCGTTATCGTCGCCAGCGCCAATCCGGAGGATTACACCAGCCGCGGTCGCATCATCACGCCGCTCAAAGATCGCTTCGACGTGCAGATTCGCACGCACTATCCCAAAAACATCGAAGACGAGCTTGCCATCATGGAGCAGGAAGCCGCGCCGATGGAGCACCGCAGCCGCAAAGTCGACGTGCCGCGTTTTATCAAGGAGATCCTGGGACAATTGACGTTTGAAGCGCGCAAGTCCAATGAGATCAACCAGTCCTCGGGCGTGAGCGTGCGGGTCACTATCAACAATTTTGAGAGTTTGATCAGCAACGCCGAAAAGCGGGCGCTCAAATGCAAAGAAAATGACATCGTTCCCCGCGTCAGCGATTTGCATGCAGTGATGGCTTCCACGACCGGCAAAATCGAAATGGAGTATGTGGGCGAGGACAAGAAAGAGGATGAGCTGGTCGAGAAGTTGCTCAATCGCTCGATTCTCAAAGTCTTCGATCAATACTTCAGTCTCAATTCCCTGCAAAAGGTTGTCGAATATTTTAACTCCGGTTGGGGGGTGGAAGTCTCTGATCAAATGGCGTCGCACGACTATCTGGAAGGCATCAAAGAAATTCCCGGCTTAAAGGAAGCGGTAAAAACCCTTGGTACTCACGAATCGCCCAGCCTGATGGCATCGGCCACCGAATTCGTTCTCGAAGGCCTGCATTTGCATCAAAAGCTAAACAAGGAGATCGAAGGCGGTAGGGTTACCTACGGCAAGTAAGCCTTCGCCTCTTCGCAAAAACAGCCGAACAATTATGGTGCACATCCGCTATAGCCGGTGGGACATTACCCAGCGCAAGCCCCTCGATTCGGACAGCGTGTTCGATCAGCTTAATGAAAATATGAGCGACACGGGGGACCTGCAGCAGGCGATGCGTCGGCTCATGCAAAAAGGCATCAAGCAGGGAGAAAAGCAGACCAAGGGAATCGATGATTTGTTGGCGCAGGTCGCCCGTGAAATGCGCAAGCTCTACGACCAGTATCGTCTTCAGTCCGCCATGGACGAAGTTCAAGAACAACTGGAGTCGATCCTGGAGCAAGAAAAGCAGACCCTGGACGATCTCGATCAGTCCGGACAAGATGTTCAGTCCAATCAGCAATTCCTCAACGATCTGCCGAGCAAAACCAGCGAAGCCGTTGAGAAACTGACGTCCTACAGTTTTCAAAACCCCGACGCCAAGAAACAATTCGAACAGCTGGTCGCTCAACTCGATCAGATCCGCAAATTGGAAAATTGGTTGCGCCGCGAAGGGAGTCTCTTCCGCGGGCAAACACCCATGGAATTTCAGCAGTCCCAGGAGATGATGGAGCGTATGGAGGATTTGCGCCGGTTGGAAGGCCAACTGTCGAGCATGCAGCTCAAAGACGTTGACAAGGAACTCCTGGAAAAGCTTCTCGGTGGAGATCCGATGCAGGATTTCGAGGGCGTTATGCGCATGCAGTCTTTGCTCGAGGAGGGTGGTTATGTCCTCGATCAAGGAGATCGCTTTGAATTAACGCCGCGCGGCATCCGCCGGGTCGGGCAGTTGGCGCTCAGAGATATTTATCAACAACTGCGCCGCGACGGCATGGGACGCCACGCGACTCGTCATCGCGGCAGCCAGGAGTTGATGACGGAAACCAGCCGTCCCTATGTGCAGGGAGAGCCGCTGCATATCAATATGATTCAGACGCTGAAAAATGCTTTGCTCCACGGCGGCGGCGTGCCGGTCAGGATTCGTCCTGGAGAT
>JBBDNJ010000242.1:0-14610 GCA_040877705.1 Binatia bacterium | reverse complement strand
CAGAAGGTTGACCGGAACGATATCCTTGAGGAGTTGATCGCCGAGTATCTCAAGAAGATCCAGAAAGGGGGCAAGCGATGAAACGAAAAAACTATCTCCGGCAATTGAGCGATGACCAACTACGCGCGCTTTCCATAAGTTTCGGTCGGCATCTCGACCGGCTTTTCGAGAGCAGGGATTGCCGCGATAAGCTCCAGATTCACAATACACGGCGGAAAATTTGGTCAGTGATGGATGAACAGGATCGGAGAAGAAAGGAGGCGGTATGAGCGCGGTGACTCCAAAAGACGATGGACAAGGTTCAAACCCCGCGGAATCTTACTTGACCGTCAAGGAACTGGCCGAGCGGCTGAAGCTCTCGACGTGGTCAGTCAAACGCAAGATGCTCGACGGCACCTTCCAACAGGATGTTCACTGGTTTAGCAGGCCCGGCATCCGGCCGCGCTTCAAGTGGTCTGCAATCGTAGAATGGCTTGAACAGCCCAGGCCCAAGGAACAGATCCCGATGGCGCGCGGGTATTATCTGGGGAAATAAAGAGTAAGGCGAATCATAGAAAAACGGAAGGGGAAACACATGTCAGAACAAAAACACGTTGAAAAAAAGGTCATCAAGTTAAACTCACTGGCAGATGTCAATGGTATCGACGAAGACGATTGGGAAGACGTTGCTAACATGGATGCAGTTATCGAGCTGCCCGATGGGAGCAAATGGCTCCGCGACTCCAACTGTCATTCGGATCACCATGAGGCTGTGGCCGAAGCGGAATTTAGAAGAAGGAACAAAGGTACTTCCATGAAAGAGGCCGGCGAAGCCCAATTGCAAGCTTATCGTGAGTTGCGCCCTGAACCATGGTTCGACTGGCACGGCGTTACTGAGTACCATGATGTTTTTGAAAGAATCGACGGCCCTGGCAGTTATTGCGTGTACTGCGGTACAGCGTGGGAGTTGCCGGGCGTTGGAAGACTGGAAAGTATAGAGTAAGGCGAAAAGGAGGTAAGTAAAAATGGCATGCATAAAAAAACGTCGTGGCAAATGGGTTGTCGATTATCGAGACTCCCAAGGTCGTAGGCACTGGGAAAGCAAACCGGACAAGAGGACCGCTCAAGATAGACTATCCGAGATCCTCAAGGGGGAAAACGTTGCCCCGCTCGAAACCCGCACGTTCAGAGAGTACGGCGCCTGGTGGTTAGAGAACGTCGCCAAGGGCTCAATCGCAGAAAGCACCTACCTGGAGTATGAAGCCGTCTTGCGGAATCATGTTTACCCCGTCCTTGGCGACAAGCCTTTTCTCGATGTGAAGCGGGCCGATATTCGGGAGCTGATCGCGGCCAAAAAAGACCGCTTCTCACAATCGACCATCAGGAACATCATGGCGCCAGTCCGCGGAATGTATAACCAAGCCATTGAGGACGACAGCGCCGCCCGAAACCCGGCCGCCAGGATCGGAAAGCACAACAAGGTGTCCAAGGACAAGCCGAAAAAGAAAATCGACCCGTTGACCCGGGAAGAGATACAGGTGTTTCTCAAAACCGCCAGCGACAAGAAATACACACACTGGTATCCCCTCTTCCTCTGCGCTTGCCGTACCGGACTGCGCATGGGAGAGCTGATATCGCTCAAAGGAACCGACCTGGACTTTAACGGCCGTTTCGTTCACGTTCAGCGCAATCTCTCCCGCGGAAAGATCAGCGCCACCAAAAACGGCAAGGATCGCAAAGTGGATATGTCCGGCATGTTGGCCGGCGTGTTGACCGAACTGTTGTCCTCGCGCCGATCGCAAGCTCTACAGGAAGAAATGAAGAAGCCGGGCGAAGAACGTAGAGACCGCGACGTGGTTGTCAACGAAGTCATGGAGGATTGGCTGTTTCAGACTCTGGTTACGGCCAGATCCGAGCTCGCCAGACGTCGTCGTCCGGATGCTGAAGCCCGCGGAGGCAGCCAGCTAGACCCCAGCAACCTACGGAAGGTGTTCAATCGGCTGTTGATCGATGCCAAGCTGCGAAGGGTTAGATTCCACGATCTCCGTCATAGCTTTGCCAGCCTGTTGCTGCAAAACGGTGAGAGTCCGACCTACGTCAAGGAGCAAATGGGCCATAGCTCAATCAACGTGACGGTCGATATTTACGGTCATCTCGTCCCCGGCGGAAACAGAGCGGCCGTGGACAAGCTCGATATCGAAGTAGCGGTAGAAGCCGGACAGGAAGCGGTAGCAAAGTGAACTTTGGTAGCAGAATGGTAGCAACGGTCAAAACTCGATTGGAAACAGGATCAGATTTGGCGCATAAGGTATTGAATTTATTGGCGCGCCCGGAGGGATTTGAACCCCCAACCCTCAGATCCGAAGTCTGATGCTCTGTCCAATTGAGCTACGGGCGCGCAGAACAAGATCATTGAAAATAGACTATTTCCAATCCTTTTTCAAAAAAGAATCGGTGTAGAGCTATTGGGATCCGGCGATCGGTAAGAAACATCGAACGATTGCGCAGCAGGAAGCCCCAAGTGCTGATGTTTAATCTAGCTTTGTTGCCGGTGCCGGCTGGAAATTTGTGCTCCCGGTATGCGGTCTCATCGCCGAGCTCGTTTAACAATCGGCCGATGATCTCTTTCGGCGAAAATGAGGAGAGATCAAGTTCCATAACTTTCATTCCCTGGCTCTCTTGTAAGCTTTTTTTGATTTCGGGCTCCAGTCGATGAAAAAAAAGCGCTATGCGCTTTCCTTTCGAATCAAACACCCGGTCGATTTTCGCGTCCACCCGCAGGCCTTCGCGCAGCTCTACCGCTTGAGTTTCCGCAACCCCAAATGGAATACCATAGGCGAACAGGAAAGCGTCGACGATTTCCTTCTTGTCGCGCGGCCAGGTTTTGACGTTCGGGGTTAACCCCTTAGACTTGTTGACTGCGATCGGCGCACGCGGCGACGAAGAAGACATGACGATCTCCTTGAGATGCAACCCCTTGGCGGAGAGTTGCGCGCGGAGGTATTCTGGAATTTCCCCGGCCTGGTCGGTGAGAGTGATAACGAACAGTTCCTGTGTTTTATTGCTTTCTTCAGGCGCCAAGGCCATCCACGTTCCCGTCACCTCGTAAGCAATTTCGCCTTCCTGAAAAATGATGGGCCGGTCATTGGGGAGCGTTTGGTACCCCAAACGCGATAACAATTGAGCCACAGCTTCCTGCAGGGAGGCGCGTTTGCTGAAAGCTAATACCGGGGCACCGTCGGCGTCCTCGAGCTTCTTGCGTAAAGAGGTGGGAATCTGTTCGCCTGCGTCAATGATCACTCTTTGCTGAAGCTTCGGGTGATAAACCACCGGGTAGGAGCTTTTATCGATGCGAACCGTGCCGCTTTTAAGCGCCACGACCTCCTCACCATATTTCTGAAATTCGCCGCCAATCGCTTTCGCCACCTGCTCTACTAACGGCAGATTTTCCCTGGCCAGCAACGCGCGCGCATGATCGAAAGGTAGTGGGGTAAGCATTAGCGGCGTCGCCCTCGACGGCGCAACGGCTAGCGCGGGCGGCGCGGTTTTTTCAGACTTAGGCGGCAAGTTTTGTGTACTTTCCACCGCGACGACTGCTTTATTATCGGGAGCGGTCGGTAGCCGAATCACTTCGCCTACTTGCAGATAATCCCAATTTTTTTGATTCGGGTTGAGGTCCTTGACTAGCGCGTAATAAATCGCCAGTTCTCTCTCATGGATAATGCCTAACTGCTCCCGGAGGATCCTATAGAGACGATCTCCGTGCTTGACGCGATACTCTGTTGTCGTGCCTTTTCCGACCGCAACACTTCCTGGGATCGCAGCCTTTGGGGCCGCGATCTGAAAACCCAACACCTCGTCCGGACGCATGGGAACAAAGATATTGGCGCCCACCTTGAGTACGTTGGCGTTCTTTAGCTGCGGGTTTATGCCGAGAATAACGACCACATACTGTTCGAAATTCTTTTCGGATAACCCCTTTTCTTGGATCAGGATGCGCCACAAGGAATCGCCCGGCAAAATCAACCGGTTCTCTCCTTCCACGGATTGCCCTTTGTACTCGCGCTCCTCGACGGTCTTGCGCAGGCTCATCTGGCCGGCATCTCTGCCTGCCGGTCCTTGCGCGCAGACAGGTCCCACAAACACTGTCGAGACTGACGCCAATGACACAAACCGCAGAATGCCAACCAACATCGCTTTGTTCATCTCACCTTCCAGAGGGTTCCATCGGGGAAATCTTCCAGTAAAATTCCCTGTTCCTGCAGATCCTGGCGGATGCGGTCGGCTTCCTGCCAGTGCTTGTCCTTGCGGGCCTGGTTCCGAGCGGCAATGGCTCGTTGAACGTCTTCATGAGTCAGGTTGTGCTGTTCCAGCCAACGCTGCTTTTTTTTACCGAAAAATACCTCCGGAGTATCTTGCAATAAACCCAGAGCAGTGCAGATCATTTTAAGGGCCAAGCCGCGCTCGGGCACGCCGCCATTTTTCTTTTCGTCGAGCAGGCGATTAAGCGACCGTACCTCGTCAAACATCAAAGCCAGCGCCTTCGGCGTATTGATATCATCGTCCATTTCTAGCCGGAAAGCATCGAGGAGACTCGGCTCCGGCGCGGCAACTCTTCTGGTCCCGGCAAATCGTTCGACGCGATCGATCGTTTCGTAAATTCGATCCACGGCTCGTGCCGCCTCCTGCAGCCCTTCCCTGGAGAAATCCATGGGACTTCGGTAGTGGCTCGCTAAAAACAGCTGGCGCAAAGCGACCGCCTCATGCTCATGCACTATTTCCTGAATGGTCAAGTAGTTGCCGCGCGATTTTGACATTTTCTCCTGATCGATGTTGAGAAAGCCGTTGTGAATCCAATAACGCGCCAGCGGCCGGTCGAAGGCGCCCTCGGACTGAGCAATCTCATTCTCATGGTGCGGAAAAATCAGGTCACGACCGCCGCCATGGATATCAAAAGGCTGGCCGAGATATTTCGTGCTCATGGCCGAACACTCGATGTGCCAGCCAGGTCGCCCCGGGCCCCACGGGCTTTCCCAGGTCGGTTCGCCTGGTTTACTGGATTTCCACAGGGCAAAATCCAGCGGCGACTCTTTACGTTCGTCGATCTCGACCCGGGCTCCCGCTTCCAACTCATCGATCTTTTTGCCCGACAGCTTACCGTAACCGGGAAATCGCTGCACCGAATAAAACACGTCGCCGTCTACTTGGTAAGCCAGTCCCTTTTTCTCCAGCTTGTCTATCAGCGCGATAATTTCGGCCAAATGCAGAGTCGCGCGCGGCTCAGAGGAGGGAGCAAGTAGCCCGAGCGCTTCGGTGTCCCGGTGGAACTCGCCTATATAACGATCGGTAATTGTTTCACAAGGCAGTTTTTCGTCCTGTGCCTTTTTTATGATCTTGTCGTCGACGTCGGTGAAGTTGCGCACGAACTGCACCCGATAGCCCAGGAACGTAAGGTAACGATAAATTGTGTCGAAAGTCAGGAGTGAACGCGCATGGCCGATATGCGAGGAGTCGTAAACCGTGACGCCGCACACGTACATCCGTACTTCCCCGGGCGTCAGCGGAATAAACTCTTCCTTTTCTCCGCTCAAGGTACTGAAAATCTTTAGCGCCATATCGACAAGCTCTTTATCTTACGGAACAACCGTTGATTTGCAAGCTATTTATCGCGCGTGGGCTTGCGAAAGCGCCAAAAAAAGCATAGACAAAAACCCTATGAAATTCGCCAAACCCTACGAAGATTTACGAGAATTTATCGCCGCTTTAGACAAGCACGGCAAGCTTTACCGTATCCATCGAGAGATCAATAAAGACACTGAGCTGCAACCGCTGGTGCGCTGGCAATTCCGCGGACTACCTGAAGAAGCGCGCCGGGGCTTTCTATTCGACAATGTCACCGATGGAAAGAAGCACAAATACAATTGCCGGGTACTCGTTGGCGGTTTAGCCGGCTCGGAAGCGATCTATTGCCTCGGATTAAAATGCCAACCCGATGAAGTTGCCGACCGCTGGCTCTACGCCATGGATCATCCCATCGCTCCGATAATCGTAAGCGAAGGGATTTGTCAGGAAGAAGTCCACAAAGGCGAAGAGCTTCTGGCCCAGCACGGCTTGCTGGAATTTGCCGTCCCTATGTCGACGCCCGGATTCGACAACGGACCGTACATTACCGCGGGCCATTGGATTACCAAAGACCCGGAAACCGGAAAAAGAAACGTCGGCAATTATCGTGGGTTAATCAAAGGGCCGACGCTAAGCGGACTCATGTCCGGTACGCCGCAGGATTTGTCGTCGCATTGGGAAAAATGCCGTAAGCTCGGCAAGCCCTTGGAAGTGGCTATCGTCGTCGGCACAGTTCCCGCAGTCTCTTATTGCGCGACCCAAAAGGTCCCCCCCGATGTGGATGAAATCGCCCTGGCAGGCGGCCTCACAGGAGAGCCTATCAAGCTCGTGAAGTGCCAAACCGTGGATATCGAAGTGCCGGCGACGGCCGAAATCGTCTTGGAAGGGATTATCCCGACTCACTATATGGAAGAAGAGGGACCCTATGGCGAGTCGATGGGCTATGTCGATCCGAGAACGTTGAGCACTATGTTCGAGCTTAAATGCGTCACCCATCGCAAAGACCCGATATGGGTCTCGATCATCAGCCAAGTTACTCCCAGCGAAAGTTCCAAAATCAAAGCGATGGGCATGTCGACCCTGGTCAAGCGCTTCATCGTCAGCAAAGGGTATGACTGCGTTCGTGACGTTCATATGATCGAACCCCTCGTCAATCTCCGACCCTACGTTGCCGTGAGCTTGAAAAAGCGCAACGACGAAGATCCGTGGGGCGTCATGCAGGCTGTTTTGGACTATGGTGACCGGGTTGGAAAAATGATCGTCGCGGTCGATGAAGATATCAATGTCAAAGATCCCATCGCGGTTACCTGGGCCATCACGCATCGCTCTCAACCGCACAAGGATATTAAAATCGTCGGCGACCGGCCGTTTGGCGCGACGCCCATCGGCATGGTTGCAACCCATCCTTCGAGCCGCTATGACAATTGTGAGTCGTCCCTGTTGATCGACGCCACGCGAAAAGCCGACTTTCCTCCCCTGTCGCTGCCGAAGAAAGAATTTATGGTGCGCGCGCGGGAAATTTGGGAAGAGCTTGGTCTTCCGAAACTCGAGCCGCAAGAGCCGTGGCATGGTTATCTCATGGGACTATGGCCTGAAGACCTTGAGAAGGAGGCCGAACTGGCGGCTCAAAGCGAGCATGAAAAAGTCTGGGAGAAGCTGCGCCAGACCCGAGTTCAGGTTGGCGAAGGGGAAACTCTAAAATCGATGCGATCCAAATGGGGTAAATCCCATACCGGCAGGTCAGAATAAAGCGATGAAGAAGAAAGTCACTCTTACCGTCAATAGCGAAGAACACGAAATTGAAATCGAGGCCAACCGGCTTTTGCTTCAAGTCCTCAGGGATACCCTCGGCTTGACCGGTACAAAAGAAGGCTGTTCCATCGGCGTCTGCGGCGCGTGCAGCGTCATTATCGATGGCCGGGTCGTCAGTTCATGCCTGACCTTGGCCGCGGGTTGCGCCGGGAAAAATATCGAAACCATCGAGGGGCTCGCCGAGGACGGCAAGCTCCATCCGCTGCAGCAGGCGTTCATCGAATACGGCGGTTTTCAATGCGGTATCTGTACTCCCGGACAGATTATGGCGGCGAAGTCGCTGCTCGACGAAAACCCCAAACCGACCGAGGATGAAGTCAAAGAGTGGATGTCCGGCAACCTCTGCCGCTGCACCGGATACTACAAGATTCTCGAATCGGTCATGGCTGTGGTGAACGGCAAGACGGATCCCAATTATACGTTCCGCAAGCGGGAGACCACGGCAAAGATACAAAGTCTGGACGTTTACAAATCCGTCGCTAAAACGACTAGCTCACAAGAGTGAGCTGGTCGCCCTGAACAAAGTGAAGGGCCTAATTGACTCTGCAAAATCTCGATTGAACGAATCGGATGTGTAAACAACGCGCGCAAAGACGCAAAGCACGCCAAGTGAGGACCGAGGCGGTCCCGAGCGAAATGCGAGGGATCTAAGCAAAATTTCTCTCGTTGGTCGAAATGACAGTGCGCGTGGCTTTGTGCTTAGGCGGCTCGACGCGAGAAACTCTGTAGAAGGCGTTTTGTTCAAGTAAGAGTCAAAGAAAACACAATCATGGCGAAAGCAGAAAAGTTCTCCGTCGTCGGCCAGCGTGTTCAAAGAATCGAAGGGTTCGACAAAGTCACCGGCGATTCTCAATTCATCGCGGACATTTATCTCCCCAACATGCTGGTCGGTAAAATTCTTCGCAGCCCGTTCCCGCATGCGCGGATTCGCGGCATCGATACCAGCAAAGCCGAGAAACTGCGCGGCGTGCGCGCCGTGGTCACGGCCGAAGATACGATTAAACGTCCGTGGGGCGCATTTTTTGCCGACCAGTATATTCTTTCGGTAGGTAAAACCCGTTACGTCGGCGAAGAAGTCGCCGCAGTCGCGGCCGTTGACCCGGACATCGCCGAGGAGGCCATCGATCTTATTGAAGTCGATTGGGAGCCTCTGCCTGGCGTGTTTGACGCCGAAGAAGCGATGCAAGGCGGCGCCCCCTTGGTGCATGACGACAAAGCGAACAATGTCGCCATGACCCTGGACATCGAGCGAGGTAATATCGCGCAAGCGTTCGCCGAATCCGATGTCGTCGTCGAGGACACGTTTGTCAGCATGCCGCAATGGCACTGCTCGATCGAAACCATCGGCAGCGTTGCCGAATATGCCCCCAGCGGCAAATACACGATCTACATGAACACCCAGACGCTGTTCAACGCGCGCTATCGAATCGCCGCCGCGCTAGGCGTGCCGGAAACCGATGTCCGGATTATTCAGAGCGCCGTCGGCGGCGGCTTTGGCGGCAAATCCTGCGATGACAACAATGCGCTGGTGGCCGCGGTACTGGCGCGCAAAGCGGGTAAACCGGTCAAGCTCATCAACACCCGCGAGGAAGAATTTTTGGCCGGCTGCCGTCCTCGAGTCTTCATGAAGATCAACGTCAGGTTGGGCTTTAAAAAAGACGGCCGCATTCGAGCAAAACATATCAAGGTCATCGCCGACAACGGCGCTTATTCCGCCAAGGCCCCGGCCATCACCGGCGTGGCCGCTATGCGCCACGACACTTGTTACAAGTATTCGGATGTCAAAACCGAAGCCGTTCTAGTCTATACCAACAAAATTCCCACGGGCGCGTTTCGCGGCTTCGGCAATCCGTCGGCTGAGTGGGCGGTTGAGCAGGCGATCGATCTGGGCGCTCATGAACTCGGCATTGACCCGATTGAAATCGCGCGCATCAACGCGGCGGAGACCGGCTACGTGTCGCCCCATGGCAACCGCGTTACCAGCTGCGAACTAAAACAATGCCTCGATATGGCGGAAAAGATGATGGACTGGAAGAGCAAACGCGCCGGCAAACAGCCGAACACCGGTTTAGGTTTGGCTTGCACGGTTCATGTCAGCGGCAAGCGCCACTTCGGCGACTATGACGGCAGTTCCGCGACTATTAAGCTCAACGAAGACGGCAAAGCGCTGATTTTGAGCGGCGAAGGCGAATGTGGCCAGGGCGTCCATACCGCGATGTGCCAAATTGCCGCTGAGGAGTTGGGCGTCCCGGTCGAGGACGTGGAGATCTCCCGCGCCGATACCGACTTGACCACTTTCTGCCTGGGCGCCTTCGCCAGCCGCCTGACCTATGTCAGCGGCAATGCCGTCAAGAACGCCGCCGCCAATGTCAAACAGCAACTTTTCGAGCAGGCCTCTGAAATGCTCGAGGCGAATGCGGAGGACCTCGTCTCGCACGAGGGACGTATTTTTGTTAGAGGCGCCGAGGGCAAATCGGTTTCGGTGTCCGATGTCGTACGAGCGCGCCTGTTTCGCCATAACGGCGCACCCATCGTCGGCTCGGGAAGCTTCGATGCCGACTCGGTACTACCCGACAGCACTCGCTTCGGCAACGAGTCGGGCGCTTATAATTATGGAGTCCAGGCCGCTCAGGTGCATGTCGATCCTGAAACCGGCCAGGTAAAAATACTGCATTTCGTCATCGCTTCGGATTGCGGAACGGTGATTTATCCCCTCGGTGCGGAGGGACAGGTGGAAGGCGGATTGTCGCAGGGTATCGGCTATGCGCTCACCGAAGGACTGCAGATCGATGAAGGCAAACCGCTCAATCCCAATTTTTCCGACTACCGCATCCCTTCGATGCGGGACATGCCGCCGCTTCAGCATGCGTTCGCGGACTCTTACGAGCCCACCGGTCCGTTCGGCGCTAAAGGGCTTGGCGAGCTCAACATGGACCCAACCGCGGCGGTGATCAGTAACGCAATCTTCGACGCGGTGGGCGTGCGCATCAAGACGCTCCCGATAACGCCGGAGAAAATCCTCAAAGCCCTCAGGGAAAAAGCAGCGCTGGAGAAAACCAAGTCATGATCAGGTTCGATTATCTCCAACCCAAGAGTCTCAAGAAAGCCCTCGCGCTCTTGGAAAAGCACGGCGAGGATGGACGCGCCATCGCCGGCGGAACCTCGCTGGTCATCATGATGCGCCAACGGCTATTGATGCCCAAGGTGGTGATCAGCCTCGCCGGCATCCCGAAGTTCGACCGCATCACTTACAACTCAAAGGACGGTCTTCGCATCGGCGCCGGCGCGCGCCATCGCGACATCGAGCTTTCTCCCGCCGTCCAGAAGCACTATCCCCTGCTCTACGAAACTTTCCGTAAAGTCGCCCAGCCGCGCATTCGCAACATGGGAACGGTAGGAGGCAATCTGGCCACCGGCGATCCATTGACCGATCCGGGCGCGAGTTTGATTGCCCTCGACGCGGCGGTGACTCTCACTAGCCGCAAAGGGCAACGAACCCTGCCCTTGGACGAGTTTTTCATCGACTATTATCAAACTGCGTTGGAGCCGGGCGAATTGCTCACCGAGATTCACGTGCCACCGCCGCAACGACCGGGCTGGTCGCATATCAAATTTACGCCGCGCAGCATCGAAGACTTTGCGACGGTGGGAGTCGCGATTACCTTGAAAGTCAATAACGGCACCTGTGAAGATGTCCGGGTGGGACTCAATTCGGTCGCTTCGACCATCGTGCGCGCCAGAAAAGCCGAAGAAGTTCTGCGTGGAAAACCGATCACGGATGCCACCCTCCGAGAGATGGGCGAAGTGGCGTCTACGGAATGCGATCCCACGGACGACAACCGCGGATCCGCCGAGTATAAGCTTGATTTGGTCAAAGTGCTGGTGCGCCGCGCCGTCCAGGAAGCCTACCAACGAACTAGTTGACCCGCTCGAAAACGACGGCTAATCAAAAAGGCTCACTCGCAAAGGGCACGAAGTGACGGGCAGAGAGGGTCGGGTCATCCCGAGCGAATGCGAGGGATCTAAGACAGATTCCTCTGATGATAGAGCTTTACGAGCGCCGATGTGTCGAGATAATAAGGCGTGCTCACGAGCGATCGGCGCGTTCGGCAAGCAGACTTTTCGCCCAGTTAGTTTTTGAATTAGCAAGGAGTCGGCGGGTGCGCTCATGGCTGGTTTTACTCGAATCAGCGAGCTTCTTGTCCGTAGTTCGGCATTCCTCGCATACGAGTGTGACTAACTGCAGTACTTTAGGCAGAGCCTCTTCTGGTATTGCACGAACAGCTTTCAAAATTTCGTCTTCGTATGGCCGAGCCTTCGACATCGTTCCGGTCTCCGTCGAGCATCGCCAAGCTTGGTAATTATCCTAAAGTTTTTGATTAAAGTGCGCTACTGCCAAAACTCGCCGCCGAGCAGTACTCGCTGAGTCACGTGATAGTACGCCCGGGATATTCAATGCGGAGCGGTCATGCCATGGCAATGGGGGATTACAGAGTCAGAATTTAAGATTCAATAGACCTGGCCCCCCGCACCTGCGATAAAAGACCGTTTGCGTAGTAGCGTTCGCTTGATTTGGTTCGGCTAACGCTACTCTGAGATTACGCGAACCGGCGCATCCACGGATTCAATCCCTGGTGTGTCACGGAAACGTACCGGCAGGGGCTGCTCGCCCAGCATATGGGCAACCAGTACTTCGCGCACGCTTTCCAAGTCCAGCCCGGCCGCCGTCGCCTGTTTGGCCACTTCCGCCAGAACGCGATCGACGTCTTGCATCATCTTCCACTGCTTGAAGAGATCGGTTTTCTCCACGCCCATGGCCTCGCCGACCAGTTCGAGAAAGTTGACGATCTTGAACGGCGAAGTGGTTTCGTGGGCACATAGTTCGCGATGGCAGGCATGGTAGATTCCCACGAGGTAGTCGACGCCGCCGGCTGCCGCCGCGTCGAGCTCGCGCGCGTGAAGTTCGCGTTTGTACGCCGGCACGGGTGCGAGCGAGTTGCACATGTAGCCGACCCGCGGTTGTTCAAGATCAACCAGTTCTAATCCCGGGATCGCCGTGAGAATTTTGCTGGCGCCTTCGGTCACGCCGGCCACGCCCGGATGCTCGTGCAGCGCAACCCGCTTGTTGATCGGATGGACGAAATGGGGGCGAAGCAGTTCGATCCGCGCCGCGATGTAGGGCACGACATGCTCGAGATTGAAGCTTGCGTCGGTGCTCGGCATGACGATCTCGCTCAGCTGGATGTTGCAGGTCGGGCACCACGTGAGCACGCGTGGAGCGCCCGTGCCGGCGAATCCGGCCACCGTATTGCCGCCAATTCGACCGGATGTTTTCGTGTCGCCGGCGCGGTACTGAATGACGCCGCAACAATAGGCCGGCCCTGCACAAACTTTATAGCGCGTGCCGAGACGAGCCAGGACTTCGAGGCACAAAAGGGCGATGTGGGGGGTCTTGAGAACGTTGCAACCGAGATACATGACGATGTCCGGCGCGGGTTGGCAGTCGGCCTTGGCCGCTCGCGTGAGGCCGGCAAGCAGATCGGCAGGGAGCTGAAGACGCGAGAGCACTTTCACTGCTGTGGACATTTTTTTAAACCCGGCTCGACCGCTGGCGCGCCGTTCGTCCGCTTGTCGTCGCTCGTTGAGCCTGAGGCGGGTCGCCGCCAGCATGAAACGAGGGTTAATGCCGTCATCGCAGGCAGAAAGACAATGGCCGGAGCCGGTGCATGCGTTTGCCCAACGGGCGCCACGGCTTGCCGGATCACCGCCGCCGCGAAGGATATCCAGCACATCGCCGACGATCGCGGTGGGCTCGCTGGTATCGATCCCAGCCGGTGCCGCGGTCGGGCAGACCTCGACGCATTTTCCACAACGGGTGCAGCGGTCAAGGATGTCGCTCACCCTTGCGTCGATTGTGGTGATGAATGCATCAGCGTGATCGGTCATAGCTTCTCCCTTTTGCCAGGCGCGAATCAGCGGCTGTCATCGGCATCCGTGCAACGTAGCGCAACACTGATCCCAGGAGCGACACCCCCCCGTCACAACTTTTACACTAGATTCTCTCCAGTGTTTTCCCGCGCAAGCTCGGCGGCGTAGGCTACCGCGGCCCGAATATCTTCCACCTTGAGAGAGGGACAGTGGTCGATGATTTCTTCCGGGGCAAGCCCTTCTGCTAAAGCATCGAGGATAATGGCGATGTAAATTCGGGTTCCTCGAACGCAAGGCTTTCCCGTACAAACCTTCGGGTCCACCGTTACGCGCGCCAACAGTTCTTCATGTGTCAAGGTGTCCTCCTAAACTGACACAAGGCAAAGGTCAAAAGGAAAAAGTTAGTTCCTCAGCGACGGTTCTTAGTATTTACAATGATCGAACCAATGATCCGAGCAATTTCCTGAGCCTCTCGTTGAAAAGTTTCGGATCGCCCATTGGAGCAAATTTCAGAGGCGATCAACAGACGCAACCAATAAATCGTCTCCCGAGCCTCCTTCAATGCGATGCTGCGCTTGTTGACGAAGTCTGCTCGGCTTTGTCCAGCCTGAGCTTCCTCAACATTTGCTCCAATCGAGGTACCAGATCGCAACAACTGACGTCCCAGGGTCTGGCTTCTACGCCCTCCGTCGAGCGCGCGGCACAAGCGAACAACCTCCAACGCGAAATTAAAAGTCCTTTCTTTAATATCTTGCGGCTTGGCTGTTTCAGCGATCTTTTTCTTTCGCCTGTGCAGGTTTTGTACGGCCTGGTTTTTTACTTTTGCCTTTTTACTTTTTTCTTTACCTTGGCACCACCAGCAGCGAGCCAGTCCAGCGCTTCGATCAAAAGATGGATGTGGTTGGATGGCGCCATGCCTGTCAGATTAAGCCTTATCACTTGCGGATAATCTCTGCCTGCCACATCGTGTGGGAGGCGTTACCGCTTCATGAGCTTGAGGAGTCCCCAGATGACGCATGCGACCCCGATCACGAGCGTTAGAAAAACCACGAACTGAAAGCGAAGGGGCTCTTCTGTTGCGGTGACCGCACTCCAGCCCCGCGAGAAGAATCCACGCGTCCTGTGGGGAAAGATACCCATGGATTTATAGAAGAGACTGAAGCCGATAAAGCCCACGCCTGTAATGATCGCCGCAACAGGGTCCGGTTTTTTCATCAGTCATTATCCTCCCGTTGCTTGCGCGGTTGATGCCTTATGCTGGTCCGACCC
>JBBDNJ010000241.1:0-14635 GCA_040877705.1 Binatia bacterium | reverse complement strand
CGTCATAGGTATTTAACGAATTTGAATTTTCTCACTAGAACGAAATCACCCTGCTGGCGACCGCTGAGTGCAGGTTCTTTACACCATTGAAGTTGGTGGGCCCACCTGGACTCGAACCAGGGACCAACCGGTTATGAGCCGGTGGCTCTAACCAACTGAGCTATGGGCCCATACGTGAAAGAATTAAAGAATAGATCTGCTCGTGTCGCGCAGGAGACGCAGGCGCAGGTTAATTTTCCATGAAACTCTTCAGCCTTTTACTACGACTCGGATGCCTGAGCTTTCGTAGCGCCTTGGCTTCGATCTGACGAATACGCTCGCGCGTCACCGTAAACTTCTGTCCGACCTCTTCAAGAGTGTGGTCCGATTTCTCACCGATTCCGAAGCGCATCCGCAGCACTTGCTCTTCTCGAGGTGTTAAAGTAGCGAGTACCTTTTTGGTTTGCTCTTGCAAGTTGATATTCACAACTGCGTCAGATGGCGTGATAATTCGTTTATCCTCGATAAAGTCGCCAAGATGACTATCTTCCTCCTCACCCACCGGCGTTTCCAATGAGATCGGCTCCTTGGCGATTTTAAGAACCTTACGTACCTTGTCCAGCGGAATCTCCATCTTAGTGGCGATTTCTTCGGGAGTGGGTTCGCGGCCTATTTCTTGGACCAAGTAGCGCGACGTACGAATAAGCTTATTGATTGTTTCGATCATGTGGACCGGTATCCGGATTGTACGCGCCTGATCCGCAATGGCTCGAGTAATGGCTTGGCGGATCCACCATGTAGCGTAGGTAGAAAACTTATAACCTCTTTGATACTCGAACTTATCCACGGCTTTCATAAGGCCAATATTGCCTTCTTGAATCAAGTCAAGAAACTGCAGGCCGCGGTTGGTATATTTCTTGGCAATACTCACAACCAGTCGCAGATTCGCTTCGATCAGTTCTTTCTTGGCTAAGTTGGCCTTGGTCTCCCCTTCGATAATCGAGCAGACGCGACGTTTGATCTCGTCCGATGGAATATCGAGATCCTTTTCGATATGACGCATGTCACGACGGGCATTCCTGATTTCGTCCGACATATGCAGAATTGCATCATGGCCCATGCGAAGCGAGCCGGTGAGTCGTTGCCAGTCCTTTTTACGTCCATTGAGATTAGACACCATTTTAAGGAGATCAGGAGCAGATTTGCCGGTCCTTTGCTCGAATTCTTTAACGCGCCGCTCCAGGGTTTGCATGCGATCCATCGCTCTTTTCAAACCATCGACGATCGCTTCAGTTTGTTTTCGGTTCAGCTGGAGGCCTTTGAGACCACTGATAATCTTTTCTTGATATTTGAGAAGACTCTGTTGCAGCACCTGACGGCGCTGTGCCGATACGCGCTTGCCATCGAGTTGTTTCCTGATTTTCTCCCGCTCATTGGCGGTCCGGCGAATCTTTCCAATCTGCTCGAGCAGCCGCTTTTCGTGTACCTCCTCATCCTCAAGGTACTCCGCATCTTCATCGCCGTCCTTAATAATTTCACGCACGCGGATCTCGTGTTGCGCCAGTTTTTCACCGAGATCCAGAACATAGCGCAATGCCAGTGGGCTAGAGAGCACTTCTTCGATAACTTTTTTTTCGCCTACTTCAATTTTCTTTGCAATTTCGACTTCGCCTTCGCGACTTAACAGGGAGACTGTTCCCATCTCCCTCAAGTACATACGCACGGGATCGCCAGTCTTACCGACGGCATCGCCGTCAGCTTCACTGTCAAGTTCCTTTTCTTCTTCTTCTTCATCGGCAAGGTCTTCACCGGCCCCCCCGAGAGTAACTCTTTGATTGGAGTCGACAACTTCAATGTCCATCTCACCGAAGATCGACATGACATCATCGATCTGGTCTGGAGACACCACCTCCGCCGGTAACATATCGTTGACGTCATCGTACGTCAGGTAGCCCTTCTCCTTGCCCAAGTCGATGAGCTTTTTCACCTCCTTCATGTTCTTCTTCTCCGCCGGCTGGCGAGCGTGACGTGAGGCGACTTTGTCGTTCGCTAGCGAGCGGTCTTCGGCGCGAGCTTTTGGCGTTCTAGCTGGCGTTCTTTTATGTCTTGCCATTCTAGCATCCTCTCTCTTTTTGCGTTCTCGTCCTTTTGTTCTTCCGCGGTACGGATCGCAATTCGCAAACTTCTTTTTTGCTCCCGCAAATACTTCCGGCGCAGGTACGCGATACAATCAATCGCCATTTTCTCAGATTCAGCTTCGGCGATACTTTCTCCTTCGATCGCAAGGCCGGCAATCTGCGACACCTTGCCTGCGTCGGCTTTCTGAGCGATCCTGGAAACGTCGATGTTCCCATGTTCTTGCCATTCAGCACCGATGAGGTCAACAACCTCCCGCCAGCTCGGCCCGACCCACGGTCGTGCCTCACTCTCTTTGAATACATGGCGGGCGATTTCAGGAAAACACAAAACAAGACTGATCAGCGTCCTATCAGCCGCATCGTCTCGATTGGCAGGATTACTCGGCGACACTCCTCGGGCGGACACAACCGCCGATTTCCAAGGCGCCGAATCCCGCAGCGGCTGGCGTAGGAATTCCTCACGGATCCCCAACGAATCTACGGCACGTGCCACCAAAATATCGACCTCGAAGACATTCCGCACCTTTTGGAGCAGCCGCGAGATCTCTCCGGCAATCCGGCCTTTGCCTTCCAAGCTCTTGCCGTAACGCTGTTCTAACCCAGAAAAGTAATAATCCGCCAGAGGCACAGATCTCGCTAACAGCTCTTCGACCGCCCGCTTGCCGTGACCGCGCACGAAAGTATCAGGGTCTTCCCCTTTAGGCAAAAATGCGGCTTGGCCAAGGAGCCCCGCGTCCACAAAAATTTCGAAACTACGCGCCGCGGCTTTATTGCCCGCCTCATCACCGTCAAACAGTGCAATAACGTTTTTACTGTAGCGGGCTAAAGCGCGTACGTGCTCCACCGTTAACGACGTCCCTAGCGTGGCCACGGCGTAATCGACACCATATTGATGCAGAGCTATGACGTCGAGATATCCTTCAACGAGGACGACTCGATCACTTTTGCGAATCCCTTCTTTGGCTTGAAAGAGCCCATAAAGGGTCGCCCCCTTATGGAACAGCGGCGTATCGCTGGAGTTCAAGTATTTCGGCAATCCTTGATCAAGCACCCGACCGCCAAAGCCTATGACTTTACCCCCGGCGTTAACGATGGGAAACATCAGCCGTGCGAAGAATTTTTCATAAAAGCGGTTCCCGTCGCGTTGCCCTATAAGACCAAGGCGAAGCGCATTTTTCAACGATAGCTTTTCGGTTTTAACAATGTCCAATAATCCCGAACCGTATTGCGGCGCGAAACCGAGCATAAACCGGCGCGCCATAGATTCATCAATGCCGCGGTTTTTTATGTACTCGAGTGCTTTTTCCCCCGAGGCTTCGTTGAACAGCACTCTGTGATAATTTACCGCAGCACGCTCATTGAGACGGTAAAGAGCCTCCCGCTCGTCCTCTTCTCCCGATCTTCTAGCAGTGCCGGCTCTTTCGACGGTTATTCCGTAACGCTTGCCAACCTGTTCTACCGCTTCGGGGAAGGAAAGATGGTCAAACAGCATCAAAAAGTTGAAGATACTGCCGCCAACCTTACAACTGAAGCAATGAAAGATTCCCTTTTCATCATTCACGGTAAAAGAGGGAGTCTTCTCGCTATGAAAGGGGCACAACCCCATGTAATTCCGACCCACTTTTTTAAGCGTAACATAGTCGGAGATCACCTCGACCACAGAGGCTCGATCACGAATTTCAACGATCTTTTCCTGTGGGATCATAGGGACAATTTAAAGATGCGGGACTCGCGAAGAATTTGCACCCGGCCGTCCTCTTTTGCAAAGATCCTTTCTTTCCCGATTCGAATCAGTCCTTCGGCAAATCGCGACAATGGCGCGACAAAAACAGAAGCTGTTATTTTCTCCTTAACGGAAGGCGGAATCCAAGACGCGGAGCTCATAGAAAAAACGATTAACGCCATTACTGCCGCACCCTTAATGATTCCAATAGCAATACCGCCTGCGCGATTCAACGTCTGCAGGAAAAGAAACTTTTCGGAGTGATGAAGAAGCCAACCGACCAAACTGAAGAGGAAATAAACAACAAAGAAAATCGCGATAAATGAAGCTCCTTTGAGAATGAATGGAGAGACTTTCCAAAATTCTTCACCGAGCGTTGCTACGGTTTGGTTATACCGCATGGCCGCCATGAAACCAACAATCAGCCCGGCAAGCGACAACGTTTCCCGAAAAAACCCCTTAAAATAACCCCGTACGCCAAAGAGGAGCAATAAAACGAACAAGATCAGATCAACGAGGTTCACCTATGGGAGCCATCCATGTCAAGATTCCAACAATTACCGGCGCTTCTATTTTCAATCTGAGCACACACAATCGAAAGATCATTCAACAAGGCGACTCACTTTCATGCGGAGTCACGCCATGATACACGGACTGCCCGATTTTACTGTGTCTTGGACAAACGAGCAGTCCGTTATCGATTGATAAGAAACGCTAAACAGAGAGGACTTTGAAAGCATTTAGACGGTACCAAGAATTTCACGGGCCAGTTCGTTTACCCGCTTACCATCGCTTCGGCCACTAACCTTTGGCATGACCTGTTTCATTACTTTACCGAGATCTGGCGGTCCTTGTGCGCCCGATTCCTGAATTGCCGCTCGAATAGCGGATCTTAACTCATCGTCAGTCATAGGTTGGGGCAGGAATCGTTGAAGCACTCTGAGTTCGGCTTGTTCCTTTTCAACTAAATCGTTACGGCCGCCTTTTTGGAACATACCGATGGACTCCGATCGCTGTTTGCACAGTGTCCTGATCGTCCCTCGAATCTCGTCGCTGGTGAGTTCTCTTCTAACCTTGATCTCTTCATTCTGGATAGCCGACAGCAGCAGCCTTAAACTATCGAGGGTGACTCGATCACCAGTCTTCATGGCCGACTTCACAACGTCTTGAATTTCGGCCTTTTGCATAGTAACCGATCTCATCCTACTTAAGAATTAACCACACTTCCCCTATTTTAGAAGGAATGGCGCACGCGCCGCAACGCGCGCTTCTTCGCCGCTATCGCTTTCTTCTTTCTTTTGACGCTGGGCTTTTCGTAATGTTCTCGTTTTCGCAGCTCGGCCAATATACCCGCTTTTTCGCAGAGTTTTTTAAATCGCCTGATGGCGCTCTCGATAGATTCATTTTCCCTGACTCGAACACCCGTCATGGATTCAATCACCCCCAATCTATTGCGAAGGTTAATTTTATCTGAATTGTGTTTCAAGTCAAGCAATTCACCAAATATATCCAGGCCTTCGCCTTCTTGGACCCAATGCTTATTGACGTCGAACCGATCTTTTTGACTGTCCATTAGGTAAAGGTAAGGAAGATAAGTAAATACACTTCAATCCTTCGAGCAAGTCTTCGCTAGTGAAGTTCGGCGACACCCGGATTCTTTGTGAAATCGGCCGCAAGATGCTGACGCTGCGACAGAAATCGTTTTAAGCGAAGTTGACGTTTGTAGGCGCCCCAGAATTTTTTGCGGGAGAGCACAGACACGGATACTCGATCTTCACTTAAAGAAAGATTTACCGCGGGCGACTGAGCTTGGCTCTAGGAAGGGAGCCTGAAGCGTTCATCGCTTCTCTATAAATTTCGAAAACCGCTCGGGAAAATCGGTTATGATCCCCTGAACACCCGATAAGGCAAAATTCTCCATCTCTCGGATTTCGTTGACCGTCCATACAAAAACATCAAGTCCCAGCGCCCGAGCCCTGTCCAAGAACTCGCCCGTGGCGAGTTCCTTCTGCACATGAACAGACGAAGCTGCAATTTGTTCGGCAACCAGGAATGGATCGTCCTCGACGTCAGCGCCATAGATCAAGCCAACACGCGACTCCGGAGCCAGTTCGCGCACCCTGCGCAGACAGTGGTAGTCGAAGGACGAAAAAATTGTTCGATCCAAATAATCGTAATGGCTGAGAATGAAAAGAAGCTTGAGTTCAATACCGGGAGGCGAACCAGGAAATTGTTTGATATCCAGACAGAGATCAGCCTGACCGCCAACAATCCTCACCACTTCTTCCAAAGTCAAAATCCGTTGCCCTTTAAATAGACTTTTTCGCCACGCTCCCACATCCAGTTTCTTAAGCTGGGCCAAAGTCATGCCATTGACAGTGCCTCCCACGCCTGTGGTTCGACTAAGACGCTTATCGTGAAAGATCACGACGTGTCCGTCACTCGTCAACTGACAGTCGAGCTCAATCATATCTGCGCGAGCTTCGATCGCCTTTTCAACAGCTAGGCGGGTGTTTTCGGGAAAGGTACCCGAGGCGCCTCGATGAGCGATTCGCACAAAATTTGCCATAGCGTAGCTCCAGCTTAACAAATGAATTTTTAATTGGCATGAGAAGGGACGCAGGTTTGCGGGTTAACTACTGCAACGAGTTTTGCAATCTTAGATGAATCAGAAATTCTTTATTGCCTTTAGGACCCAGAAGCGGGGATTCGGTGACTCCGCCGATGAGAAAACCCAGCGCCAACGCGGCCTGCTTGATTTCCTCAATCACTCGCATGTGCTCGTCATAAGACCTGATCACGCCGCCCTTGCCGACTTTACCCTTGCCAACCTCAAACTGCGGCTTAATCAAAGCGACGATATCACCACCCGGGTATAGCAGGGTCTTGACTTGGGGAAGAACCAGCCGAAGTGAAATGAAGGAAACATCGATCGTTGCGATATCGGCCGCGCTCGGCAGATCAACAATTCCGAGATAACGAATATTTTTCCTTTCCAGAACTAATACACGCGAATCATTTCTGAGCTTCCAATCGAGCTGGCCGTAGCCGACATCAACCGAGTATACCCGGCGCGCGCCCCGGGTAAGCAGGCAGTCGGTAAATCCGCCCGTAGAGGCTCCGACGTCCAAAGCGACTTTATCATTGACCTCTATGGCAAATTCACTTAGCCCTTTTTCCAGCTTAAGTCCGCCGCGACTAACATATAGCGCGGGTTGCTTAAGACGAATTTCAGCAGTGGGATCCACCAAAGCGCCGGCCTTCGTAACCGGTTGTTGGTTTACCAGAACCTCAGCCGCCAGTATCTTACGCCGACCGTCTTCCCGACTCGCAACCAGCTGGCGCTCAACCAGTAGAACATCTAGGCGCTCCCTCGTTCCCATACCTCTCTACTTTTCTTTTTCGCACGCCGAACCATCTGTAAGGCCGCCTGCGTCATGGCATCCTTGTCGAAGCCGCACAGTTTTCTGAGTTCGTCTTGGGTGCCGTGAGTAACGAATCGATCCGGTACGCCTAAGCGCTTGACCTCCACACCCGTGATACCTTCTTCAGCCAAAAACTCGATTAGCGCACTGCCAAAACCAGCGACCACCGTGTGGTCTTCCACGGTGATCAATCGCGGTATCCGGATCAACAAATTCCGAAACAGATCTCTGTCCAAGGGCTTAACGAACCGGGCATTCACTACCGCGGCATCAATCCCCAAAGCGGCCAGATCCTGAGCAGCTCTTAGCGCTGGCAGAACCGTCTGGCCGATTGCCGCGAACACCACGTCGGTACCTTCGCGCAGCATTTCCGCCTTACCGATCTCCAGTTTTTTCATTTGCGGGTCCAGCTTGACGCCGCAACCTTCACCTCTCGGATATCGAAGTGAAATGGGGCCGGAATATTCCACGGCGGTCTTGAGCATGTGTTGTAGCTCGTTTTCATCTTTCGGCGCCATGATTACGATATTAGGGATAGCCCGCATGTAGGCAAAGTCGAATACACCATGGTGTGTCGGGCCATCGGCACCCACGAGACCACCGCGATCGAGAGCAAACACGACATGCAAGTTCTGTAAACAAACGTCGTGCAGGATTTCGTCATATCCCCTTTGCAAGAAAGTGGAATAAATGGCAACCACCGGGATAAAGCCTTCGGTAGCCATGCCAGCCGCAAACGTCACGGCATGCTGTTCGGCGATGCCGACATCGTAAGTTCGTGCGGGGACTTCGCGTGAAAGTTTATCGATACCGGTACCGCTGCCCATTGCCGCGGTGATGCCGACGACTTTGGGATTTTCCCTTGCCAACCGGGTCAGCGATCCACCAAAGATATCCGTGTAGGTTGGGATCGGCCCTTTGTCCTTTTTCGATTTGCCCGTAAGAACATGGAATGGAGTGACTGCATGAAATTTCACCGGATCTTTCTCAGCAGGGGGGTAACCTTTGCCCTTGGTCGTCAGCACATGCACCAAAGTAGGTCTTTCTATCTTCCTAACGTTCTCCAGAGTTGTAACCATCTCTTCGATATTATGACCGTCGATGGGGCCGACATATTGGAACCCTAGACTCTCAAAGAGAAACCCCGGCGTCACCAGCCCGAGAAAAGAATCCTTCACTTTTCGCGCGATATGGAAGAGATTTTCGCCTTTGGGCAAGGTCCGAAGCAGCGCGGAGAGATTTTTTTGCAACCGAACAGCTACTTCGGTGGTAAATTGCTTGCTGAGAAACGACGATACCGCACCAACCCGAGGATCGATGAAGATGGCGTTGTCGTTTAGAACGACGATCAGATCTTTTTCCAAATGCCCGGCTTGATTCAAACCTTCGTAGGTCAAGCCCGCGCTAAGCCCGCCATCGCTGATCACGGCAATGACCTTGCGAGACGATGCTTCCAGTGTCTTGGCCTCCACCATTCCCAAGGCCGCCGAAATTGAAGTTCCCGCGTGCCCGGCACCGAAGACATCGTACTCACTTTCATCCCGACTCAAGAAGCCGCTGAGTCCACCGAGTTGGCGAATCGTCCCAAGGCGGCTCCGCCGGCCACAAATGAGCTTATGGGCATAAGCCTGATGGCCCGTGTCCCATACGATCCTATCATCGGGTGTATTGAAGACATAGTGAAGCGCGAGGGTTAGCTCCACTGCTCCGAGAGTCGACGCAAAATGTCCGCCCACTTCTGATACCACCGATATCACTTCTTCGCGTATTTCGGTCGCGAGCTGCTTAAGCTCGTCGGCCGTCAAACTACGGATGTCATTCGGATATTCGATTCTATCAAGCAAGTTTGCCATCTTATAATTTGATCTCCTCAATCACTGGGCTTCCCTTTGATGGATAGCCCGAGCGACGACATGTTCCGCAATGGCCTGCAGCCGCTCCGCCATATTTCCGTAGGGTGCCAACTCCCGATCGCATTGTCTCGATAATTCTTGCAACCGTTCAGTCGCTTGAACGATTCCGACAACCGATGGATAAGTCGCCTTCTTTAGCTCGTTGTGGTCGGACTCGGCCCTCTCGCCCGTGACTGTTACGCCGAGCGCGTCCAAAATATCGTCGGCGATTTGAAAAGCCAGCCCCAAGTATTCTCCAAACTTTGAAATCCTGCGCAGATCACCTGGCTTCGCCCCCGCGACTTGCGCGCCGATGCGAATTGCCGCGAGAATCAGCGCGCCGGTTTTGCGGACATGGATATATTCGACAGTGGCAACGTCGACCTCCTGATTTTCCGCCTCCAAATCTACCGCTTGACCGCCTACGAGGCCTGCGATTCCAGCAGCGTGCGACAGCTCGTGAATGAGCCGCAAAACCAATTCAGCCGGCAGCGTCCGCAATACCTGTGGACCCGATATCAGATGAAAAGCCTCGGTTAACAAGCCATCGCCCGCCAGCAGAGCCATCCCCTCGCCAAAGACCTTATGGGCAGTCGGTTTGCCGCGGCGCAGATCATCATCATCCATCGCCGGCAGATCGTCGTGAATGATCGAATAAGCATGAATCATTTCTACCGCGCACGCGAACGGCAAAAGATCTTTCTGCTTACCACCAAACATTTCACCGGCCGCGAGTGTAAGAGTAGGACGAATGCGCTTCCCGCCGGGAAACAATCCATAGCGCATCGCCTTAAAAACGGTTAGCGTCTGTCCATGATAGACCCTGAGCGAACGCTCCAGAGCACGATCGATGGCGCTTCGTTGCACCTGAAGATATTCTGCGAATTCAGAATGGGTCACGGAGTCGGATCCTCATCGCAGTGCTGGCGCATTCGAGTCTGAACCTTGATTACCCGAATGTCTGGAAAGCTAATGTACCACCGACCCGGCTCGTTCTTCAAATTGGCTCGTGTAAAATCAATCGTGATGAGACGATGATACCTCGGTGGCACTGCCTGAGGTGGAGAAATGATCGACCGTTCGAACTACCGACTCGCCTTGCTGCCTGCCAAACATAAGCATTGCGATCGCGATACAGCCTGGGCCGGCAATGACAGCGATCCAGTACTGATTCACCCCATTTCCGCTCGAGACAATGAATCAGCGTATAAATCGAGGTCGTCGTAAACGGATTTCCACCGACTAGCAGGGAGTGAAAGCTAAAGAGCTGCCGCAGATAGGGATCGTGAATGAATTGAGCGACGATGCTATAAACCGAACGATAAGCTTTTAATCGAAGCAGTTGCGGCGCCACCGATACCATGCTCCACCAATTGAGGAAGGGCACATGGGCCAGTTTCTCGTATCCCTCTGTAAAAACCTCCTCGGAATATTTCAAAAACTTTTCATAGCCGCGCAGGTCGCCCGGCGATTTAGCGGCGATTTGCCGTTCGATGGCGGTGGCATCGTCGGAGTAGTCAAACGTGAGCCCATCCTCCAAAACAACCGATAGAATGGATGCACCGGCAGCAGTTCTACATAATCACTCATCGACTGACCGGCCAAAGAGAAAAGCTCTCGTAAACAGTTTGGGGCGGTAATCACAGTGGGCCCGGCATCGAAAGTAAACCCCTGGTCGCGATAGACATAGGCTCGCCCACCCGGTTGATCGCGTTTCTCGAAGATAACGTTTCGACAACCGGCTGCCTGCAGACGAATCGCTACGGCGAGACCGCCGAAGCCGCTGCCGATCACTGCGGCGGAAATTTTACCCATAAGCGATCGTGATCTCCTCACCGGGCTGGCGCAATTCCTCGAAAGCGCGTTTGGACCAGTGTATCTCATGCCTCTCAAGCCGTTGTTCGAGTCGCCGGAACGCAGAGTCTAACTGGCGCCGGGCACTGGCCCGTACGCGTTGCACAAGATCGTGCTCTTCAATCCAGATCTCCAGTTCCCGCGCATCGGGCAACCTACCGACCGCGGTACAGAATTGTTCATAAGCTTCAGGCGTGTTGCTGTTTGCCGCGCATGCCCAAACCCACGACGGCCGATACAACTCGATATCCTCGTAGCGCTTGAATGGCTCGCACTTACCGATGACGTTGCCCAGATCGTCAAACATTTGTAGCGCAACGCCGAGCTCGTGTCCGAACTCGTCGAGAATCGACAACAGCCGTTCCGATGCGCCGGCAATGGCGCCGCCCATGATCATGGCAAAGCCCATCAGCGCGCCGGCGTGAATCAGTTCGACGACGTCGGCGCACGCCCGGCACTGTTTAGTGGAAAGAACCGAGGGCCGCGTATCGCTGATCAGACGATGGCCAGAGTTACCAGCTGACCGCGTATCCTCTTACCGCGGTTCGAAGTCAGCTCCGCCACCGGATTGAGTAAGGCAGTTCGGAGAAGATCCTCGACGGCAGAAATATCATCCAAACCAAGGATCTCCATTAGCCGGCCCTTTGGGAGCGCACTGCCAAGTCTTTCTCGCCCGCCGTTTCTGACGTCCTGATTCACCGGCTCAAGAACGAGATCGTCGGCCGAAACAAGAGCCGTGTTGCCCAAATCAAAACTTGAGTTCTTCAAGCTCTCCTCCACTTGACACTGGAGAAAACTCCATTGCCGGATAGTAGGCCTTCGGGTGAAATCCCCAACGCATTCGCCAGACGGATGACCACATCCACCGATACATTCTGTTTGCCACCCTCTACCGCGACGATCGACGCGCGCGTCAG
This sequence comes from Binatia bacterium, assembly GCA_040877705.1. GTDB lineage: Bacteria > Desulfobacterota > Binatia > UBA9968 > UBA9968 > WHTF01. Next base: position 2,707 of record JBBDNJ010000241.1, on the reverse strand, counting down.
TCGAGTTGACTCAGCCAATTGCTCCTGTGTCCAACCTTTTTTGCTGCGTAAATCGCGCACTCGGCGCCCCAACCCAATCAAGTATTCTTTCAATACGACTTTCGGCCGATCGGCATGCACGAGCATGGCTGCGATCTCGAGCCCCTCCAAAGCATCACGGGCGGCAGCGCATTTTCCGTCCTGCGGCCACTCACCCACTGCAATCGCTTGTCCGCCCAAAAGAACTTTTGGTGTATTTGTCAGTGTCGACAGTTCTTCGATCAATCGGCGCGCATGCTCAACACCCTGCTTTGTTAGGACGGACAATCCAACCAGTTGCGGCCGACGAATTTTGATTGTATCAAAAAGCGCCGCCGTGGGAACATCGGGCCCGAGAAAGTCGACAGACCAGCCTTTGATTAAAAACAAGTCCGCCATCATCCGCGCGCCGATGCAGTGCTGTTCTCCCTCAACGCACGAAACCAATACACGACAGGACAATTGGCGCTCGTCATTAGCGTACATGCCACGGAGCCGGTCCATATGCTTCAAGACCAGATGCGAGGCGAGTTTTTCCAGGCCGACACCGATATCTCCGTCACACCATAGCTGTCCTACACCCGCCAAAGCCGGCGTCATCAGATGTAAATAAATTTCTCCCAGCGAACGTCGCGCAATCAACATCTCTTCGATAACTCGGAACGCAGCTCCATCGTCGCCGTCTAAAAGAGCCTGCAAGTAGCGCCACTGCCGCTGAGACAAATCGTGGTCATTTGCCGTACGGGCCATGATTAACCGCCAACGCCAACGCTTATGGAACGTTAAAAAGTTTGCCTGTCGCCATGGGTCAAAGATTCAAAGACCGCAACGCCGGCAAGAGATTCGGATACTTAAACTGATACCCCTGCTTTAACGCTGCCTGGGGCACCGCGCGTTGGCCGTTGAGCAGCATCTCGGACATCTCGCCCACTAATAGCGCAAGAACACCAGCCGGCACAGTCGCCCACGAGGGGCGATTGAGAACATCGCCGAGTGTTTTAGAAAACTCCGCCATGGTGACCGGATTTGGCGCCGTGGAATTGAAAGCGCCGCGCGCATCGTCATTTTCCATCAAGAAAAGCAGCAATCCCACTTGATCCTCGATGTGAATCCAGGGCATCCACTGGTTACCCGAGCCCAATGGACCGCCGGCGAAAAATTTGAACGGGGGAACCATTTTGGCCAGCGCGCCCTTACCTTTGTCGAGCACTATTCCTGTTCTGAGCAACACGACTCTCACACCGTAAGACTCCGCCTTTTTTGCCTCGGCTTCCCAGTCGACGCAGACACGCGATAGGTAGTCGTTACCGGGCATGCTTTCTTCGGTGATCGATTCATCGCCGCGGGGTCCATAAAAGCCTACGGCTGAAGCGCTGATGAGAAATTTCGGTTTATTTTTCGCCTTGGCTATGGCGTTCACCAAGGCTCTCGTAGAGTCTACGCGACTCGAACGAATTTTCTCTTTCTGAGCTTCAGTCCATCTTTTCGCGGCGATCGGTTCACCTGCCAGATTGATGATCCCGTCTGAGCCGTCAATGGATTGCTCCCAGTTACCGGGGATTCCAGGCTTCCAGGCATGCCATTCTTTCTTCGTGACATTGGCTTCCCGAGGCGGATTGCGGCTCAACAAGGTAACTGAATGGTATTGGCTCCAGAGACGATCGGTGACCAGTGATCCAATAAACCCGGAGGCTCCGGTGATGACTATTTTCATGTAGCGAACTGCTAATCTCTTACACTTTATGTAAACTATAATTGACTCTGCTACCATAAATGTAATAAATAGTAAACATGCGTGTGAAAGAAATTCCGCATTACAAGCCCAAGCTGGGAATCAGCGCGGGTCTACTGGGCAATGCGGTAAGGTTCGATGGGGGAGAAGGGAACGCCGATGCGTCAAGGCCGCGGCTTGTTCGCGACGGCGATAATGGAACGGTTCCCGCTCATGCCGGTGGAAGAAGAAGGGCGTTTGAACGATCCAGTTCTGCGCGAAAATTTCATCGAGCGCGTTTTTGCCTATCATCGCTGGCAAACACTTACGCAGACAAAATCAGTCCGAGCGCTGGTTGAGTTTCACACGAGTCACAAGTTCCTGCTGCTGGCGCACAGCGAGCAGCACTATCGCCGCTTAGGGCGGCTAGTAGCGGCAGCCGGGTAGCCCTCGGTGACGCAGTCATATGAGGCTTACGGCCGCGGATTCATGGCTAGCTTGACCGTGCACGCCAGCGCCAAGAAACATAGCAACGTGCTCGAGCACATGATGGGTTACTTTTCCAAGGAGCTTTCCGCCACAGAGCGCCAGGAATTAATCGAGCTCATCAGCGACTTCCGAAAACAGCTCGTTCCGTTGATCGTACCCGTTACTTTGATGCGCCACTACGTGAAAAAAATACGATGTGAAGTATCTCCAAAATCAAATTTATTTGGGCTCATCGCGTAAACGAGTGGGTAAATTTTAGCAACAAATAAGGGTTCAAGCCGGATGAGAGCAGTACTTGAAGCCATTGCACGCCGTGAGAAAAGCGGCAAGGTGCTGTCATAGCGATTTCAAACAAGCGGGCAAGACGATTGTGGGATACGTATGCGTTTTCGGGATTTCGACCGACCCCTACGGTGCGAGGAGTTTTCGGTGATCCTTAGTACTTCTTTTTATAAATACACTAACGTAATATGAGCTTGGCAAAAGGCG
>JBBDNJ010000240.1:8267-14660 GCA_040877705.1 Binatia bacterium | reverse complement strand
CGTCATAGGTATTTAACGAATTTGAATTTTCTCACTAGAACGAAATCACCCTGAGTTCAATACTCTAAAGATTTGCGAAAGTTCGACAGAGCAGGTGTTGATCTTTATTTACCGGATCCAGAGAAAAAACAATTTGCAGTCGCCATTCAATGTAAGGGGTTTGAAACCCTTAATTTTGGCGAGCCGCAACTTAAATTATGCGGAGAATCTATTGCAAAATTTATGGATTCGGAATTTTCCTGTCATGAGTATCTATTAATCATCAATCGTCCTTATATTGATGATATGTCTCTACGTAAGAGGCTTGAAGCGGAGCTAGCCAAACTAGAACATTCAGGCAAAGCTGCAATAGCGCGGTTGCTTGATTTACAACAGTTTTTTAATTTTTTCTTCAACGGCTTAGTGGAAGCATTAATCAAACACATAGATGTCCGAAATAGGGAATACCTCGACCAATATGAAACAGTCATGGGCAGTGGCGTATACATTGATCACATTCCGTTTAGGAGAGTTACTGCGGTTACGACAAAGGGTGAAATCTGTAGCAATCCGTTGAATTCCATACGCCAAGATATTGAACGCAAACTGCGCCCTCATGACGAGGACCCAGGGCGACAGTTGCCGAAGTTTTGGACGATAGTCGTAAGTGAATTTGGATTCGGGAAGACTTCTTTACTCCTTCGCCTCGCGAGGGAGTTTAAACAAATAGGTCTCGAGGCCCTTTACATTCCCATCGCTCTCATCCCACCGAACGGCTTTGATGCGGAAACCAATTTTGTCAGATGCCTGAAGCAGATGATCTTTGAGCCTGATGAAGAGATGGACATCCTCCGACCAAATGTATGGGACGTTCCCCTCCGGCACATCCTGCAGTCAAAAAGAGAGTTTGTGCTTCTGTTAGACGGACTCGACGAACACCGTTATGCCTATACCCATGAGGGGATTTGTCAGATTGTGAATGGGCTGCGGCATTTGACGCGGCATGTAGTCATATCCATTCGGAAGGAATTTTGGGAGGAGCGGTCAGGCAGTATCGAATTTGCGATTGGCGGACCTGGGAAGAATACCCAAGTCGTCTTGTTAGAGAATTGGGACGACGACACTATACTCTCCTTTCTAGAAGCAAGACAACGAGTGACAGGTTCGATGGCTCTCGAGAAACTACGGTCGATTGTATCTTCAGGAAGGTACGGAGAATTTTACGGTGATATTCCAAAAAGACCACTTTTTCTAGAGATGCTGTGTCAAGACGTTTTAACAGGAGAAATAGAACGGAGAACAGTTGCAGAATTGTATGAGAAGTACATTATTCAAAAACTAGAAAGGGACATTAGATCTCCCTTTTCGACCGGCAAATATCCGTACCATCAGCTGGCTTCTAATGAAATTGATCTCTATGACTTGCACGCGCGACTATTCCTTATGCTTGAAAATATTGCCGCAAAAACGGTTGTTGTTGATAGCGCACAAGTGTCGACGGGGCAGTTGTTAGAGACATTTCCGGAAGAATGGGTAAAAGATGCAGCAAAATTCGTGAAGTTGCCTGCGGAATCAGTTCTTCCCTATTTAATGGGAACAGTACTAGTGTCAGCTGGCCGTCGGAACAGGCAACAGACTCAACTGGGAATTCGCTTCGCGCATAGGTCGTTTCAGGAGTATTTTATTGCTCGAAACCTTTCATATACTGTGAATACTACGGAAATTTTGAAAAAACAGTTGCCATCTTTCAAATCGACATACTCCCAAGGTGTAATGGCGTTTCTTGAGAGTATTTTGAATTGTCCGTTGAGTTCAAGTAACTAGACGCTCTGGCTTGGGATCGATTCCGCTGAAAAGGGTCAACGCCACATGAATAAAGAATAAAGATGGTCAGGTCTAGCATTGATGCATTTTGCTCGTTTTCTCTTCGATGATCCGATGACTGAGCTTATTGAATCAGATCTTTAAATCTCTTCAGGCTGAAACTGCTAATATCGATCTGGTTTTCGCCGTCGATGGCTGGCTCCGCAAGCGCCGCGGGGTTGGCGACCTACTCAGGCCCCAGCTCGTCTAGGACGAACCGCAAAATGTTAGCCTTGCCTAACTTTACTCTATGGTGGGTCCTGGGGTCACTGGGGTCTATTATCAAATCAAAGCACAAATGGGCCACTCGCTAACTGCTCGTATGGGCAGCGGCCCCTGACTTCATTGCCTTGCGCACAATCCGCCCACAGTCGTGAAGTGAACCCCAAATTCCTTCGCGACTTGTTGATAGCTGTATGCACCGGTCTCGTACGCAGCCCGGATCGCGTGATCCCGATTTTTGTGCTGCCGGTCGATCCAAAGCTTTTCCTGTACAGCAAGATGTTCAGCTGCTCACGGTGTGGACCATAGCGAGTTTTCGGTCTGCTCGACTAGCAGGCGATTATGTTCTTCTTTACACCACATGGTAAGTTTGCCTATAGTCCAACCGAACTTTTAAGTAGGCGAGGCGAACGATGGCGGAGATCATCATTGATTTGGCTCGATTCCTGATAGCATTAACTGCACATTTTTATTGGCTTTTGGGAGGCGTAGCTTTTTTTCTCGCTGATTTCTGCGACAGGTTTCTAAAAAAAGCCAAGTTAGATAGCGTACCTTGGAAATGGATTAGTATCATGTGTGTGTGTATCGCAATGTTTTTAACATGGCGAGATGAGTATAAAAGAATGATGGTTACTGAGGCGGCCTTAAGAGAACTTTCATTACCGAAGTTAGAGGCTCGTATCGGTCCTACCTACGGTTTTGATGACCATTACCGAGCGCAGCTATTTATCGGTGTACACATTAAAAACCTTGGTGCACCTAGTATCGCGGAGGGGTACTGGCTGGAAATAGTATTGCACGGGGAGAAAATGACCTTTATGCCAGCAAATATTCCAGCCCAAGGTGCAACGTTTCATCCAGCTGATCCATCACGGAAATACCTGCTTGTTTTCTATGGAAAGGATTCTCTTTATGAAAAGACGAATTCCACAGCTATTGAAAAAGGCGGGGCGAGACAGGGCTGGTTGAGGTATGTTCTTCCTAAAATTCGCTTATCTGAGCTAAAGAATACGCCATACAAAATTAATTTCACGGACGTAAATGGCAAACTTAGCTCTGTTCAATCCAAAGTTGGCGACCGATTTGACATAAATACACCGGCCGTCCCTGGGCTCGAAGATCCCCTTCATCACATGAAATAGTTCTCAGCCCAGTAATAACCGTGGTGTCTTCTTGCGTTTGGGGGTAGACTCGGGGACGTTGTTGACTAGCTGGACAAAGTAGCGCACGGAAGGGAGAGATCGTTAGAAAGGTTAAACCGTATGCCGAGGCAAGCTAGACTGGATAGTCCCGGGACGCTGCACCATGTGATGATCCGAGGGATTGAAAAGAGGCGGATCGTCGATGACGAGCAAGACCGAAAAGGTGACCTGTACGGGTGTCAGGCATTCGTATTGACTTACGCAAAGCGCATTGACAGGGACTCGTTGATCTCGAAAGTGTCCTTAACATAATCTCAGGGCTCGGTGCTAATAACTTTAGAAAATTCTTTCTTATCACTGCTCGACGGGAACATCCGACCCACCACACCGCTGTCGAGGGTCAATACTTTGTAGTCCCCGGAGGCTGTGGCTTCCATCGTCAGGCGGTAATGAGCTTCGGGGTTCTCTCCGGTCAGGTAAATCCACAGTGCATTCTCGCCGGGCATCGGTTGATATTCTTTCGCGGTGACGCTGGTGGGAAAACCGCGCGGATGCAGCCGCGTCATCGTCTCTTTAAATTTTGCCAGCGAGATGTGGCGCTTGCCGCCGTCGGCAAGCAACTGGTAGCCTTGATCGAAGTTCTTGTTGACCAGGACGATCTGAGCGAACTCGATTGCTCTTTGTCCGGCGAGATTCTCGTCCTGCTTTGTCGATTCAGCGCAACCGGTAAGCCCGACTGCCGTAAGTAGGCAGGTCGTCAATGCGCGAAAGATCGCTCGTTTGCGATTCATTCTTTTGGCCTCGTGTTGCAGGTATTCATACTACATTGCGCAGATTACGGTAATTGCTGGACTCTCGCCCCTCTCTCAGTTTTTTAAATGCGGAATCCGGACTCAAAAGGCTTTTCGAGCCGTTAGCAAATCGCCGCGGTTTACCTGATAAACAAGGCTTCATAGCGCTTATTGTAGTCCGCCAGCTTGTCGGCCAGTTGGACGTTGCTGGGCACCAGTTTGAGATGAGCGGGAAATCCTTCCGGCTTTAAGCCGGGTCTTGCTGAGACTCTTCCTTTTTCAGTGAATATCTTTTGCCCTTCCTCCGAGAGGGCGAAATCGATAAAGAGTTTTCCCGCGTTCGGATGCGGCGCCCGATCCACGAGACTGATCGGATGCAGAGCCACAATCACCGGCTCCATGGCAATCCAATCAACGGGCGCGCCCTTTTTCTTCATCAGGTGTACCCGATACCAGTAGGCGACAATCTGCAAATCGAATTCTCCCGCCACCAGTAACTGTGTAAGCAAGGTGCGCCCGCGGCGGAAGGCGACTTCTTGCTTCGCCAGCGCCTCCATGAAGTCCATGCCCTTCTTCTCGCCCATAAGGTAAAGCATGTTGGCAAACCAGCGATCTTCGTTTTGGTCCAGAGCCATCCGCCCCTTCCAGCGCGGGTGGAGGAGATCTTCATAGCGCTTTGGCAATTCCTCGCGCTTTACCTTGGTTGTGTTGTAGGCCATCACGAGCAGGTTGTCGTAAAGATCAGCCCAGTAACCTTGCGGATCTTTAAATCCTTCCGGATAGGTCGCGGCGGACGGCGGCTTGTAAGGCGCCAGCAAACCCATCTTTTGCAGGTGGTAGGTTTCAAACTCTCCCACACTCACCGTGTCCACTGAGAAATTACCAGCCTTTCGCTCGATATTCATCCGGCTCAGGACCTTGTCGTGTCCCGAGCGAAAAATATCCGATTTGACAAATGGATATTTCGCTTCGAAAGCGCTGGTTAAGGCCTGGGCGAATGCTGTTTCCACCGACGTATAAAACATCAGCTTGCCTTCCTTCTTGGCGCCTTCGATCAGTTGGCGCTGCTGTACGTCGGCACCCGCGCCGTAAGCGAGATTTTGAAAAAGAAAACAGATAACGAGAAATGAGGCAACCGTCATAATCATTGCTTTCCTCCATGTCCTTTCATAGTCGATAGTCATCGCCAGAATGCCTCCCGGTGAGCGCCGTGGCTTTCTAAAGAATTTATCAGGTTGATGAAAAACTCTGATTGCAGCAGCCTGGTAGTTCCTACTCGTTTCGCAGCCGGTTAGTCAAGCGCGTCCAGAGCATGCTGCTCCACTGAACCGGCACGCGTACTGATGGTGGAGAGTCTTGCCGCTGATATCATTGCCCAATGCTCTCGAGCGAAAATATTTAACCGCCGGCAAAGAATGAGGATGGCAGTGGGTGTTCCCCGCAACAAGCCATTACACCGACAGATCGACAGGAGAAAGACGCAGGCATCATCTCCATGAATCGGTTTTGCAACGAGCGTTTAAAGAAGCTCGGCTCAAAGCGGGCGTGTTCATACTCAATGGTTAGAGCACAACGACTTTGAAACAGCACAAATTTTGGCTATAATCTGGCCAGAATGCGTTTTGAGATCGTTCTGGCCCCGGAGGCGATTGAAGATTTTCGGGCGTTGAAGGCCAATGTTCGATCGACCGTCCGCGATGCTCTTGAAACGCATCTTCGTCACGAACCCATGAAAACGAGCCGGAGCCGGATCAAGCGTTTGCGAGGCCTGGCGCGACCGCAATATCGACTTCGTGTCGGCGAGGTTCGAATATTCTATGACGTATCGGCCGAATCCGTTGAGGTCTTGGCTATTATCCCCAAATCGGAGGCTGCAATATGGCTGGAGCAGTTCGGAAAGCCCGCATAAAGGAAGTCCCTTTATCTGAGATCAAAGATGATCTTTCACGGTTTCTACGCGAGGCGGAGAAGCAGGAGATTGTCATAACCCGGCACGGAAAGCCTGCTGGTGTCCTGATCGGATTCGAGTCAGAGGACGACTGGTTTGATTACAAGCTTGAGAACGACCCTCGTTTTTTGGAGCGCATCGAACAGGCGCGAAAAAGCTTAAGAGCCGGTCGGAGTACCCGGTTAGAAGATGTGCCGAAGTAAACAGGTTGCTCTAACAATGCGTTTGAGACGGACGCTTTTCGCGCGCCGCTCAACGCTACGTTAGGCATCTGGCAGCGAGCCGAGTACAATCAATCTGTTGAATGAATGTCCGCTTCTACATCGATCCGGAAACCGGTGAACCACACATCTACCGCCATGGAGTTACGGAGGATGAAGCAATAGACATTCTTCAAAACCCGGGCGAAGACCGGGTCGGGCAGGAAGGAGCGCGCGTCGCCATTGGT
>JBBDNJ010000240.1:0-8257 GCA_040877705.1 Binatia bacterium | reverse complement strand
CAGACGGAAGGTGGCAGATATTTGAGAGTCATCTACGTTCCCGAACCTGGCGGTTCGTTTGTGATAACCGCACACGAGCTAACTGGAAAACCATTGATTGCATATCGACGACGCCGTCGTCGGAAAGGAAAAAGATGAGACAGAAGAAATTTCCGCCGGGCTGGAATGAGGAGAGGGTACGGAAAGTGATCACGAATTACGAGCAACAGACTGAGGAAGAGGCCGTGGCTGAGGATGAAGCTGCGTTCCAGCAGCCAGCTCAGACCTTCATTGAGGTCCCTAAAGAACTGCTCCCTGCAATACGGGAACTCATAGCAAAGCACAAGGAATCGCAGAAAGCCTAACCAACGGCTTGAGACGGATCTGGGTCCCGCCGCTTTGGGGGCGGGACTTTCCCGCCCAGCCTTCATGTTAGACTTCGGAGTGCCTGACAGATAAGGTGATGCAAATTTGGAGGTGTTACCGTGAAAGGTGTTCAGTTTGTCGTAAATGAGCGAGGCAAAAAGACGGCGGTCGTGATTGATCTTAAGAGGCATTCCGAGCTATGGGAGGATTTCTACGACGCCGCCGTGGCCCGCGAACGTCAGAGTGAACCTCGCGAGACCCTGGAAGCGGTGAGGAAGAGGCTGCGTCGCAGAGGCAAGCTGCGTGTTAATGGCTGACTATGCGATCACTTTCGCACGTTCCGCTCGCCGGGAATTGGAGGCACTCGATGCATCCATCGTATTATTTTGTCGGCCGGTGACCGTGAACGTTTAGTCAGCATTGGAACTGTCATGCCTGAATTGACCGTGAATCTTTAATCAAAGCTGCTAAGGCCGCTTCCGAAAAGGCTGCGCCGGATCTGTTGGGGCGGACTCTATACGAGTTACGGGAACCACCGATCACCAAATAGCTCGGCTCTTTCCAGAAGGTCGATGGTCGGAGGTTAAGGCATTGGAGACCGTCCTGAAAACAATCAGCGATGAAAAGGGGATGGACTCGTGGCAACGAGCGTGGTGCGGCAAATTACATCGACAACCTTTTTAGTTCCACCAACGGGAGACTCATCGCCGTTTGGATGCGCTGAAGGCGCTGTTTCGTGACGTGCGGAACCCGAATAGTCATGGCCGGACGCAGCCACAGCCATCATTGACTACAGAACAGCAAACTTGGGTAATCGAAACAGTCATGAGTTGGATTGGATCAAAAGCTAAAATCGACGAATATGACGGACCCGTGCCTAACTAGCTAATTAGTCGAGTATCGATTTGAGGCGTTGCGCCAGCTCTTTGGCCAATTTGTGTGTCTGTCCCGGATCATAGCGCGTCGTCTTCCACTGGCTGACGTCGAAAGGAAGTTTATCGATCGGCGTCGAACAGATATGAATGCACGGCTTGTTCAGCGCATGAGCATATCCGGCTTCGTAAAGGACATTCGGTTTGGACTCGGAAAGATCGACAAAGACCGCAATGGATTGACGAATCAGCCGGTGGATTTCGTCCAGGACACTGCCCTGAAACTCGCGCCGGTCGACTCGGTCGCAGACCGCACCCACCTGCTCCGCGGCATAGCTCATCGCCACGAAAAAAACATCTTCGTATTGTGGCGCGAATGGCATGGCGGCAAAGATAAGCTTATCGACTTTGGTCGACTCCAATGGGTTGGTATGTGTTTTCGACGTGTGAATCTCCGCTTGGAGCGCGGGTATGAGACCGTCGAGCGTCACGACCCCTTTAGACGGCAAGTTTCTTTTAAGTCCGGGTATCACGACAAATGCGCCGTCGACCTTCGCCGCCTCCTGGTAATGTTGCGCCTGGCGGCTAGCTTCGGTGGTTAGGCCCGGAAAATCCCACCGCCGCGTTTCGACGATAAATTGACGGCCATCGGGCGCGTAGACGATGAAATCGGGAGCCAGCCCGCCGATCGCTTTTTCCGTCGCGAACTTTAATCCAGCTTCACGCAGCCGCTCCGCAACAATTTTGTCAAGGTCGTTTCCCGCGTGGTCTGCCATCAAGTTGTTTCCTCAAAATATGAACGATACCGATATCCCAAATTTTAAACCAAATCGCGGATGCGCAAAGTAATCCGGCCGACGCTGCCGTCGACTTCGAGATGCGCCGATTGCAGGAATACTCTTCCGAGTATCCCGATCACCCGCGCGTCATGTTCGCGGTTCTCCTCCAGCAGCGACGGCACACCGACGCACTCCATCACCTGCTCGAACAGACAGTCTTTGCCGTCAGGATCTTTAGCGGGCAGAACCAGATTGGCTAAATATTGCTGCAGCGGTCCATAGCCGTGTATGCCGTGAATCTCCCGCGTGCCGCGAACAGCAAGTTGCAGCGATACGGCGACGTCGAGGTCGATCATCGCCCCATACGCACCGGTGTCGAGCAGAAATTCCCCCGGCATTCGCCTGCCAAGCTCATCATCGTGCCGGCTCCACGCGCCGGGAATCAGTGGCCCGACTCGTTCGAGACGCTGAGCACTTGATTCGACTGTAATGCGGTATACCCCGTTCGCCATCACGCTAAACTACAAACGCTATTACAAAAGAGCAATGAAGTGGCAGCAACTCACGATCCGATTCCTCGAAGCTTCGACACAAACTCGCTACCGCGAATAAGAAACCGATATGGTTTACTCCTCCACTTCCCGGCGTAGTCCACACCGACTCGCGGCGTAGCCTGAAATTTTGGAACGGCCTCACCACGATCCTCAACGTAAAGAATATTGGCGCATAGATCCGCGCCGTTGAGCGACCGGTCGATGGCGAAAGCTTGGCAGAGTTTCCCCGGCCCGCTGGCAAGATTGCGCAGCGCGCCGTTTTCCCTCCGGGTTTTCATCAATTCGATGCCGTCCACGGGCTCGACCGCGCGAATCAATACCGCCGCGGGATAATCCTTTGCTTCCGTGACCAAATTCAGCATGTTGTAAAATCCGTAGATGAAGTACACATACGCGTGACCCGCCGGCCCGAACATCACTTCCGTGCGCGGCGTCCGACCGCGAGATGCATGACACGCCTTATCCTGCGGTCCGATATAGGCTTCGGTTTCGACGATCCGTCCCGCCGTCGTTCCGCCCGCATGGTTGCGCACGAGGTACTTGCCCAGCAATTGCTTGGCAACATCAATGGTCGGTTGTTCGTAGAAAGAACGTGGAAGCTTCCCAGCGGAAACGGCCATTGTAATGTCTGAACTTGGCTCGCGGCAAACCTTCCCGATCGGCGCTGCTCGAATCATTATCTTATTTTTATCTGACAAATTAACGGCGAGCCATCTATGCGATTGCAGTGAACTGATGAGATAGAACACTAGCTAGACTAGTGTCGTGTATCTAAAATTCGTTAAAGAATTCCGTGACCCCTTCAGCGTCATAGCGGCGAAAGCCGGTATCCAGAAGTTTTGAAATTCCTGGATTCCGGGTCGCGCTCGCTATCGCCAGCTTGCCCGGAATGACGATTGAGTATTGAAACGGACTTTGGTTCCATTACACTAGTGTCTCTCTCAGTTGCCCGCTTTGATCTCCCGCACCAAACTCCAATCCACCAACTGGCTCAACGGAATTTCTTTGGTCATCTTGAGGCGCTCCTTGGTGAGTTGCACGTCGACGTTAACGGCTTTATCGGATATAAGACCGTCGTCGCTGAACGAATTGATCGAAGCGTCGTACGCTTTTGCGGACTGCGACGCAGTAATATTCAAATAATCAGACAGCATCTGAATCGTCTCGGCGCGGTTCTGCTTCATGAAACGAGTGCCGCGGATCGTCGCGCGGACAACCCGCTTGACCTGATCGCGCTGGGTTTGCAGCTTGCTTTCCATAACCGTGATCCCTGAAAGCGGCAGCTCAATAATATCGCCAAGATAGAGAAAGCGCCTGAAACCCTCGTCTTCAGCCTTGACCGCAAATGCCACGTCGATGGCTGTTGCATCTATAGCGCCGGCGCGCAGCGCCGCCAAACGGGTCGGGCTTTCGCCGGTGACGATAATTTTCACGTCTTTTTCCGGTTCCATGCCGAAATGCCTGAGCGCGACGCGGGTAAGATAATCCACCGTGCCGGCGATGGAATCGACGCCGATGGTCTTTCCTTTGAGATCCTTGGGCGTCTTGATATCGGCCCGGGCAATCAGCACGTGCAGCGGGCGCGAAGCCATGCCAGCCACCGCTTTGATCGGTACGCCGGTTATCGCGGCGCGTACCGCCGATCCCCATGCCAATAGATAGTCCACGTCGCCGGACATCAGCGCTTTGACCGCGACCAGCGGCTGCATCTGCACCCTATCAACCTCCAGACCTTCGTCTTTGTAGAATCCTTTGCGGATCGCGACAACGGCGGGAAATTCAAACAAGCCGCGACTGGGCGTGCCGATCACGACTTTTTGCGCCGCCCATAATGGCTGACCAGACCCCAGCGCAACCAATAGGCACAGCGCCCCCGCCAAGGTTGATACTAAACCAATCCTGATTTTTATCGGCTTTATAGCCACACTGTTTGCTCCTATTCCATACGAACGTTCTTGGAAAAATCGTACTGTGTCGAATAATCGCTTTCGAAGGTCGAGGAGATTCTGCTCGTATCCCAGCCGCCGGCGAAGCATTTTTTCAAGAACGACATCATCAGGCTCCAGGCGTCTTTTGCCGGCTCTTTGCGATAGCGTCCCGGCATCGTATCGTTTAGCCAGCCGTGTGGAGCGTCGCGATAGATGCGGATATGATAACTCTTCTTCGCCTTCTCGAAAGAGTTGCGCAACCTGACCACATCATCGACCGAAATAATGTGATCGGCTTCGCCGAAAACTCCCAGCACCGGGCAATCGACCTGTCCCACGAGATCTTCCACTGGCGTAGGTCTTAAGTCATTGGCAAGCCATTCCTTGCCGCCGATGCCGCCGTAGAGCACCACAACACCGGCGATGTCATCGCGCTTTGCCGCCAGCAGGAGCGGCTGTCGACCGGTCTGACATACGCCGATGATGCCGATGCGCGCGCCGTCGGCGTTGGCCGACCGCTTGAGATATTCAACCGCCGCGTTCAAATCTTCCAGAGCGCCGTCGTCGGTGAGATCCACTCTCTGCTGGCCGCGCAGAACGGCCTTCTTATCCCCGGTGAAGCGGTGAAAAAGATCGGGCGCCAAGCCGACAAACCCGGCTTGAGCCAGTCTCACGGTTAAATCCTTGGTGTGCTGATCGATGCCGTAGCGCTCGTGAAGAATGATCACCGCCGGCCTTTTACCCTTGGCCTTGGGGAGCGCGCGCACGGCGCTGATGCCTTTGCCGAAGCGGATCGCGGTTGCCGAGATGCCGGTTGTTTTCTTCCCTGCCATGAATGCCTCCGAATTATTATAGAATTGACCTCAAGCTAATTTAAATGCCGCCAAGTTTATCCCCGCGTCAGCGCCAGAGTCAAGGCGCAGCGCCGAGCTTGTTTCACGTTCGACACGGCACTATATTCGAAACATGAATCTTAAAGATGGCTCGACCGTGGTGGCGAATTTAACAACCACAGGGCGAAAGACGGGCCAACCGAGAACCGTGGAGCTCCGCTTTATCTACTTTAAGGGAAGCTTTTATGCGTCTTCGAGCAAAGTCGAGGGCAAGCACTGGTGCCAGAACATGGTTAAAGAGTCAGCGGTTGAAATAAGCGCCAAAGGCGAAAAATTTTCCTGCCTCGCCAAGCTAGTGACCGACGATAAGCTGCGCCGGCAGATTCTCACCTTGCGCGATTCGCCGCCGCGCATGGATCGGGTGGTTTTTGAGATCACGCCCGAGGGCTGACTTGTCAGCCCTCGGGCGTAGGCCATGCCGGTTTGCAGATCCGCGGCCATTGATTGAAGTTCACAAGCGAGGTGGGTTTATCTCTTGGTCTCTTCCTTTTGCTCTTGCATTTGCTTTTCTACGGTTTCGACGCCCTTCTGCATTCCCTGATACATCTGCTTTTCTTTTTGCATTGCGTCCTGAAGCTTCTTTTGAATCTCTGCGTCACGCGCCGCGCTGCTTTGGTCGTCCTTGCCGCAAGCGGAGAGTCCAACGGACAACGCAAAAATCATTGCCGCGGCTAAAATGGTTCGCATCACTATTTATTCCCCTTGTGTCCTCATTGGTCGTCGAGCCCTACTTAACAGCAAAGATGACAATGGCGCAACTTGCCGGTCCGGCAAGAAATACTGAGGCCGGCTTTACTTTCGTCGCCGGAATCATTCTGCTAGACTCGGGCGATGTTCCAGCCATTATCGTTCATCGTAATACTCTCTTCGCTGGCGTTGACTGCCGCTGCGATTTCCGCGCAGGCGCCCGTAGGCGCAGCCAAACCTGAGGTCAGCGCCACTCTTAGCGTACGAAACGCCGGCACTTGGAAATCTCTCGACTCGGGCATTGAATACCGCACGATCACGCTCGAGCGTTCGGAACCGAGCTATTCGTTGGATTTCAAGCTCATCCGCTTTGACACCCGCCAAGTTTCACCGCGAATCATTAGCAGCAGCCAATTTCAGCTCAAAAGTGGCGATGCTCAGACTCTGGCAGAGCGAAGCGGCGCTATCGCCGCGATCAATGCGAACTACTTCGATGAGAAGGGCAAACCGTTGGCTTTCCTGAAATCGGCCGCGCAGGACATCAATCGCAGCCTTTCCAAGCATGCGCTTTATACGGGTGTCTTTGGCGTGCGCGATTCGATCCCGTTCATTACGCACCGTAACGATTTTCGCCCGGCGGAAGCTCAGGAAGCGCTGCAATCGGGTCCGTTATTGTTGAATCACGGTGAGATTGTTCAAGCGATGCCCGGTTTGGGGCGCTACAGTCGACGTGCCGTGATCGGCGTCGATAAGCAACAGAGCCTCATCATCGGCGTCACCGATACGCTTCTTGGCGGGTTGAGTTTTGCCGAGTTACAGGAGCTCTTTTCCAATCCGCGGTGGCAACTGCAGACGCCGGACTTGTTGAATCTGGACGGTGGCGGATCGGCTCAGCTCTACATCAAGACCCGGACTCTCAAAGAGTTCATCAGTGGGACCACAGAGGTACCGGTGGTGATCGGCTTTTTTAAAAAACGCAGTTAAAAAAGCGAGGAAAACGCGCTCCGGCTCCATTCCATAGTCTGCATCGGCAAGACTCCCAGATAGATCGTCGCTGCCGCGGCCAGACCCACGGCGGTATATAGGTAAGGCGACTCGGTGAAAGATTTTCCCTTTACCCCGCCTTCGTTCATGTACATCATCACGATCACGCGCAAATAGTAGATCACTGACAGCAGGCTGTTAAGCACGCCGATAATGGCCAGATCGGTATGGCCGGCAGTAACGGCCGAACGGAAGATGTGAAACTTCCCGGTGAACCCGGCGAGAGGTGGAAAACCCGCCAGCGAGAGCATGAAAAGCGACATCGCCATCGCCACGAAATGCCGCTTGAAACCCAGACCGGCGAAGTGTCCGTAATCTTCCTTAGGTTTGTCCTGCTCGGTTAACACGGTAATCACGGCGAAAGCGCCGAACGTGGCGGGCGCATAGGTTGCGAGGTAAAACAACAAGGACGTGCTGCCCCATTCCTCGCCGGCGACGATGCCTATGAGGATATATCCCGCATGAGCGATGCTGGAATAAGCCAGCATGCGTTTGACACTTGGTTGCGAAATGGCAAGCAGGTTGCCGATCGTCATCGTCGCGATCGCAAGCACCCTTAACGGCAAGGCCCATTCGCTATCCAAAGGCGACAGCTCATGCATTAGAATGCGCGCCCACGCGGCGAACGCCGCGGCTTTCACAGCCACGGCCATGAAGCCGGTGACCGGTGTCGGCGCTCCCTCGTAGACATCCGGAATCCAGAAATGGAAAGGCACCGCGCCAACTTTGAAGCCGAAACCCACCAGCAAGAGTAACCCGCCGACAAAGAGATAAGGCGGCCATTGGCCTTGAGGTTCCAACAAGTATGCCGAGATTTGATTCAGGTGGGTCGAACCCGTGGCGCCGTAGATTAACGCAATGCCGTAAAGCAGAAAACCGGTAGCGAAAGCGCCCATCAGAAAATACTTCATCGCGGCTTCGCTCGACCGGGCGCTGCTGCGCCACATGCCGGTCAGCACGTAAACGGCAACAGACATCGTTTCCAAGCCGAGAAAGAAAACAATCAGATCATTGGCCGCCGCCATCACGATCATGCCGGTGGTCGCGAAAAGAATCAGCGAGTAGAATTCGCCTTCGTGAATACCGGTCTCTCTGACGTATCGCATGGAAGAAAGGACGGTCAGAGCCGCTACGGCGATAAAGATCTGCGTGAAG
>JBBDNJ010000239.1:0-14766 GCA_040877705.1 Binatia bacterium | reverse complement strand
GAACATTAGCAACTTGCATGACGCAAAACGTTCGCCTTCACGCTTTTTTGAGGTTTATGCAATACGACGACGATTTGAAAGCGATTCGCGACACGGCATTTCTTGGCAAAAAGTGAGCAATCGCCGGGTGCGGAAGACTGACGTATAGACATTAAGGGAGGGCCATTAAAATGGTTTCTAATAGCGCCGCGAAAGATTTAATCATCGACGCCGACGCCCACGTGGTCGAGTCCGCCCACACCTGGGACTACTTGGACCCGTCGGAAAAACAGTTTCGCCCGATCTCGCTCGAGAGCCGTGAAGAAGCCGGAGTGAAACTTCAGTTCTGGCTGATCGATGGCAAGGTGCGCGGGTTACGCTTTCCCGCTTTCTCCGCTGCCGAGCTGGAACGGCGCTCTCAGCAAGCCGGCCGCAAGTTCGCCGACAACCAGGAGTCCCGCGAGATGGGCAATGTCGATCTGCGCATCGAATACATGGATCGCACGGGCGTCGATATCCAGGTGCTGCACAACACCGTATTCATCGAGTCGGTCACGGACCGCCCTGCGGTAGAAGTGGCGCTGTGCAAAAGCTGGAACCGCTGGCTGGCAGATATCTGGCGCCAGGCAAAGGGTCGCCTGCGCTGGTCGTGCATGGCGCCGACGCTTAGTATGACCGACGCGCGGGATCAAATCCGCTTCGCCAAAGAAAACGGCGCTTGCGCCGTGCTCTTGCGGCCCGTTGAAGGTAACCGGTTACTTTGTGATCCGTATTTTTATCCAATCTACGAAGAGGCGAGCCGGCTCGATCTGGCGATGGCGATTCATATCGCTAATGGCAACAAGTGGCTCAACGACCTATATGACCATCCGGTCAGGTCCGCGGCGGGTTTGCATCGTTTCCGGGTGCCTACCGTGGCGGCCTTTAATGACGTGCTCCTTAGCGAGATTCCTCAAGTATTCCCCAGGCTACGGTGGGGTTTCATCGAGGCTAGCGCGCAGTGGCTGCCGTGGGTGCTGCTCGAAGCCAAGAAGCGCTTTAAAACATTGGGCCGTGAATGGCGTGATGACGTCGCCCGCGAGTACGGCATGTTCGTGACCTGCGAAAACGCCGACGACTTGTCCTACATCGTGCAGCAAGGCGGGGAGGATTGTCTGGTCATCGGCACGGACTATGGCCACACCGACACGTCGAGCGATATCGACGCGATCAAGATATTCAGGGACAGAACGGACCTCGCGCCCGAGGTAAAACAGAAAATTTTAAGCAATAACTCCCGAGCGTTGTACGCGTTGTAGTTTCGAAAGGACTGAGATGAAGATTATCGACGCCGATGGCCACATTGTCGAAAGCGCCGGCGAACTGCGCAGCTATCTCGAACCGCCCTATCGGGATACCACTTTCGATGTGGTGACCGATTCGAAGGGCAACACTTTTTTTCTCGTCGAAGGGCGGCTGGTTCCTAAGCCGGCCGGAAAAGGCGCCGGCACTCCTAGGGGGTTCGGAGGAGTCGGGCCGCAAGGTGTCTACGGCGCGGCAAGGATTGGCTTCAATAAGGAACGGCTGTTAGGCGATCTCGATCGGGAAGGTATCGACCTTCACGTCATCTATCCGACATTCCTCTTGGGGCTCTGCGGGATGGAGAATAAGGACAACGCCGCGGCCTTGGCTCGCGCCTATAACAATTGGCTGGCGGACATTTGCAAGGAGTTGCACGGAAGAGCCGCCGCCGTTGCGGTGGTGCCGCTGCAGGATGTGAGTGCGGCGATCGAAGAAATGCGCCGGGCAAGTGAGCTCGGAATGTGCGGCGTCACAGTCCCAGCAACCGTTTTCGACAAGAACCTGGATGATCCTGAGATCTTTCCTTTCTTCGCGGCAGCGGAGAAGCTCAATATGGCCGTGGCCGTCCATTCTGTAACCGGCGCCTACGCTACTATAGGGGCGGATCGCTACGATAAATTCTTCTTCAGTCACACTCTGGCGATGTCCTTCCCTACAATGGCTGCCATGCTCTCGCTAGTTTGCGGCGGTGTTCTGGCACGCTTGCCGAAATTGCGCGTAGCGTTTTTGGAGATCGGCATCGGCTGGGTGCCTTATTGGATGGAACGCATGGACGAGCACTATGAGAAACATGAATTGCGCGATGAATTAAAAAAACAGGTGCCCTATTTGACCCAAGAACCAAGCGAGTATGTGAAGGCGGGTAACGTATTCGTCACTTGCGAGCCTGACGAGAAGACGCTGCCCGACTGTGTTCGCCATACCGGCGAAGATTTACCTATGTATGCTTCTGATTACCCGCATGGCGATAGCAAGTTTCCTGAGACCGTGAAGCTGCTCAGCAGTCGCGAGGATTTACCGCCAGGCTTAAAAGAAAAAATCCTTGGTCTCAATGCGGCGCGCTTTTACAACCTAAAGCTGAATTAGCGAAACGAGGAGAGCAACATGCTGGCAAAAATACTCTTGACGGTCATCGTGGCTTCGTTTGGGTTAGTTGCGCCGCTGTCGGCTCAAGCTCAGTATCCGGACAAAGATATCTCCTGGATTGTTCCTTTTGCCGCTGGCGGCGGTTATGACGTTTGGGCCCGTGCGCTGGGCCGGGCGATAGAGAAGGAGCTTCCCAAGGGCACGAAAATTGTCGTGAAGAATGTGACCGGGGCGGCTGGAAGGGTGGGAACTACGCAGCTCTATCGCGCGAAACCGGATGGTTACACGATCGGAATGGTGGACTTGGGGATACTTCCTTATCAAATTGCGGTCGGGCCTGAGAAGGCCGGCTATGACCTTAATCGGTTTTCCTGGATCGGCATCTTCGCCGAAGCACCGTGGACCATCGCCGTAAAGAAAGATTCTCCGCTTAAAAGTTTAAAAGACGTAAAAGCCCAGGGTGCCAAACTTCGCTGGGGTGTTTTGGGACCCGGGGAAACCCATTGGTTGGCGGCCATGGTTACTACGGGTGAAATGGGAATACCTTTTAATATTGTCTCCGGTTATGGCGGCGTTTCAGAGATGATACCTGCTCTTCTTCGTGGGGATTTCGATCTCTGTCCGGTTCTCAGCACCTCCGCACTTGAATATATCAAGAGCGGCGACCTCCGTCCGATCGCCGTCCTAGACGACGAGCGCTTTCCCGCCTTTCCGGATGTGCCGAGTTCAAAGGAGCAGGGCTTCAACATCGTCTCTCCTTTCGTCCGGTTGGCGGCGGCCCCACCAGGAACTCCTCCGCAAGTGGTCAAGACTTTAGAAGCACTCTTACTCAAAGCATTGAAAGATCCCGAGTTGCGAAAGTGGGCCGACAGTACCGGTCGCGGCTACGAAATCGTGGCGCCCAAGGGAGCCGAGGCTGCCCGTACGACGATGGATCAATTCATCAAAGTGACGCAGAAATATCAAAAAGAGATGAGTGCGGCGTTACAGGTAAGCAAATAATGCGGCGACCGACGAGATAAACTCCGGTGTTCGATTCGCTCCTGATCGCCGCGTCGCAGTTAGTCGATCCTTATAATTTTTTCCTCATCCTTGTCGGGACGGTGGTCGGGCTTGTTTTTGGTTTCTTGCCGGGTGTCACCTTACTTACCGCCATGGCTCTGTTTCTGCCGTTTACACACGGTATGAACCCGATAAGTGTTATGTTTCTGTTTTCCGGGATCATGGGTAGTGCGCCGTTCGGCGGCTCGATTAGCGCGATTCTTTTTAATATTCCCGGCGAGCCCTTCAATGCCGCTACCTGCTTCGATGGCTATCCGATGGCCAAGCAGGGTGAGGCAAGCAGAGCGTTAGGGATCTCAGCAATGGCTTCGGCTTTGGGTGGGCTGATCGGCTTGGTGGTGTTAATTCTTCTCATCCCCGCCATTCGACCCATTCTCTTTGCCTTCGGTCCACCGGAATTCTTCATGGTTATTCTCTTCGGTCTGGTAACGATGGCGGTCGCCGTTCCAGGCCAAGTCCTGAGAGGTCTTGTGGCCGGTGGACTGGGTATTCTCATTTCGTTGATCGGCTTTTCCCCTGTCACCGGCGTCTTGCGTTTTAGCTTCGGCAGCCAGAACTATCTTTGGGACGGTGTAAGGCTGGTGCCCTTTTTCGTTGGCATCTTCGCCATTAACGAGATCATCGAGTATTTTGTTCACGGCGGGACGATTTCGGTCAGTGGCAAACGACAGGATCGTGGGTTTGCGGGCGTGCTTAAAGGAGTGAAAGATGCGTTCCGCCATTGGTACGCGGTGCTTCAAGGATCCGTGGTCGGGTTGATCGTCGGAATTCTACCTGGCGTTGGCGGAACGGTATCTAACTTTTTAGCTTACAGCATGGCGCGCCAAGTGTCGAAGGAGCCTGACCGATTCGGTCACGGTGCGCCCGACGCGATTGCCGCGGTCGAAGCTTCCAACAACTCGAAAGACGGCGGCGACCTGCTCCCCACCGTGGCATTCGGCATTCCTGGAAGCAGCACCATGGCGCTGCTGCTCGGCGCTTTCATCCTTCACGGGATCAATCCGGGGCCGCTTCTCGTGCGCGATCACATGGACATCGTATGGGCGATCATTCTCGGGCGGCTTGTTGCCAATCTGATCGCCAGCGCGCTCGGGCTTGTGGCGGCGGATTTTCTCGCGCGCGTGACCACAATCAACGTTATGTATTTGGTTCCCGTGATTCTGACTCTGGCATTTCTTGGGGCTTATGCGGATCGCGAGAATATTCTCGACATCGGCCTAGCGATTTTTGCCGGCATCGGTGGCTACGTTCTCAGTCGTTTCGGCTTTCCCGTCATCACTCTGGTCATTGGATTCGTCTTGGGCAATCTGGGGGAGCTGGCCTTTCTCCAGTCTTTGCAAATCTCTTTTGGGAGCTACGCCATTTTTTTTACCCGCCCGATATCGCTCCTGCTATTTGTGGCCATCGTCCTGACATTTCTTTACGCCCTCTATAAGATGCTCGGCCGGCAGGCGAAAGCGAGGGAGCAGTGATCATCCAAAAGGCTGGGCGGGTGGGTTTTCACTTGTTGCTCTTGGCTATCCCCACCTATTTCTTCTGGAGCGCGCTGGGTTATGAGCCGCGCGCTCGGCTTGTCCCGATGCTGGTGAGTGCTACCGTAATCGCGCTGCTGCTCGTGGTCATCGTTGGAGAGTGCCGGAAGGCGGAGGTGCCGGAAAGTGGGCAAGCCGAAGAGCCGTCGCTGGGAGGCGACGCTCTACAGGTAGCGATCATTAGTAGTTGGGCTCTGCTGTTCTTTTTTGTGGTGTACCTGGTAGGTTTTTTAATTGGCGCTTTGGTTTTTTTTGTGTTCTTTTTGGCGCTGAGTGGCAAGACATCGTGGCTGATGGCTGTTTCAGGAGCTGCCATCCTCGTCGGGCTCATTTGGGGCATCTTTGTTAAAATCCTCGGCTTAGAACTCTTTGCAGGAATCCTATTTGGCGCAGCAACGCCTTCGTTCTAGCAGGGTTGGCTTATGGTCCGGTCTATATGCCACAAGCTATCAGCCATATGCGAACTAAGCAGCCCGCGCATGACAATCGGTTGGTCCACCTGATCAATTCGGTAAAAAGGAGAAACTCATGTTGTTAATCTCAGATCCAGAAGTCAGGCAAGTTCTCAAGATGCGCGATTGCATAGAAGCCATGCAGCGCGCCTTTGTCGAAGAAGCGCGTGGGATCGCAGTCAATCGGCCGCGGACGCGCTACAAGGTGCCGCCTGATCTCGATAAGCCGGGATACATGGCAAACATCATTCCCGGCGCCGTGCCGAGTTCAGGCGTGGCGGCGCTGCGCTATGACTCGACTATCGTACAGGAAAGAGTCGTGGCTGGAACCAAGCGAATGGATTTTCCATCGCCGATGAAGCGAAGCTGGGGGTTTGTGTTGCTTTTCAGCTTAGAGACGGGGGAGCCGTTGGCTTTGATTCACGATTTCAGCCTCTCCGCTATCCGCGTGGGAGCTACGACAGGCATTGCCCATCGCGCGCTAGCAAAAAAGGACGCAAAGATCGTCGGTATATTCGGCTCCGGCAACGAGGCACGGACCAACCTGGAGGCGATTTGCGCTGTTCGGCAGATCGAGCGGGTCAAGGTTTACAGCAGCACCAAAGAGCACCGAGACCGTTTCGCCGAAGAAATGACTGAGTTACTGAACGTCGAAGTTCAGCCGGTAAGCACGTCTGAAGCGGTTGTCAAAGGATCGGACATCGTCATGTGTGCCACCAATGCCAGCGAGCCGGTGTTCGACGGCAACTGGCTAGAGCCGGGCCAGATCATTACCACTATCGTTAACACCGATGGCGTACATCGGCGCACGGAAGCGGATGCGGCGACCATGACGCGCGCCGATTTTATTGTCCTCAACAATAAAGAAACGGCAATCACCAATCAGCAGCGCGAGCTTCTCGACCCCATCGACGGCGGGCAGTTCGGCTGGGACAAGGTCTGCGAGTTGGGCCAGGTGTTGACCCGCGCGCATCCCGGCCGAACTGACGACCGTCAGATAATCTATTACAAAAGCAATACCGGCGTGGGAATCCAATTCGCGGCTGCGGGCGCGTTGATTTATGAGGAGTGCAAGAAAAGAGGATTGGGCAGGGAATTGCCCACTGAATGGTTTGGCGCAGATTTGAGCGAGTGGATGGACAAGGGCTTCATGCCTTCGCCATGAGCCAATCTCAACATTGCTGTTAACCGGATGTTAAAAACATGCGTAAACTGTAGCACGAGTGGCAGATCGAACGCCGGCGCTCAGCGAGCCTGAAGGAGAGTTTCCCAACCGACAGATATCGGCACCGGTGAAAGGAGGCCGGAAGAAAATGACTCGATTCGATTTTGCGAAGAAAGAACCCTATCCAATAGACGAATTTCTGGAGTTGCTGCAAAAGGAGGCGCTTCACGCCAACGCGCGCGTTGAGCATCCTTATGTTCAACTCCTGGCGGACGGCAAGCTTACTATTGACCAGCTAAGGGATTATGCGAAACAGGATTATCAGCTCAAGAAGTGCCCTAGTTGGTGGGTCGCCGGGCGAATCCTGAACTCGCCCACCATTGAAGATCAAAAGCTGATCGCCGGGACTTTCATCGAAGAGATGGGCGGCGTAGACCCGAGGTTTACCGGGCATCAGGCGATGTATTTAGCATTTGGTAGCGCCCTCGGGCTCAGCGAAGAAGATCTGGAACAGGCGGAGCTTTTACCCTCAACGATTCTAACGGTCGACATGCTTATGCACATTAACCGGCATCGCAGTGTGGCGGAAGCCCTGGCATCCGGTAGCGTATTGGGAGAACAAACCAATGTGCGGGTATCGAAGCTGTTGGTGCCGGCCTTTCGACGACACTATGGGATCTCCGACGAAGGGCTGATTTGGTTTTTAGAACACGAAGAGGCGGACGAAGAGCACGGTTCTTTAGGTGAGAGCATCGTCAAGAAGTACGCCGCCACCAAAGATATGCAGAACAAAATTTGGGACGCCATCATTCGTACTAAGGCTGCATGGTGGGTGTTTTTCGACGGACTATATTCCACAACGTTTGGCGGCGTGAATTTGCCGCGTTACCAGGTCGGTAGAGATCTCCCAATGAGCTACCCGATGGAGCCAATCCAATGAGACAAACGTCTGCTCCCTACGATGTGAAGCGCTGGGTGGAGGAAAACAAGCACCTCTACAATCCGCCCTATAAGACAAACAGGGTGATCGTCAATCAAAAAGAATTCATCGTGATGATCGTGCACGGACCCAACACCCGGCTGGATTTTCACATCGAGCCGGCCGATGAATTCTTTTACCAGATCCACGGCGACATCGAGCTGCATCTCAAGCCGCCAGACGGTCGCCGCGAGGTAATCAATCTCCGCGAGGGAGAAATGTTTCTGTGCCCGGGAGATCTGGCGCATTCGCCGAGGCGTCCGGAGAACACCTGGGGCTCGGTGATCGAGCGCAAAAGGCGCACGGATGAGAACGAAACGTTCGTTTGGTACTGCGAAAAGTGCGATGCGCAGGTCCTGTCCCGAACGGTGGTGCAAGGGGATATCGCCCGCCAGGTTAGCCAAGTTTATGAAGCCTTCAACGCCGACCAATCCATGCGCACCTGCAAGGCTTGTGGTTACGTTTTTCCACCGACGCCCATGGCCGAGCGTTTAGGTTTTTTGCAAGCGAAATAATTCTGTACCGATACGGTCTGATGGCTGTGGACGGAGGCCGAAAGATTCGGAGCGATTGCGGAATAAGGTTCGGTCTCATACCGCCTCGGACCGACAACATACAACCAGTTGTATCGTTCGAAATCGGATAAGCACATTGCGAATATAAGCATAGATACATAAAGATAAGCGATGCGCTCGTATACGCAGTTGATGTGATGCCATACTCTTGTTGGATAATTCAATGAAGACTGACACGGAACTGGTGGCGAGCATGAGCGCCGACAATTGATTGTTAGCAAACCACAGAAAGCGAGGACTTTATGACCAAAGTTGAAGGTTTTATCGATGCCGATGGGCATGTAATTGAAAGCGATGCGGAGCTGCTGGATTTTTTGCCTCCGCCTTATCGGGGACGAGAGGATTTGCTGTCATTCCCGTTTTTTCCCACCCTCGACGGTTTTCACCGCCAAGCCAGGAGGGTGGCCGACGGCAAAGGCCGCTATGTAGCCAAAGGCAGTCTCAGGGAATGGCAGCAATTCCTCGATGAAGACGATATCGCGTGGTCCGTGCTTTATCCTACCGCCGGTCTGACCTTCGGCTTGATTCGAGACAAAGATTGGGCCTGTGCCCTCGCCGCGGGTTACAACAATTACCTCTACGAAAAGTTTCTGAAACCGGAAAAACGTCTCAAAGGCATGGCGCTGATTCCGCTGCAATCGATTCCGGACGCGGTCAAAGAATTGCGGCGAGTGGTTCACGATCTGAAGATGGTCGGCGCTATCCTGCCGGCGGTCGGTCTGCGCCAGCCGTTTGGTGATCAACGTTATTTTCCGGTCTATGAAGCGGCGCAAGAACTCGGCGCTCTACTGGCCGTCCACGCGGCGCCGACGCAGGGAATTGGCGTGGACGCATTCGATACTCTTATCGAGGTGCGCACGCTCAGTCACGGCTTCGGTCAAATGATTCAAATGAATAGCATGATTTACAACGGGGTGTTCGACAGGTTTCCTAATTTACGAGTCGCTTACGCCGAGGCGGGCTGCGGTTGGGTGCCGTATCTCATGGAGCGCATGGATATGGAATACGAGCACCGCAACACCCAGGTTCCCGCTCTTAAAGTGGTGCCCTCCGATCATCTGCGCAGCGGGCGGATATTTATTCACTGTGAACTGGAGGAGTTAGGCATTGCGCGCATAGCTGATCTGCTGCGCGACGACATTCTTTTTTGTGCCACCGACTTTCCCCATGAACCGCGCTCGGAATTTCGCGAGAACGTCGAGAAATTCATGGCCCGTGAAGACTTGTCGATGGAAACCAAGCGGAAGATAACCACCGAGAACCCGAAGCGGATGTATCCGCTGGCGGTCGTGTAGCGCCGTGTTTGCCAACGGATTGGAGTAAATGAACGGTTTCTATTAACGAGGAGTCTCACAATGTCAACATGGATCGACTGGCATTCTCACCACACCGCCCCTGAAGTGGCTCAACTCATAGCCCAATTGACCGGTCGCAAGCCCCACATCGACCAATACGACTCCCCGGATTTTTCACAGCGCGTCAAAGAAATGGACGAGGTCGGGCTCGATATTCAATTGATTTGCCAGGGCGCCGGAGTTTATGCGGATCAATTATCGGCCGACCAGGCGCTGGAGGTTGCGCGCGAATCCAACCGTGCGCTGGCCGAAAGAATCGCGCCTCACCAGGATCGGCTTATCGGAGTTACCGCGCTGTCGCTCAAGAACATCGATGCATCGGTTGCTGAGCTGGAGCGGACCTCGAAGCAGGGGTTTCACGCGGCGTTGTTATATCCTACCGTCGATAGCCAGATGGTGGTGGACCTGCCGGTCATGAACCCGATCTATGCCAAAATAGCCGAGCTTCGTTGGCCGATTTTTCTCCACGGCGCCGGCACCTCGAACGATCCCACGCTCAAGCGGCTGGAGGACGGCGGCGCGGGTGTCGCCTACGCGGTGTTGTCCGATGCCGAAATCTCGGAATGCGTGTTGCGCATGATCGCAAGCGGCGTTTTCGACCGGTATCCGGATCTCAAAATTGTCATCCGCAGTTCGGGGGGTGGTCTCCCGCTTTTGATTCATCGTTTTTTCTGGAAACACAAGGGACCCTCGGGCGAACGGCGGTACTCGGATATTTTTCTGGAACATTTTTTGATTGACACGGCGAGTTCCGATGCCCGAACGCTCTCGTTTCTGATCGATACCATGGGTGAAGAGCGGATCGTTTTCGGATCGGATTACTGCGGCGGACTGGGCCCGCTCAATAAATGTTTTGCCGGCGTCGAAGGCCAAACGAGTCCAGCTCGCGTGAAGAGCTTCACTGAGAACAACTCGCGACGGCTGCTAAACCTTTGATCGCTTACGTTGATCGATTCGCCTAAAACGGGTTGCCGAAACGAAGGCCGCCGGCCTCAATCTTGTTCAGTTTCGCTCAAGTGTCGTGATTTGCGTCTTTCGATGTAATCTTTCAGCACCGGTCTCAAGAATTCGAACTCGCTACCGAAAAGCATTTTTATCTTGTCTATCAGACAATCATCAAGATAAAACATCTTTGACGGCTCGATGCGGAAGTCGGCCTTGAGCCGGCTACCGATCTGTTTCTGTTGTGTGAGTTGAGCACTCATAGCTACGCTTAAATTCGAGGCCTGTTGCGCAGTTATCGTTGCTCGGGAGGCGCGCCGGTCTTGGATAATCTTTTGCAGCCGAATTCGTCCCTCGATGGCATCGACCAGGCGATGAACCTCCCATGGCAAAAGCGGCATCAGCTTTCGTTGGATCGAAACGGCCTTTTGCAGTCCCTGCATAAACTCGTCCGCCTTTAGCCCATAGTGCGACGCGCAAACCCGTGCCAGTAAACCATTCTCATACGCCTTGCGCGTTTGTGAAACTATAGCGTCACTCAGTCCAGGATTGTTCGGAATAGCCACGACGTGCGTCGGGTAGAGAAGCCTGACGGACTCGGACTCTCCAAGAAGCGCTCTGATTAACAATCCCGAATGAAGGACATGGTCTTGGCACAACTCTTTCATGGCCGCATCGTTATTGGCAAAAGTTATGACGACCCGTGATAGCGCTCTGTCCAGAGCAGAAACAATACGTGAGAATTTGTCTAGGGAAATAAATCGGTAAGAAGGCGCTCCTGAGTCCTGTTGGATTTTTACCTGGGCGACAACCAAGCAGCCTTGCTTGTTCAATCCTTGCCGGACTTCTTTTATTTCCGCAAAGAATGTTCCTCGCGGATCGCAGCCCGTCACGTCTTCAAGGCAACGCTGAACGTTCACTCCATGAACTTCACGGGCGCACGGTATCCCAGCCTCGATTTCCTCTACAGCGGCCGTTAGATCTTTCTCCAATACGGCGTTATTCTCTGGCTGGGCTCGGTTTTCGGATCCCTGTAACTCCAGAGTCAGTGCATGATGTCTCTGGTACATGTGAAATTCCGGGCCAACGAAACGAGCGAGCCAGTCAAATAGCTGCAGGGCGGCGACGCCAGTCTGGATGTAGTCTCGGATATTCTGTTTATGGGATGAAGTCGCCCCGGCGGTCTTTCGCAATGTATTGTAGACGGCGTCAACGAGGGGAGTGAGGTCCTTAGTGGTCAAGGTGTCCTGCCTGCGGATCTTCTCGGCAGCCGCATATAGCCTTCGATCGATCAACCCTTTGGATGCCAGGTAAGTCAGGAAAATCTGCGCTCTGCTTGGAATACTTTCAGTCAAACCCTCCAGTTGCATCCGCAAAGAATCGAGTTCCTGCTTTTTTGCGGAAAGTATGTCCTCGTTGATGGTGCGAAAACGGGGCAAGAAGTGGGTGGTGACAATGGCGTTCGCATTGCCAAGCCTGAGCAGGACCCTCGATCCCTGATAGAGTTGCCTACAGTAGGTGGGCACTGCGGCCGGGTAGGTCGTATCTGGCAGCAGCGCTAAAGCGATCCGGTCAAGATCAACAGCTTCCGTTGATGTGCTGCCAATGATGAAGTGAACTTTCGACATAGCGGAAGATTAAAAGCGTCACGAGTTGTCTTTCGAGAGGAAGAGCAGTTATTCCTCTGAAAGCAGTAGCTGACGGAATGCTGTCAAACGTCTAACTTTAGATTAATCGAAATTCTAAGCACTCTCGGTCTCAATCTTGAGGCCGTAAAACCGCGCGGTATTATCGATCAGAAGCTTTCGCTTGGTCACTTCGCTTATATCGTTTCGCTTGAGAAACATATCGACCGCGCCATAGAGGCGGTCTCCGTGCGGGATATCCGAGCCGTAAACCCAGCAGTCGTCGCCGAACTCTTCGATGGCGAACGGCAGCAGTTTCTCATCGACCTCGAAGCCGAAGTAAATCTGGCCGCGCTGGATGTATTCCTTGGGCAAAAGCTTGCCCTTGTAGCCCCGGTGAAAATCAACGCCCGCCCGCGCGCCGGGAAAGCCGCTGTATTCTTCGATCCGCTCAACCAACGCGGGCACCCAGGAACAGCCGGCTTCAAGAAACGCAATGCGCAAGTTCGGGTAGCGGTCGGCGATGCCTTTGGAGATCACGCGATGAAAGGCGAACTGCACGGTCAGCCAAAAGGATATCGCCGTCTTGTCGTGGTGCGTATCGTTGACCTGGCCGAGGGCGCGAAAGCTGTGGCCGGTATGCACCGCTACCGGAAGCCCGGTGTCGTTGGCTGCGGCCCAGATCGGCTCCATGGGCGGGTCGTCGATGCGCACGTCGCCGGTGACACCGAGAAGCATCACGGCTACCGCTCCCCGCTCCTTGCCGCGCTCGATTTCCCGAACCGATGCCTGCGGATCGACAGGATCGATGATCGTGACCCACTTCAGGCGCTCGGGTGATTGGCTGCAGAGGTCGGCGACCCAGCTATTGTAGGCGCGCATCATCGCCACGGCCAACTCCCGATCGTAGGTGATCGGATAGGAGAGAAACATCGTCGGATAGATCACTTGAAGCGCGGTATTCTCGCGGTCCAATTGTTCGAGGCGAGCTTTGACCGAGCGCATTTCCGCGCTTTCGATGGGATCGTGAGAACTGATTCCCGGCGTGACTTTTGCCGCGACGCCGTTCCTGCTGAGGGGAAAGCCGGCTTGCTGATAGGGCCCGCTGCGCACGGGAAAAGAGCGGGTGTCGATCATCCAGTAGAGCGGGCCGTCCGGGCCGGTCTCGACAATGCTCGGTCTGCGATCCTTCAACTTGGGATCCCAGTATTTGTCCGAGAACGTCACCTCGGATTCCGATACATGCCCGTCCGCATCCCACGCCTTGATCATACGCACCTCTTTCTTACGACTAAGCTCAATCTTCGAATAGTGACTCGATCAACCTATTGCGTTGACTTGCCAAATATGGACTGAAACATTTCCGCGTACCGAGCGGCGTTTTTGGCCGTGAGAGCCGGATTGCTCCAGTGGATGTTACGGCCTTCGATGCTCATGCGTGGATATTTGAGCTTGATCCCTTTTCTGCTTGGCACTCGCCCGAACTGCATGCCGATCAACTCCTGGCCCTCAGCCGACAGCAGATAGTCGGTGAATACTCTGGCCGCAGTAGGATGCGGCGCGCTGGCCATGATTCCTGTTGGATGGAGTTCTGCAATGGCCGGCTCTAGCCATACCCAATCCACGGTGCGAGCCCCTCGTTCGCGGAGGACTTCTACGCGCCGCGGATAACCGTCCGAATAAAGAGCGAATTCGCCTGCGGCGACCAATGTTGCGAGGAGAGAGTGGCCGGCACGCATCGTCGGCTTTTGGGCGGCCAGTTTTCTCATGTAGTCGAGCCCTTTTTCTTCGCCCATGAACTGGAGAATATTGCCGAACCACTCGTAGTCCGAATCGTCGATCCCCATTTTGTCTTTCCATTTTGGATCTAACAATGCGGCGTACGTTTTAGGAAGCTCATTTGCGGAGACCATCGTCGTGTTATAGACGAGATTGAAAGTATTGACGTAAATATCTGTCCAGTAGCCATCCGGATCTTTAGCGCCGGCCGGAAAAGCCGCTGCCTCCGGCGAGAGATACTTCGCAAGCAGCCCTCTGTCTTTCAGCACTCCGATCGGCAAACCGCCGGCGCTGATAACGTCGGCGATGTTGGTTTTGGCTCTGCTTTCCGTAAGCAACCGTTCCAGAAGCTTGGAGTTATTGGCGCGAAAGAGCTTTACGTTGACGGCAGGAAATTTTTCCTTGAACTTGCTAACTAAAACGCTGCTGTCGTCCAGGGCCATCGTGGTATACCACATCACTTCGCTTTCGACTTTGGTTGCCGGGTTCGATCCGGAATCGGCCCCTAAAGCGGAGAACGGAGCAAAGGCCAGACCGAGCACTAGGCCGACAAGCGGCAGGGAATATGACTGACACGATGATAGAATTGCACGGTGTAACATGCGTTAGTTCCCTCCAGTAAGCGGTAATGAAACCCTATCGTCCAGCTCTTTCACGAACCGCGAGTCGATATGGTCCTCAGATCTTGGGTGCGGTCAGCGAACTCAGGCATACGGTTGGTCATCATCCTTTGCCTCCAAGCCGTTTGCACAGGGTCAGATCGACGATCTCCTCGGTTTTGATTTGGCCGGCTTTCGGATTGAGCCCCAGCTCTGCCATCAGTTTTACTATGGATCACACTCGGTACCGTGGGACAGATGCTGCGGGGAAGCTCTTCGACCAGATCCTGATAGG
>JBBDNJ010000238.1:0-14810 GCA_040877705.1 Binatia bacterium | reverse complement strand
ACATCTGCTCTCACCCCCCGTGTCCAGTAAACCGGGTTATGGGTAACGATCAGTTGCCAAAAAGGGGGATCAAAGGGGGATTTGGTGCGACTTCAGCCGCTGTCACCGTTGGCAATTATTAAATGAACTCCGGGACACCACACTAGCCGCATGGTGACGATCTCTTCGACCGGTTCCCAGGACTTTGCCGCACGTCAAGCCCGCAACGGCTGGATCAGCGCCGTCATTGTGTTGTGCTTTTTGTTGTTTTTTTGTCTTGTCGGGCTGTCCGTCGATTATGTTTACTTCGATGCCTTTACGATCCACGGTCCGCCGATTCCCATAGCGACACTCATGGCTCTATCTTTTTCGGCAGTGGTGACGTTCACGGCATACACTCAAGGCGGTACGCTCATCCTGGCGTCGGTAGCCGCCGAGAACCTCGACATTGAAATTCCCGAGCACCGCGAACTGCACAATATCGTGACCGAAATGGCGCTGGCATCGGGTTGCTGAATGCCGAAGGTTTATGTGACTTACGATCCGGCGCCTAACGCCTTTGCCACCGGCCAGGATGAAAAAGCAGCGGCGATCTGCGTCACCACGGGACTGTTGACCTTGCTCGGCCGCGAGGAGACCCAAGGGGTGGTGGCTTATGAAATGGCCCACATCAGGAACAACGACACCTTGGTCATGATGTTGATCAGTATTCTTTTGGGCGGCGTCGTTCTGCTGTCGGATTGGGCACAGCGCTCCATTTTCGGTTCGCGACCGGTCCGGCGCGCAGGCAGCCATGCGCTGCTGGCTATTCCGGCGCTGTTGTTGATCGTTATCTCGCCGCTGATTTCGCGCATGCTGGCGATGGCTGTGTCCCGGCAACGGGAGTATCTGGCCGATGCCACCGCTGTAGAGTTTACGCGCAATCCGTTAAGTCTGGCCAAGGCCTTGGAGAAAATACGCGATGCCGCGTTGCCGTTTCAAAAAGCGACGCGCGGTACCGCGCACCTTTTTTTCTCCAACCCACTGCGCCGCCGGATCGACGACCGCGACGGCAGGCTCGCCGATCTGTTGAGCAGCCATCCGCCGATCAACCGGCGCATCATGCTGCTGTATCAAATGGCCGGCTTGCCGGGACATGCAGAGCGGTTAAAAGTCGCAGAAATTAACCTTCAAGGAGCCGGCTAAACCAACGTGGTCCGTTGTCCTCAGTGCGAAGTGCCGATGAATCCGGTCACGGTGCGGGCCAATCCGGGCTCGCTCATCGAGTTGGATCAGTGCGCCCAATGCGGCGGTATCTGGTGCGACAAGTGGGAGCTCTTTCCGATCCAACCGGATGAAGCTGCGCGCCTGGAGCAGGCCGATCAGGAATTGCTTTGCGTACCTCTGCCTTTGGCGAAAAAAACACTCTACTGCCCGCGCTGTACGGCGCGACTATCGATGGTAAAAGACCCCTCTCTCCCAGCCGATATTCAGTTGCAGCGTTGTATGAAGTGCGATGCCATCTGGCTTAACCGCGGGCAGTTCACTCGGTACAAGAAGCACCAGAAACGAGCGCGAAGCGAAAAGATGGGCGCCGGCCCGGCCGCGGGAGAATTACCGAAAATGGATTCAAAATCCTGGGTCGTGACGGGGACTCAGGGAATGTTCGCTTACTCTCCTGGTGTGGAAGAGAGTAGCCCAACTTTCCCCGCGACGATCAGCGGCGCCGCCAAACTGGTGTTGCAGACGCTGGTGCGGATGGTCTCGGGTACTTAATCGCCTATGCCTTGAGAATCGGTCTACCCGCAGCCACCACAGACCCAACATCTCAGTCTGCGATGATCGGAAGGATTTCTCCCTTTGGTCGAAATGACAGGAGGATTGTCATTCCGAGCGAGCGAAGCGACGAGGAATCTTGGTGCCCGGTCAGTCTTTCTTCGGACCCTGATTCATTCGGCTAATCGCTTGTATCGCTCTCTACCAGCGCAACCAGATCGACCTCGACAAGGGCTCCGCGTGGTAATTCAGCGACGGCAATGGTTGAACGGGCCGGCTTGGCGTTGCCGAGGTATTCGGCGTAAACATCGTTCATGGCGGCAAAATCCGACATGTGACGCAAGAATACAGTTGCCTTGACGACTTGATCGAACGAGGTTCCGGCTGCTTCCAATACCGCCCCGAGGTTGTTCAGAACTCGGCGTGTTTGCGCGCTGATCCCGCCCTCGACCAAATCGCCCGTTTCCGGCTCGATGGCGATCTGCCCGGCGGTGTAGACAAAACCGTTTGCTTTGATCGCCTGTGTGTAGGGACCGATGGCTTTGGGGGCTTTGTCGGTTTGGACTGTTTCTCGACTCATCTTATTTCTCCTTTGAAAAGGACGGCTTCGTTTTGGGCGCGATTTTATACCGCGAAACATTCGAATCGCAACGAGGCTTTATCTTTCTTGCACTTATCCGGCAGTTGATGTTTCAATGGTCCATGAGATTGATCACTGCGCACCGGATCCTCATTGCCACCTCGGTCGTTTTTTTCTTCGGGTTTTCATTTTGGCAATTCAGCCGATATCTGGAATCCGGTGATGGCTGGGCATTGCTGCAAGGTAGTGGCTATTTTCTTGTCGCCCTCGGCTTTGGCATCTACTTCATGCGTATCAAGAAACGGTATGGCTAATTGAGTCCTCGCGCCATGGAACCGATAGCGTTTTTAGTCATTGTCAGCGAAGAAGAGATTCGCCGCGAGCGCCGCAGGGCGCGCGAATTGCGCGCCGGCTCTTGGTGGAAGCGCAAGCGCGGTTCCGGCGCCTGTCATCACTGCGGCGGCAAATTCGCGCCGGCGGATCTGACGATGGATCACCTCGTGCCGATCATTCGCGGCGGCAAATCCACCAAGGGTAATATCGTGCCCAGTTGCCAAAAGTGCAATGCCGAGCGAAAACACCGGCTGCCGTTTGAAGCAGCTCAGGACTAGAACGAATCCTCTCACTGGCGCAGGGAATCTCGTATGCAAAGTTTTAATCTGAGATTTTTCATTGTCAGAGACCAGCCTGATATTTACTGTGGAAGGATCGTCATTCCGGTGACAACCGGAATCCATCCGGTAATAAACAAAACTGGATACCGTTTTTCAACGGTATGACGGACTAACTCACGATCATCCCGGAAGAAGTCCTTGCCACGCTGGGTGCGTTCGAATAGTATCGATGGGTCTGGAGGAATTCCAATGGCGACCGCGACTTTCCTGGTTAGGACGATGTCCGATACCGTTGAGACCGACATCCAGCGAGTTCTGACGATCACCACAGAGATACTGCCAAGATATGGAATGCATCCGCTGCCGTTTGAGCGGCTGCGAAAGATCGCCGACGGGCCTTTCGATCTATTCCTGATCCCGTTGGTTTATGCCGACGAGTACAAGACCAATCCCAACGTCGTCTTCGATGAAAAAAAACGGCTGGCGATTCGCACTCAGGCGCTGGAGATTGCCCGCAAACACGGTTTCGATACCAAATCGCCGAACTTCGTTCCAGGGATCGAGGAGTCGTTGAAAAAGACCCAAGCGGCCGGGCTGCGCAATGTGCTGTTGACGACCGGCGGACGGCGCTATCAACATAACGCGATGGAGGCTTTCGGCATCGGCAAATACTTTGCTGAAATCGTCGACCGCGATGAAACCTATTATGCCAAAGAACAAGGCCTGTACTATTTATTCAGACAACATAAACTGCCCAGCCTGAGAATTCTTCTCCTCACCGGTACCGCGTCCTACATCCGCGCGGGAAACAATGTCGACGGTTGCAAAGTCGCGGGAACCCAACTCGAAGTCATCACCATCGCTCTCTCCAATGGATATTCCTATAACGATGAAGACACCTTAACGGCGGCCAAGCCCAATCTGCTGATTCATGGCGACGATGAGCTGTTGCCGAATTTGCAACAAAACGGGTTATTGCCCGAGGCATAAGCTCAACGCGGTGATCAACCCGTATAGACGGCTGCCGGCGCGCTGAAAGGAGCACCGATGTACGATCTCTTGCTTAAAGGTGGAAGAGTCTATGACGGTTCGGGCATGCCGAGTTTCAACGGCGGATCGCGGGCTGTTAAGGCCGGGACTGGCGGCCGACATCGCAGTGTTCGACCCGGCGACGATCAACACAGTGGCGCCGGAGTATGTTCAGGATCTCCCCGGCAACGAAAGGCGGATGATCCAGCGCGCGACCGGCGTGCATCACACCCTGGTAAACGGTCAAGTGGTCATCGAAAACGGCGCGGCGACGGGAGCTTATCCGGGGCAAGTGCTTAGAGGAATGTCATCCGCGCGCTGACGAATGGGCCGTCAGGGTTTCACTTGTTGTTTAACTTTGAAGTGACGTTTAAAAGACTATACGGCCGCCGACGCTGTTCGAAGACAAAGCTTTCATCCGGCAACAGCGGTAAATTGGTTTTGAAGTAGAGATTGAAAACCAGTCGAAAAGCGTTCACCGGTGAAATGGTTGGATAGAGCGCCCGTGCGTCGACGCCGGGTAGGTAAAAGCTGTTTAGAATTTTCATCTTCTGGTTGAGCTCTGCATCGGTTGCCTTACGCCAGTCGAAATTCTGGTTGTCGTTATCGTACCGGCGCGGGTATGGTCCTTCGTCCGCCTGCAGTATGATAATCGGCGGTTGTTTACTTCTAGAGAGCAAAGTATCGATAGTCTTCTGCAGCATGCGATTCGTATAGACTAGCTGGTCGACGTAACTGACTTCCGGCGGCTGTTTGTTTACCTGACGAACCGGCAGATATTCGCCGTCCCGGCTAAATACGTAGGGGTCATGCGGCAAAAGGAAGTGCGCGAACACGAACTTTGGTCCGCTAGCATCGACTTTCCTGGTGAGATCTCCGAATTGACGGCGATTGCCGCGCCAGTGTTCATAACGAATGTCCAGCACGCCCAGCGCGGCCGAAACCGGTTGGAACGCCGTCGTACCGTAGAGCGCGAAGAACATTTCAGACAATGAAGTAAAGTAAACGTTTTCGTCGGCAAGTTTGTTATCGTGTGTCGGCCCCCACCACGACCCTAGGTGAATGTACTTGTACCCTTTACTTTTTAGAAACTGCTGGACCTTATGGTTCTGCAATAAGCCGTGAATGGGAATCCAGTTGATCGATTCTCGACCGATGGATTTTTCTAGGTAACCGATATATTGCAGGTTCAACGAAGATGCGAGCGAATGGCCGGTCGATGGGTAATTGGCGGCGCTTTTCGTGGCAACGTAAAATCCCTTTGATTCGAGGTACTGGAGAAAACGTCTGTTGTCGAAGCTGTAGGTCGTTTTTAAGGTTCCCGGGCCGGCATAACGATCCATAATGATGTAGTAGATATCGGGTGTTGGCGGCGTTGGGGTCGTTTTCGAAGTCAATAATTCCGCCTGGTGCTGCTTATGAATACCCGGCCAGTCAATTCTTTCGGACATTTTGGCGGTAGCGATAGTGAAGAGTGGGATGCCGACCCAACAGACTGACATCATATTCAAGATCGGCGTGAGTTGTCGCACTCCCGTCGCCTTTTTTGCAAAGAAATAAACGTATAGGGCGATTGCGAAGATCAGCGCAGCATATACCGGCAAAGGGTTCAACTGAACTGCTTCACCGTTCAAGTTCGAGAGCCACCTACGCATTGTTAAGAGAACTTGATAGGGAGAAAAAATGAAAACAAGCAATCCGGACGTAATGATTCCAGCCCTGTAAATATCTCTTAGCAAGAGCTGGCAAATGCATAAAATGACGAAAACCATCACGAGAATCATGGCTGTGACCGGAACCGCGTCGACAAAGTCCACCTCTCCTATATTGCTGGACAGAAGGTTGACGACCAGAAATAACCCGAACAGGAATGGGTGAAGTATCAACGAGTGTTTCATAACTCAGGCAGTCGTCGCATCAGGAATAAGTTTCTCTTTGAGGAGGGAAGCTCGGTACAACTTTCGATCGAAAAAAACCGACTAAATTCGCGGCGAAATGCTTCGATGGTGTAGTTGGGAAAAATGTCCTCTCTGTTGGCCAGGAGGAGCTGGACCATAGAATCCCCTTTAGGCACGAATTCTATGATCAGCCATCGGCCAATTTTGGCAAAGAAGCTTGCCAGCTTCGACAACGGCACATTGTTGGCGATGGCCAGATGATGGATCAGTGCGAGCACCAGAACGGTATCCGCGCTGGCCCGCTGCAAAAGTGAGCGTCTTTCTTGATTCTCCCAACCGATGGCTGGCGTCGGATTGGAAAGATTCAACACTAAAGGAAGGATGTCCAACCGCGCTTCTTTGGTCTCAAGATAGTTTGCTTCGACGCAGTGCGGATCCTGATCGAATGCAATCACACGCGCACCGCTTTCGTTGGCAATTCGGCTAAACATGCCGGTGTTAGCGCCTAAGTCCCACAGTTCTTTTGGATTGCATTCTTGGAGGTAGGTTTTTACAATTTTGATTTTGTGCTCAAGAGCTTCATTGCTGTAGTTGTGCCCTCCGGCGCTATATGTGAGCCATTCTGATTTTCGTCGTTTGACCTGAAGCTTCGCGACAGAGTTTTCGAGGCTATCGATCAAGCCTCTGAAGGAGTGTTTGCTGAAGCGTCCGCGGTGTGTGTTTGTCTGGACGAAACGCTCGCTGTAATGTTCCTCGTAGCGTGCGTGCAGATATATATGAAGGAACGCAGACCAGCTCGTGTAGGCGTGATGGGAAAGTAATTTTTTTGCGAGCTTTAGCGGAATGCCATCGAGTTCGGTCATGCATAAGCGGTTCAAGCATAAGTCGCGATGGCTCATCAGCATCAGGGGGGCGAGAAAATGTTGGCAAAACTGTTTGTACGCGCCCCAGGGTTTTCCCTCTTCGTAAACACCCAGCGAAAGAGTATCGATCAATACCGGGCGGGCCTGCATAAATTGCATGTTGTAGGCGCTGCAATCGCGCAGCGACATGCCAAACTCGAGTGCCTTCTTCTGAATAGTTAGAATTATAAGGGCGGCGTCCTTAAGTTGACTGAAACACCACTCATACGGATAGGACACAAATGGTATGCGTTGTGGTTCGATAATCTTGAAACAGTCCTCGTCACGAGCGGCTGGCGCTTCGACCTCTTTGTGGGGAACCAACAATTGTGAATCAACGAGGAAATCGTACAAGCCCGATTGGATTAGGTGGTTGTAGTTGGCCTCGTGACGCGTGTTAAGTTGACGGTACACTGTCCCGTCTCGGTAGAAAACAAAACCGTTTGGATCGCGAAAGGAGCTCGTCTCAGCAACCCATTCGCGTGTGGTCATGATGGGATTTTGTGAAAAAGCTTCTTGACGAATTCCTTGATTTTAATCCAGTAGGTCTTGACTGCAAACGCCGCTCCCACCAGACTAGCCAGCATGATCTGGAATAAATAGCTGCCGCTACCGGGATCGAGGTAGCCGTAAGCGTGGGTTTCAAATAGGCTCAGCACAAGGAAAACAGAGAAGACCAACGCGGTGGAAGTTTTTTTACCCATAATTGTTTTGTTTGCCTCCGTGCTGCTGATCCTGCCGGTGAGAGGGACCTGTTGGGGAGCGTAGGTACGGCTCTAAAAGTTCTCTCGGGACTTTAGTCCCGCTGTTCTGATCACCATGGTACATTTTTCGAAGCCCTGGAGCTTGTTTAGGTAAGTTTAGAAAATTGTAGCCGAATAAATATCGTAGCGTCAATTAAAAACTCGAACCGGACAGACATCCGGCTATAGAGTACCCTTAGCCCGCCTGGTCAAACTCGTCGGGCTAAGATCTTCTCTCACAGCCAGAAGAAAACAGGGGAAATATGCAATTTCTCAGCAGATTCTTGGGAAGCAGAATACTTGTCAAAGTCGGCGATATCACCAAAGAGCAAGTGGATGCCATTGTCAACGCGGCCAATGGTAGTCTGATGGGTGGTGGCGGCGTCGATGGAGCCATCCATCGAGCCGGCGGGCCGGAGATACTAAAGGAATGCAAAGAGCTCCGCCGAACCAAGTTTCCAGATGGGTTGCCCACGGGGCAGGCGGTGATCACGACGGCGGGCAGGCTGCCGGCCAAGCACGTGATTCATACGGTCGGGCCGGTATATGGAAAGGGAGGCGCTGACAAAAAAGACTTGTTGGCTGCTTGTTACGCGAATTGTTTGGGCCTGGCGGTGGAGCATGGGCTGCAATCGATGGCTTTTCCGGCCATATCGACCGGCATCTATGGCTATCCGCTGGCAGAAGCGGCGCGGGTTTCGTCCGAAAGCGTCAAGAAATTTCTTCTCGCCGATGCAACAATCCGGGAAGTCCGCATGATTTTCTTTGCGCCCGGCGCTGCCGAGGCCTTCTTGAAAAATCAGACATTCCCGGATTAAGTGCTTGGCAGTGGTGGCTCAGGAGATTTCAGGAATGTCTAATTCCGCGCGTCCCGTTCACATCGGCATCGACGGAGTCTTTTACTCCCTGGCGCATGTGCCGCAGCTCGTGCGATTCGGCTCGAAACCGGCGCGGGAGCTGGTTGCCCGGCTGAGCCTGCAGGATGAGCTGAACGGCAGGCTCCGCTCTTTCACCGATGCCGTTGGGTATGCCGCGCACCAGACTTTTATTGGCAATCTGACGCCCGAGGAGCTCAGGGCATGCAAGGCGCCGTGGTTTGAAAATTCCATTGAAGGCGCAAGTGAAAAGGGCCGTTTCGGCGATCTTGTAGACCAAGGTTCTTTCTATCAGCTGCTCGCCCAGGCCGATCAGTTCAATCTGGTGTCGCTCGATCGAGAATGGTTTGCCGGTTTGTCCAGTGGGGTTTCGCAGGGCCAACGACTTCAGCTCCGGACCTCCGATCAGATCGCCGCGCTCATCCAGAAGGGCGCCCTGCCGCTGGATTCCGGCGAGCGCATGGCCGGCTGCTTTGAGGCGGGCCACGCCGAAGATGTGAATCTCACGGCCGATATTTTATTGGAAAACCTGGCGGCCAAAGCCACGGCCGCGCATGCGCTTAGTTCGCTGATGGCTTCGCTGCAGACGGCTCCCATGGAAGTCGACTATGTCATCAGCTGCTCCGAAGAGGCGGTGGGGGACCGTTATAACCGTGGCGGTGGCAATTTAGCAAAGGCCATCGCCGAGCAAGCCGGCTGTATCAATGCGGCGGGCACCGACGTCAAATCTTTCTGCGCCGGACCGATGTACGCCATGGTGCACGGCGCGAGCCTGATTCAATCCGGGTTGTGCCGCAACGTGGCGGTCGTCGCCGGCGGTTCGCTGGCCAAACTCGGCATGAAGTTTCAATCGCATCTCGAAAAGCGCATGCCGATCTTGGAAGACGTTTTGGCAAGTTTCGCCGTCCTATTGGGGCCGCCTAAAAAGAACCAACCCTGTCTCAGACTGAATTCGGCGTCGTTTCATCGTGTCGGCGCGGCTTCTTCGCCGCAAGGGATGGCCGAAGGCTTGGCCGAGACGCCGCTTAAGAAACTAGGAATGAAACTTACCGATGTCGACCGCTACGCCGTGGAGCTGCATAATCCGGAAATCACCGTGCCCTCGGGAAGCGGCGATGTGCCGCGAACCAATTATCGGACGCTGGCGGCCCTGGCGGTCATGCGCGGCCAGCTCAAAAAAGATCAAATGGAAGATTTCGTCCGCGACCGCGGCATGGTCGGTTATGCGCCGACACAGGGACATATTCCTTCGGCGGTTTCCTATCTCGGTCATGCGCTGGATGCATTGCGCGCCGGGCGCATCAAAAATTCATTGTTCATCTCGAAAGGAAGCTTATTTCTCGGTAAGATGACGCAGCTTTCAGATGGTTGTTCTTTTTTGGTCGAGAACGCAGAAGAGCCATGGAGGTCAAATGTTGAAGGGTAAGAAAGTCATCGCCATCGGCGAACGCGACGGAGTGCCGGGGCCCGTGATCGCCGAATGCCTGGAAGGCGGCGGTTTCGAAGTCGTCTTTCAGGTCACCGAGTGCTTTGTTTGAACCGCCGCGGGTGCGATGAACTTCGAGAATCAGGGAGTCATCAAGCGCCTGGCGGACCAGTATGGTCCGGAAAACTTAGCGGTGGTTTTGGGCAACGGCGAAACCAGCGGGGTAGAAGTTTTCGCCGAAACCGTGACCGAGGGCGATCCGAGTTATGCCGGGCCGCTGGCCGGAGTCGCGTTGAAGATCCCCGTCTATCACGTATTGGAGCCGGAGGTGACCGAATCGGTGCCGGAGAATCTGCGGCAGGAAAAGCTCGAGCTCTCGTCGCTCGTCATCGACGTTGAACCCATGCGGCAAGTGCTTCAGGCCTCGCGAGAAAAGTTGTCGACCCTGCGGCTATGACATAGGGAAAATGACCTTCATTTAATAAGGAACAAGTAATGACTTTTAATCGCAAGCCGGTTGAGAATCTTCTCGCCGCCAAATCGGTGGCCATTGTCGGTGCATCACCCAAAGGCCGTTGGCCGATGGGCATCTTTCGCAATCTCAAGAAAGCTTATGGCGGCAAAGTATTTTTGATCAATCCTAATTATCAAGAGATAGAAGCCAATCCATGTTATCCCAATCTCTCGGCGCTGCCCGAGGCGCCCGAAGAATTACTGATTTTGATTCCGACCC
This sequence comes from Binatia bacterium, assembly GCA_040877705.1. Classification (GTDB taxonomy): domain Bacteria; phylum Desulfobacterota; class Binatia; order UBA9968; family UBA9968; genus WHTF01. Next base: position 4,276 of record JBBDNJ010000238.1, on the reverse strand, counting down.
GCGCCGTGTTGGGTACTTTGGAAGAGGCGGTCAAGCTCGGGGTCAAGTCAGCCACCATTTATACCGCCGGTTTCGGCGAGGGTGACGATCCCAAAGGCAAAGAGCGCGCTCAAGCGATGAAGGATTTGTGTGCGCGCACGGGTTTCGTCATTTGCGGGCCAAACTGTATGGGCTCTTACTCCGTGCCCGAAGGACTGTGGACCTTCCCAACCTCGACGCCGCTATTGAAGCAAGGCCCGGTGGGTCTGATCTTCCAGAGCGGTGGATCACTGGGCAACTGGATCAAAGGCGCGAGCGAGCGCGGCATCGGTTTTACCTACGCGGTCTCCAGTGGCAACGAAATCAGCCTCGATCTCGTCGATTATCTCTCATTCCTGGTCGACGATCCGGAGACCAAGGTGATCCTGCTGATGGCGGAGGGCATTCGCCGCCCCAACGAGTTTATGGCCGTTGCGGCTCAGGCGCTTAACAAGAACAAGCCGATCCTCGTCGTCAAACTCGGCCGCTCCGAGATGGGCAAGCGCCAGGCGATTTCCCACACCGGGGCATTGGCAGGGGCGGATGAAGTGTTCGACGCGGTGTGCAAACGGCTGGGTTTGATCCGTTGCCCGACGTTGGAAGATCTAACGGAGATGACCTTGGCGTTCATGGGAGGTCGCTATCCGCGCGGCAGTCGCGCCGCTATCGTGGTCAATTCGGGCGGCATGAAAGGTCTTATCTGCGACCATGTCGAAGAGCTGAACACGAACCTGGCCCAGCTCAGTGATAAGACCAAAGACGCCGTGCGCTCGTTGATTCCGGCGGAACTGGCGGTCGAAAATCCACTGGAATGCGGCGTTGCCGGTTTCGGCGACGAGCAGGGCTTCGTCAATATTGTGAAGCTGCATGCCGAAGATGACGGCGTCGATTTACTCGCCATTCACGGTGAGTTGCCGCGCTTTCCGGAAAAACGAGAGGCGACCCTTTTTAAGAATCTCGCCGCCGCCACGGATAAGCCGATCCTCGCCTTCGCCCGATCAACGTACAGCTGCACCGACGAGAGCCGAACCTTCCAGGACCAAGCGGGTATTCCATTTTTACAGGCGATCAAGCCAACCCTGCGCGCCCTGGCCGGCCTGGGTTTATACGGCGAGCGAGAACGGTTTGGTATTCCGAGTTTGCCGGTGGCAAACGGCAAGGCGGAGGATCTCGAAGGTGACAAGCTGAACGATTTATTGCAAAGCCGCGGTATCGATTTGCCGAAGCAAGCTTTGGTCGGGACCGCGGCTGACGCCGGCGCAAAGGCCAAAGAAATCGGCTTTCCAATTGCGTTGAAACTCATTGCCGCGGAAGTGGTCCACAAAACCGAATCCGGCGCAGTTGTGCTTGGCTTGAAGAGCGCCGACGAAGTTGTTGCGGAAGGGCAAAAGCTTTTGACCAAAACGCTCGGCAGAGGCCATCTGCTGGTGCAGGAAATGGTTCAGGGCACGGAAGTATTGCTCGGCGCGCGCACGGATCCGCAATACGGTCCGTTTTTGATGGTCGGTCTCGGAGGCATCTTCGTTGAAGTCCTAAAAGACGTCGCGATTCGTTTGCTACCCGTCGATGAAGGAGAAGCGCGCGCTATGTTGCAAGATCTGCGCGGTTTTAAAGTGCTTCAAGGCGTGCGCGGGCAAGGTCCGCGCGATATCGACGCGCTGGTGAAGGCGATGGTCGGGCTGTCAGATATCTTCGCCGCGCATCGATATCACTTGACGGACATGGAAATCAATCCAGTGATGGTGCGGGCGCAGGGCCGTGGAGTGGCGGCAGTGGACGTCCGGTTGGTTCGAAAGTAAGCCGACGTGACCCTGCGTAGATGGCGGAAGTGCTAGCCTAAGATTCGGTAACCAACTTGTTCGGCAGTTCGTCGCGGTCGTCGTCTTGGCGCGGAAAGTGAGCGGCTAAGATTTCGCCGCATCGGTCAATGGCTTTGCAGAATGCATCGCAAGCATGACCGGACTTGAGGCCCGCCGTGAGAGTTTTTACTATTTCATCCCACGTGCCGGGTTCGACTTTTTCGTTGATGCCGCGATCGGCCAGGACTTCGACGCGGTGCTCCAAGAGAGATACGAGAATCAGAATGCCGGTGTGGTCGCGCGTGTAGTGAAGGCCGTACTCGGTGAATGCGGCAAGGCAACTATCGTTAACGGCCTCAGCGATTCGACTGTCAAATGCGAGCCGCCGCTTGATCGACGGAACACGGCCAAGAAGAAAGCCGAGCGTTGCTCCGATTACCGGCCAAAGATTGAAGTAATGAGATCCCCACGGATCGCTCCAGAACCACTCTGCCAGCATTCCGAGAAAGAGACCGGCGATGAGACCCAAAAGTTCGATTTCCGTATAACGCGCGCTTGCGGTGACGATTATCGGCACGATCTCGCCGGAGGTCCTGGACTCCGTGTCGATAACGGCCTGGTGAATACGTTCTTGCTCTGCTTCAGTGAAAAAGTTTTCGGCTCGCATGATCACCAACTGCCTGAGGCTCCACCGCCGCCGAACCCGCCGCCACCGCCCCCGAAACCACCACCTCCACCGAACCCTCCTCCTCCGCCGCCAAATCCACCGCGGCCAAAACCACCGCCCCAGATGACCGGGGGATAGTGCCTACCGCGAGTTGCCCACATTCCCTTTTTTCGCCTTGTCGCGCTAGATGTTATCGACAGGATTCCCATTCCCACAAGCAAAATAGCCAATACAACGATGGAACCAACGCCAAAACCATCGGCGTTCGTGGGTTTTTGAAGGGCCGCGTCGGGAAGCGGTTCCTTCTTAATTACTTTCAACACGGCGTCGACGCCGGCGACGATACCGCCGGCATAGTCACCGGCGCGGAAGCGGGGAACTACATACTGGCTGATGATCTGGTTCGCTATGGCGTCAGGCAAAACACCTTCCAAGCCGTATCCTACCTCAAGGCGCAACCGGCGATCCTTGGGAACAACGATGAAGATGACGCCGTTATCAAAGCCCTTTTGGCCGATTTTCCAATTCTCCGCGACGCGGATGCTGAAACCTTCGAGGGAGTCGCCTTCGAGCGAAGGAACTGTCAGTACGGCGACCTGATGACCGGTCTCCTGTTCGAATTGTGCCAGTTGATTTTCTAACGCGCGAGTTTGATCTGCGGAAAGAATCTTGGCGTAGTCGTTAACACGGCCGCGCAGGGGTGGAACTTCGAGGGCGTACACCAGAGCCGATGCGAGACAGATCAAGAAAATGCTGAATGCTAGAGTGCGATGAGGCCTGAGATTCATGCCGCATCGTTCTCCATCGATGAAAATGTCCGCACCAGATCCGTGATAGGGCCCGCTTTATTAAAATTTTACCTGTGGTGGCTTCTGTGCGCCCTCTTCGGCGGTGAAAGTCGGCCGCACCTCTAGTCCCAAAAGGAATTTTGCCGTCAGATTAGTCGGAAAGGAGCGCACCTGAGTATTGTACTGAGCGACTCGTTCGATGTAGCGCTTGCGTGCTACCGTGATACGGTTTTCGGTACCCTCCAGTTGAGCTTGTAAATTTTGAAAGTTTTGGTTGGCCTTTAGTTCCGGATAACGTTCGACCACCACCAGCAACCGGGACAAGGCGCCGGAGAGCTGGCTTTGCGCCTGCTCGAACTTCTTGAAAGCTTCCGGATTATTGAGCGAATTAGCATCGATTTTAGCCGATGTGGCGGCGCTTCGGGCTTCGATCACCTTTGTAAGGGTATCTTGTTCAAACTGGGCTGCCCCCTTGACGGTGGCGACTAAATTCGGCACGAGATCGGCCCGGCGTTGATACTGATTCTGAACTTCCGACCAGGCGGCTTTCACTTCTTCATCCAGCCCCTGAAGGCTGTTGTAGCCGCAACCTGTGGCGGTGAGCAGGAGCACGACCGTAAATAAATTTAGTAATTTCAAGCCGGATCTGAGTGAGCGCATGGATACGGGGGCCCTTTCTATTAGCATCAAATCTAAAGTGAAGAATGGCAAAGGGCAATAGCGGCCCATCAAGAGGGTGCTGGCTACCGAGCTGGGTGCCACTCTATTTGAGCCGGAAAATAGCAAGGGCCTACCCCTACAGGCAGGCCCTTTGAGAGCACAAACTTAGCTACAGTCGTTGCGCTTACTAGCCCTGCGCTTGCGCTCCCACTTGGGGGCGCCACTTATCGAAGCGCCTCTCCACCCGCGTCAGCAACTCCATGCCGATCATCCCGGTCAGCGCGAAGACGAGGACGCCGACAAAGACCTTATCGGTTTGGAAGGTCGCGCCGGCAACCGTGATC
>JBBDNJ010000237.1:0-14865 GCA_040877705.1 Binatia bacterium | reverse complement strand
GCTTCCCTTTCTTGATGAGAACGTGCGGAATTTCATTTCGCCGGATCATTCGGCAAAGTGTCGGCAACGAGATATCGAGGTGCGTTGCGACGATTTTGCAAGAGAGAAGTTTCAGCATTCTAAGTTCATCCCGTCGAAAAGTGCGCCCTCAAAAATCGTCAACCGAGGATATTTCGCGGGCCTCGTTTTCCTCCGGCAGCGACTTTGGACGCCAGCTAGTCATTCTCCTCTCTAACTCTGATCGATCATCGCGACGATTGTAAAGTTCATGAATCGTCGGAAAGAAATTGCAGTCAAGTAGACAATGCCGTACCGCATGGTTGAACTCTTCCTCGGGCAACGTCTTCAGTGCTTCAAAGTAAACCTGCTCCGTCTTTGCGGTGACTCTTGCGCTACTGTTTGGAAAGCCGGCGACTAAGGCCATGAATCTTTCTTTGAAAAACTTCTGATTCATCTATTCATCTCCTAAGTCTGCATCAGCGAGTTGCTGTAGCTGATCAGTTTGCTTAGATACTCTGCCATGACCGTTCCGCTGAAATTCTCTTTCACGACTTAACCACTTAGTAAATTCTGCATTCCAGTCGTAAGACCGGACGTTCTTTGACTTCGCGTTGCTTAGGAACATGCGAAGCTGATTTTCGATATCTACTCCGATGTTTTGAGCTAGGTCCGCGTGTTCATCAGTAAATGAGAAGTCAAACGGCAAGGGTGTCTGGTGCGCGCTCTCTCTTCTTAACTTCTTAGTGTTCTTCTTAGTGTTCTTCTTAGTTTCTTCTTCTGATGTGCCCCCGATGTGTCCCTTATGTGTCCCTGATCCGTCCCCGTTTGTGTCCACGTTTGTGTCCCCGTTTGTGTCCACGTTTGTGTCCACGCTGTCACCCGGCTCGCCCTGATATTTCTCGTAATTCAAAATAGTTATAAGCGTGTATCGAGTGTCCCCGTCGGTGCCCCTTCCGGTGTGTGTTTCAATGTCCACCATGGTGTCCGCTTTTAAGAGGTGAAAAAATTTCGCTACACTCTTACGATTCCAACCCCAGCGCTTAGCGAGTCCCATCTGAGTGGTCATGACTTGCCCACGTCTCACCGCGATCAACTTGAAACCCATTGTCATTTTCGAGTCGTGATGATTCGCGTCCATCAATAAATCCTCGAACGCTTCCAGCCATGAAAGTTTTTTTGATCGCTTCCAGAGCCAGTGATCACGGACGCGCCGGTGAAGCTTGATCCAGCCGATATTAGAAGCCATCAGCCTCTTGACCTTCCCCCGGCCCGAATTTTGATCCATGAGGTCACCATTGGTCTATGGTGTTCTGCGCTTCCGAAACGATGCGAAGGGGTCAGGAGGAGTCGGCGGCTTGCTGGCTTCCAGTTCGCGATAGATCCGCTCAAGATCATCCCCAAAGACTCGGTCAATCTCCTCCTCCAGCATTTTCACCATCCAGACCTTATCTTTTTCCTGAAAGCGTGTTTTGGAATCACGGATCAGAATAGTGATTTTTGCCATCTTGCCGCCGGTGTTCATTGTTTCCTCCGCGTTTGCGTTGTTAAATGTGCTGCGATCACACTTACTACGCGCGCCGTGGCCTAACCGTCGCACGAGGCCACGAAAAAAGTTTTATGCGGAAATGATGAAGATTAACGGGAGTTTTTGAAACAGTCGGTTACGCGCTGGCGGATTTCGTTTAAGGGTCTTCCTCTGGGCGTTTGCAGCTTGGCGTGTTTGCCCTTTTTGCCCTTACGAAGTTCTGAAACCTCTCGGCGGATAGATCGAGCGCGTTTTATTTCGAGCAGGTAGCGGGAGAGCTTGTCTGAGATTTCTTTGCCGGCGGCTTCTGCTGTAAGTCCTTTTACAAAAGGGAGGGCTTCCCTAATGTAGCAAAGATCACTTGATCGGTCTTCGTTCTTAAGCTCGTTATGCCTTTGAACCATGGCCAAGGCCTGTGCTTTTCTCTCTTGACCGAAAGCAAGTAGCTTCTCCCTTTCGAGGTGTTCCGGCAGCCCTTCGATTTGCTGCCATACCTGCTCACACCGCTCCATCGCCTGAACAACCAAGTGACGTAGGTGGACCTCTTCGATCTCGTCCAGGTTGGGACTTTCTAGTAGTCGCTCAAGTCGTTCTCTCCGGTCGTGTGCGTCGTGCAGGGCGGTAAGCAACTTGTGCGGAGCTTTTTTTTTCTTCGCCATGCTTGCAATCTATGCAAAAATTGCGTATAAGTCAATTATGACAAGCAAGGAACTCAAGGCGACACGGAAAAAACTTACCCTCAGTCAAACTGCCTTAGCACAAAAGCTGGGAGTATCGCTCCGAACATATCAATACTGGGAAGCCGGCGAATCGAGAATCCCGGCCATGATCGTGCCGGCATTGAACGCGATCGAGCAAAGATTGTCTTTTCGTAAAGGCGGGGGATGAGCAGGCGAAAATCGACTTTCTAAAAATGGAGGGTGCCATGGACAAGACAAGTATTTTATTAGCGGCGGATCGAGCGATAGTGAGAGATCCGACGTACCGCAAATGTCTAAAGCGGGCCGTGGAACTTCACGGGCGCCTTGAGCGCGCATATCCTGGAGGGAAGAAGCACTTCGATGCTCTCTGCGAGATGCATACCGAAATGGCCGTGATCGGAGAAGATATCCTGATCGCCCTGCTGACAAATCCCACCACTTAATCCCTCTCCCGAAGGAAGCGCACTCGCGCTTTCCTTCTGCCGTCACTCTACAGAAATTGAAGAGCCAGCCTTCCCCCATATTTCCCCCTGTTGCAATCCTGTTGCAAAATTTCTGAGTTATCCACACCCTTTTAGAACAATGTGAAACTAGAGAAAGTAACCAAGGAGCCGAAGAAGGCGAAAAAAAACGGCAGGTTATCGCTAACCCACCGTTTCTCTTTGAGTTTCCGAAAATGCCCTCCGCTAGTTTGAGGGGCTAGTGCCAGAAATGGCGTGGGGGTTCAAATCCCCCTCCTCGCACCACAATGCACTAACTAACAAGCCGCCACGACACTTGACGCAGAAGTGCGAAATATTCCTGTAAAAGCCGTACTGGAATGCCCTTGTTAGACTCCTTCCTTATTGCCATTTTTGTCGCCTTGAGTTCGATGCTGTCGATTTTTCGACCGAACGCAAGGTTTTGTCGCCGTCAAACACGCCGGTTCCTTAATACAACCAAATAGTTACATGAATACTACGGGGTGGCATAGGCCTTGCTTGATGGGATCGTTCGGGAGTACCCATGGAAATGAAAACAGCCGATACGGCCATCAAGTTATTAACCCTCGCCGAGGCAGCCAGTATTCTAAAGATTTCTAAAAGAACTCTGCATAGAATGATCCAGCACCGCCAGATCCCTGCCTTTAAGGTTGGTGGACAGTGGCGAATACTGGAAAGCCGATTTCAAGAGTGGGTTCAAGAGGAAGAAAGTATTACGCCAAAGGCGATCTAAGCGGATACGAAATGAGACGAAAAGACTTAAAAGCCGGTCCGAGTCGTCACTCACCAGAGTTATTAAACCCATAAGCACGCCAATTCTTCACAACCTTCTCCTGCAACTCTTTCGGCCAAAGATTCTCTAAAGTGGCCTTCACGGGAATCGTTTCTTCGGGCCAATCCTTGGGCCATGTGCAGTCGAAGATCACGCCCGCCGCATCGCCTATGAGACGCTCTTTTTGCGGCAAAAACGGCAGCAAAACCGGGAACCCTGGATTGTGCGGTACCTGGTGAATTCCATTCACAGGATGGCACTTGGTCGTAATCGCATGCAGAACCTCATCCATGTTCGTTGGTTCAACGTCGGAGTCGACAATGACAATGTAGTAGGTAAACAGCCCGGGCTTAGTCGCCCATAGAGCATGAGCGACGCGGCGGGCGAAATTCACAAACGGTACTTCAGTAGATACCACCGCCATGTGTCCCACGGCGTAAGGCGGACAGAATACGCCCTTAACCGGCAGGCCGAGCTTTTTAAGCTCGGAAAATATTTCCGCTCCCTTAATCAACGCCGTTGCTGTCTGCCCCTCATGCACCGGCATTCCCATGTTCGAGAAAGGTAGAATAGGATCATTTCGATAGGTGATGGCGTTGATCTTCATAACGGGTTTCGGTGAAGATTTTCCCGCCTCATAACCCATGTATTCGCCGAAAGGCCCTTCGATCATGCGTTCGTGCGGCAACACCTCTCCTTCAAGAATAATTTCCGCGCTCGCAGGAACCTCGAGATCGATGGTCTCGCATTTCACCAACGGAACCGGTGTCTCCTGCAACGCGCCGGCAACTTCGACCTCATTAACGTAAGGGGGCAGTTGCACGCAACTCACAATCGGAATTACCGGCTGTCCGCCGATCGCCACGGCCACCGGCATCGGCCGATTCATCGACTCGTACTTTTGATACATCTGGCCAATATGTTGTTGCATCGGGAAAAGACATCCCAATGTGTTTCGGTTATGGACCATAAGGCGATACATACCCCAGTTGACCCACGAGCTATCCGGATCCTTGGTTATGACCGTGTGCCACGTGCCAATATATCTTCCGCCATCACCCCCATGAATCAGCGGAATGGGGAACTTGAGAACATCTACGTCCGCCCCTTTCATGATATTTTCTTTACAGGGTCCGGTGCTCACAATGACGGGCTTGATTAATTTTTCTTTACGTTGCAGGTAGGTTTGCATGATTTCTTTTGCCGACGCATTCGGCCGCATACCGAGCGCCAGCGCGGTGCGAGCAAAAAGCGAATGTCCTCTTTTCTTGCTCGCACCTAATGGTGCTCCGAGAGTGCGGAACCCTTGAGGATATCCTCTTACGTTCTCAAACAGGGCAGCCGGCGCGCCAAGATCGTAACAGCGTCGGGTGATGGCGCCCATTTCAAGATTCCAATCGACTTGGGCTTCGATCCGTTGCAATTCTTCGAACTCATCCAACACGTCCAGATAGTCTCTAAGATCGTTAATTTTCATGTTAGTTCTCCTAAGCGAAGGATAAGTTAGAAGTATTCTTTGTAAAAAGCAGCGCTAATTTTCAGTCGAAGCGAGCTTATTTCGGTGCGATATGAGTGAGCAACGATGCAGTCGCGCCCTTTTCTTAAAACAACTTGTCAGACGCTTTATACAGACCCTGGCGCATTTAGGCAAAACAAACCGCATACCTCTAGCCTCTGATTCTTTAGTGGACAAATTTAGCAATGTATTTTATATTCTCAACCTTGTACCGAAAGGGGGAGCTAATGGCAGACGCGAATAGACCACACGACTCAGGAGCCTACCTCGGGCCAGGCACCAAAATTAACGGAAAGCTATTCTTCGATGGACCGACGACCATCGACGGTGACGTCGAGGGGGAGATTACGGCACAAGCCAGCATTACTATCGGACAACAGGCGACGGTTAAAGGGAAAATTACGGCCGCATCCATCGTGGTACAGGGTAAAGTGATGGCCGATGTTCAAGCAGAAAAGAAGCTGGATATCCAACCGCCCGGTTCTGTAGTCGGCGATGTCACGACTCAAAGCCTGGTGATCGGCGATGGCGCGGTTCTCGAAGGGCATGTATCAATGAGAAAAGAAGGAAGGGTCTTACCACTGCGCCAAGACGCAAAAAAAGAAGGTGTTTCCTAAGAGCATTCATCCACCAAAAGGGGCACGATTCTCCGCTCCTTCACATTAACGAGTCCGCGCGACGTAATCCTGAGCGACGGAAGGGTTACAAACGGCAAAAAATTAAGCGCAAAAATGGGTTTGTCGAAAGACGAGCCCATTTCTTTTAGGCGATTCTGGATCCGCCGCAGTCCCCGCGCCATCGTTGGCCATGGATCCAGAGAGAAGATTCCGCCGAAAGGAAAATTTATTTTCTCCAGCACCGCGGCCCGATGAACAATCGCCATTCCGCCCCCGGCTTCGATCAGCGCATTGGCGCAAAACGCCATGTCGTGATCGTCACTGCCAACAACCATCAGCGTATTCTCATCGAGAGGATGACGTTCCACTTCCTCCAGGAAAACCTTGAGCCCGCGAAAGCCAAAAACGGTCGCCAGCTCGTCGCATGACGCAACGATGGCAGTTGTCCCGTGCGGCAGGAACGACTGAAGATTCTCGAATGGCCGGGCGTAATGACCGATGTGAGTGTGCCCGTCGATAAAACCGGGCGAAACATAAAGCCCGGATGCATCAATGATTTTCGTCTCTTCACCGCGGGTATGCTGCGCGCTTGGCCCTACATAGCAGATTCGCCCGCCGATAACGGCGATTTCGAAGCCTTCGAGAATCTCTCCGGAATAAACGTTTATCAGCTTGCCGCCGGTGATAATGAGCTCAGCTTTGACGTCGCCGATGGCTGCCCGGATTAAGCGTTGGAATTCTGTCTTTGTGCGGGTCATCGTAAAGCTTCTAGCACACGCTCTGATCTAATTCCAAAGTTGTGTACGTTACAAATTCGCCGTAGGATTACGGATCGACCGGTGGCAAATCGACGACGCTGCTCTGTCGTCGATAATTCAGTAACGGGGTACAGGGATGGCTTGGATCAATTTAATTATCGCGGGCATCTTGGAAATTGCGTGGGCGATCAGCCTTAAATACACGGACGGTTTCAGCAAACTCTGGCCAAGCCTTTCCACGGTAGCGGGAATGATCGCCAGCTTTTATTTCCTTGCGCAGGCGCTGAAGGTGATTCCTGTCGGTACGGGCTACGCCGTTTGGACTGGTATCGGGGCGGCCGGAACCGCTATCCTGGGCATCATTCTTTTCGCGGAATCCGCCGCTCCGGCACGCTTAGCGTGTGTCGGGTTGATTGTGGCCGGTATCATCGGACTGAAACTTACTTCGTAATAGTTGCTCTCGGCTCGCGCTGCGAAATTCCGAATGACATGAGAATTGAATGCCGGAGAGTCTTCAAAACCCTATCGCCAGAAGGGATTAAATTTGATATCTCGTGAGAGGCGAAAGACACTACTCTGCTGAAAGGTTAATCCCTTATGATTATCGACTGCCACGCACATTTAATGCCCGAGAGTTGGTTTCATCCGAAATCGCCAAAGTCGATTTTTGATCTTGACCGTCTGTTCAAGGAACAGGACGAAGCCGAGGTGGACATTACGGTCTTCGGTAACAATTGGATCCGCTCGCCCGATGGCGCCGATCCGCTTCGGGTTGTCCAGGAATTCAACGAGCACGCCGCTGAGCTGACTAGTAAACATCCGAAACGCTTGCTCGGTCTGGCCTGCTCGGTCCCATTCGAAGACGACAAAATCCTAAAGGAAACCGAGAAAGCGATCCGCGAGTACAAACTCAAAGGGATCATGATAAATTCCAGCGTGAACGGCGAGTATCTCGATTCTCCGCGCGCCACGCCTTTTTTCGAGCTGGTCAGCGCGCTCGAAGTTCCCCTGTTTGTCCATCCGCCGAAGTTTACCATCGGCAATGAGAAGATGGAGATCTTTCGCTTACCGGAGCTGCTCGGCAGGCCATTCGACACGACGCTTTCTCTCACCCGATTCATATTTACCGGCGGGTTCGAACGCTTCCCTAAACTCAAAATGGTCTGCGCCCATGTCGGCGGAGCTTTACCGATGCTGCCAGGCCGTTACGGTTCCGGCTATGAGCTACGGCAGGACATGAACTTCGGCCCCTGGGAGCCGGACGTAATGACTCGTCCACCGGCCAGTTACATCGGGCAGCTCTATGTCGACACGGTTTGCTACCATCCGCCGGCAGTTCAGTGCGCCATCGATACGATTGGCATTGACCATGTCGTCTTCGGCAGCGATTCGCCGCCCGTGCCCATCCCACTCAAGAGGGCGGTAGATACGGTACAACAACTGCGCATCTCGGACGCGGAAAAACAGCAGATCCTGGGTGGCACCGCGGCAACGCTCCTCGGTCTTAACAACTAGGACTTCAAGGATTTGGACCGGGCCGCCGCTGCGACGAGAACAGGAGTCGAAGCATCTAAACGGACTGAACTGAAAGGATACAGCAAAGATGGCGCGACAACTCAATACAGGCGATTTATTTCCTGAGTATACGGTTCAATTGACTGACGGTCGGCCGCTCAACATCCCGAATGATTTGCGCGGCGAGTACGGCGTTTTGATCTTTTACCGTGGTGTCTGGTGACCCTACTGCGTTCGGCAGTTAGCCGATTTCCAAGCCCACATGGAGCAGTTTAAACAAGAGAACGTCGATGTGATCGCTCTTTCCGTCGATCCGCTCGACAAAGCTAAAGAGATGGTTCAGCGAGTCAATGCGACATTTCCCGTAGCCTACGGGCTGCAGGTTCCGCAAGACGCGGAAAAAGTGGGCGCCTATTGGGAAGAGCGGCGGAAAATTATCCATGCGACCAATTTCATTGTCGATTCGGATAGCAGGGTCACGCAAGCTTGCTATAGCACCGGACCTATCGGTCGAATAGTCGCGGAGGATGCGCTCCGTTCGATAGCCACGGCTAAAAAGCGCAAAACCGCAAGCACGAGCCCCGCAGGATAGAGATGAGGTGATTTAGGACTGTTACATGCCGGCACGCAAAACTTCGCCGATAACCCGAATTGCGTTTTCGATATCCGATCGATTCACATCCAGATGCGTCACCATGCGGACACGCTCCGGGTCGACCGGCACTCCCAGCACCTTGCGCCGGGCGATTCGCTCGAGAAATTCTGTGGAGCTCAGTTTCGTCTCTCTAATGTCATAAATGACGATGTTGCTTTGAACGTATGTGGGATCCACACGAATCCCGGGAATTTGGGCCAATCCCTGTGCGAGAATTTTGGCGTTGTCGTGATCGATATGAAGGCGCTTGGGCCCATGCTCCAAGGCAACTAATCCAGCCGCCGCGATCACTCCGGCCTGACGCATGCCGCCACCGAGCATTTTGCGGATCGACCGGCAGCGCTCGATGAACTCGCGTGAACCGACGATGATCGAGCCCACCGGCGCGCCTAATCCTTTACTCAAGCAAAACTGGACTGAATCGAACTTCCGGGAAACCTCCGCAACGCTCTGGCCGAGATGAACGGCCGCATTGAAGATCCGCGCGCCATCGAGATGAACCTTTAACCCTGCCTCGTGGGCGCGATCGCAAATCGCGTGGGCCAAACGCGTCGGATAAACCGTACCGCCCGCCATGTTGTGAGTGTTTTCCAGCGAAATCAGAGCTGTCTGCGCGCGGTAATAAATTTTCGGGCGAACGGCGCGCGAAATCTGCTCCCAGGTCATAATGCCTTTATCCGTGTTAATAACGCGCGGCAGCACGCCGGCAACGGCGGTCATCGCGGCCATTTCATAATTGTAAATATGCCCGGCCGCTTCGCAGATCACTTCCTGGCCAGGCCGGGTTTGCGCCATGATACAGGTGAGATTGCCCATAGAGCCTGAGGGAACGAACAGTCCCGCTTCGCGTTCAAAGATTTCCGCCGCGCGGTCTTGCAAGCGGTTGACCGTCGGATCTTCCAGAAACACATCGTCGCCCACTTCGGCCTCAGCCATTGCTTGGCGCATTGCCGCTGACGGTTTAGTTACGGTGTCGCTACGTAAATCGATGACTTGACTACTCATTCCAACTTTCGCTGAACTTTGAAACCTGGACTGTGCTTGAATCATTCAAGCCGCCCTTCTATTTCCCTGATCGTTTCCGGCGCCAGCGATGGACGGACAAAGGCGTTGTAAATGCAATCGTTCTGCAGCCACATGATGTCCGCACGTTGTCTGACGGCTTGGCGCATCTCGTTTTGCAGCTTCTCTTCCATGCAGTGCTGCTTGATCACGTTGCTCACCATGTCGCCGTGACCCTCGTCATGGTATTCGTGGGCGCGGAAGAAGTCCAAGCTGTTGGCCGGAATCCAGGGATAATACTTCTCAATGGCCTCGCGCTCCTCTTTCATCCGCTTCGGGCCACCCCCTTCAAAGACCAGTCCTGTTCCTATCGCGACGGCCCAATGACTCTGCTGCACCAGCGAGACATACATCTCCAGGGCGGCGCGGATTCCCGGCAGGGGCTCATAATTTAAAATCTCATCGGGCGCAATGTCCAATCCGCGGGCAAACTGCACCCACAGTTCGCGATGGCTGGGATATTTCCCGCCGAACAAGTCTTCCCCCTCCTCTTCCACCATATTTTCCAACAGTAGCCGTCGTAATTCCGAAATAGGACACTTCTGATAACGAATACCGAAAAAACGGTGGATGTTGCGAAATTCGTGAAATTGATTTTTCGCCCACCCCTGGAGCTGCCCTTTGGTAAGCCGTCCGCTCAGAAGAAGCTGGCGAACCGGATGAGGTTTCGGGTGGCGCTCCCGCAGCGTTTGTTGCAGATCAGAGATCAAATCATCAGGTGAAAGTATTCGGTTCATACCCATCTCCTCAGAAGTAAAAGGTAAATAAGGGTAATTCGGATGGCGGTCATAATAAGCAAATCGGGGTCACGGGCGCTAGCCCCGTTTTTATATTGTTTTTCCTCCCTTCCTTTACTAGCATACTCCTGTGGTTTCTCTATCACTACGCGGCCTGACGAAAAAATTCGGTCGAATTCTGGCCGTCGACGAAGCGAGTCTCGACGTGCAGAGCGGCGAGTTTCTCGTCGTCGTTGGCGAAAGCGGCTGCGGCAAGACCACCACGCTCAGGCTCATCGCAGGATTGGAAACACCCGACGCCGGCACCATCTTCATCGGTGGCGTGCCGGTTAATGAAATTCCCGTCGGCAAACGCAACGTGCAAATGATCTTTCAGAATTTTGCTCTCTGGCCGCATATGAGGGTGTTTGATGAAAGCCGTTATAGCAACCTTTCCCTACCTCTCAAAGTGCGTAAATGGTCCAACGATAAAATCGGCGAGCTGCTCCGGCCCCTGGCCAAGCGCGTCGGCATAGAAGACTCTTTCTTTAGCCGCAAACCGATGGAACTTTCCGGCGGACAGCAACAGCGGGTTGCGCTCGGACGGGCCATGGCAACCGCGCCGCAAATTCTCCTAATGGACGAACCGCTCAGCAACATCGACCCGCCGAACCGCCTCAGAATGCGCGGCGAGATCGTCAAATTCCATCAGGACAACAAGTTGACGACCATTTATGTCACGCACAATGTCGCGGATGGCATCGCTTTGGCGGATCGAATCGCGGTCATGAGGAAGGGACGTTTCGAGCAGGTCGATAAGGCCGAGAATTTGATGCGCAACCCCGCCAGCGATTATGTGGCAGACTTCTTCAAAGCCGAGCAAATCAGCCATAGAGTTCGCTTTTCATAAGCAAGTCGCCATGAGAAGAACGCTATTATTGGTTTTGTTGATCCTCTTATCGGCTGTTCCGGCTCATTCCGCGTGTCGAGAGCTCGACGTGGCGCGCGGATTTAACCGGCCGGTCTATGCCGCGCAAGCCGATGCCGTCATCGAGTTTTTCGGCCATAATTTTTTTCAGATTACCTCGAGCAGAGGTACCAAAATCATCACCGATCCGATTGCGCCGGGCATGTATCCGACTCCCGACGTGACCCCCCATGCCGTTACGGTTGGCCGGGAACATCCGAATCACAACTACGTTGAAATCGCCAAAGGAAAACCCGTCATCCTGCGCGGGTTGGCAAACTACGGGGCAGAATGGAACAAAATCAGCACCACGGTGCGTGACGTGCTTATTTACACCGTGCCGGTCTATCAGCAGCAATTCGGCAATGCTCTGAAGGGCGCGGCGTTCGTTTTTGACCTTGGCAGCCTCTGCATTGCCCATTTAGGCGACTTGGCGCACAAACTGACTCCGGAACAAATTAAAGCCTTCGGCAAAGTGGATATTGCGATGATTCCCATTGGCGGCACTTTTACGATGCCGCCGGACACCGCGCGCGAAGTTTTACAGCAACTCAAACCCAAAGTGGCGATCCCAATGCACTATCGGGAAAACACCACGCTTTTAGACATGTTCGTCAAAGATTTTCCGCACAAGTATCTGCCAACTCACAGCTACGCTTTCAGCAAAGCCGCCCTACCGGCACCGACACAGATCATGGTGTTTACTCCCTGGCGAATGCGAGGGTATCGGTAAAGATTTAGCGATAGTATTCGGATCGAGTTAATCAGCCAACCACTTTTGTGTTGACCTGGTATTCTTCGCATTCTCTAACGAACAACGGTTTGTAGCGCACATCGCGCATGAGCTCCGCAAAACCATCGATGATGTTGATCTGACTGCGCTGGGCTGATCGGCGGTCACAGACGACCCGATTCCAGAAAGCTAAAGTACCCGCTGCGATTGAAGATGATGTGATCCAGAAGGGCAATCCCCAATACTATTCCCGAAGCCTTGAGTTGACCGGTCACCTCGATATCAGCGGCCGACGGCTCAAGACTTCCGGCAGGATGATTGTGGGCGACGACGACCGCTGATGCGCGATCCGCTAAAGCATCCGCGAAAACCTCTCGTGGGTGAACCGATGTCCGGTCGATCAAACCAATCGATACGACCCGGATATTCAAGATCTCGTTGGCGCCGTTGATAGTCGCGCAAAGAAAATGCTCCTGCTTCCGGTCGGCGTAGTGTTTGATGTGGGCCAACAAATCGGCAGGGGTTTCGATCTTCGCACCTTCCGGCTTGATTCGCCGGCGCGCGAACTCAATCCCCGCCAGAATTAACGTGGCCTTGGCGTCTCCTACGCCTTCGAACTGCGTCAGATCGTCCGCTTGAACTTCTAAACCCTTTTCGTCAATGAACCGCGCTAGTTTGCCTGCAAGAGTCATCACGTCCATACCGGGTGTGCCCTTCCCCAGCAGCACCACCAGCAATTCCTGATCACTCAATGCTCTCGCCCCTTTTCGGAGGAGTTTTTCTCTCGGGCGGTCCGCCTCGGGGATTTGGTCAATGGGCTTGCTCATGCTTTTAGGCGGCGAACGATAAATGCGTCTGGATCACTGTCACCGCCATGATGTCGAAGATGCCGCCGGTGTCAGTGTATTTTGGATCGGCCAACTCCTCGTAACGTCCACGTCCGTCATAGGCCGTTTGAATCTCGCCGTTAACCTGACCGCGGTATGAGCCTTCGAGGTAAATACGATCCTCACGGTGGGCATGGACGGTCGTGCGAATGACCGCGTTGGCAGCTTTCTCATCGGTGACTTGCTTGATGTAAAGGGCTTCCTCGTCGGTGATGTCGAACTTAGCGCGAATCTCGTCAATCATATCTTGGACGGAGACCTTCTTGGGCGGCGGGCCAGTGCCTGTTTTGCCTTTGCTCGGTCTCAGCTTCACCGGCCCAGCACTGGTCGTGACGCCCTGATACTCGACAGCGGCCTTAATGACTTCCGTTTGCCGGATCTGTTTCATTAGGTCGGACACACTGCCTTGCTTGATGAGTTGCGGGCCGACGTATTCGGCGAACGTCGCGAACTCCTTCAATTCGGTCGAGTAGGTGAAGAAACTCGTCAAGAAATGGAAAACCTTGACGTAGCGCGCCAGCAAATAGACGAACGCCTTGCGCTCTTCCGTGCCCGCAATGTTCGCCTGAAACCGGGTGCGCAGAGCGGCGACGAAGAACTGCACCTGCGCGTCCGTGCCGTTGGCAACCAGTTTCGAGAAGTCGGCGGCATCCTTCTGCTTGAACACACCCGCGACAAGAATTTCGGCGTAAAGCCGTGGACAAAGGTCCTGGTCCGGTTCTTCCGGCGCGAACGGTGTGCCTTTGCGGTATTTCTGAAACGCCCTGAGGATGGCGGCGGCGTTGTTGGTAAAGTCCACAACGACCACGTCTTTCTTGCCTTCGTGGCAGCGGTTCAGGCGCGACACCGTCTGCACGGCATTGCGGTCTACGACCGGTTTGTCGAGGAACATCCCAGCGAGCAACGGCTGGTCGAAGCCGGTCTGGAATTTGTTAGCCACGACCATGAGCCGGTAATCTTCGCCCTCGAACCGTTCCTCGATCAACTCGCCGTCTTTAAGTTCGTTGACAGCATGCTCGTGGATTTCCGCGTTAGTTTCGGGATGCGTGAAATCCGAGAAGGCGTAGAGGACTTTGTATTTCGCACCGCGCTCTTTGAGCTTTTCCTTGATGATGTTGAAATAACGTAATCCGGCCACGCGGGAACTCGTGACGATCATCGCTTTAGCCCGGCCTTCGATGAGCGGCATCACTTTTTCCTCGAAGATGCGCAGCATCACCTCGGCCTTGTATTGAATCAGGCCGTCGTCCTGAAACGCGACATTCATCAGCGCCTTGGACACGACAGTCTTCGGATAGACTTTTCCCTCCTCCTCGGGCAGGGGAACGAAATGGCAATGCAGGTTGTAGAGCGTCTTGTAAGAGATGATGCTCGCCGCCACGTCCACGATATAGCCTTCCGCGATAGCCTCGGCCTCGGTGTAGCTGTCGAACGGCTCGCCGAACAGGCTGACGGTGGCCGGCGCGGGGGTGGCGGTGAACGCGACGAATAACTGATTGGCATCGTGCTCACGGATGACCATGGCAATCTGTTCCTCCGGGTCTAGCTCCGGAGCGTCCGCGTCCGGTTCATCCGACTTGCGGAACGGGAGGCGGATGGCTGCGCCCATCCGGCCTTCCTGCGAGCGATGGGCCTCATCAATCAGGAAGGCGACGCGCAGATCCTTCAACGCCGGGTTGTTTTGGAGTTCATCCAGCACCCAGGCGAACTTTTGCTGCGTGGTGACGATGATCGGCTTGCGGTCTTTGAGAAAGCGCGGCAGGTCGTCAGCCCTTGTGGCAATGCCCACCACGTCTTTCAGGTGGGTGAAATTTGCGATGTCCTCCCGGATATTCGTGTCGAGAGATTTCCGGTCGGTGAGGATGAACGTGATGTCTACCAGTTTTTCATTCGTGCCCGGCTTGTAGAGGCTGTGCAGCCGGTCCGCTAGCCAACAGATGGAAAGCGTTTTGCCGCTCC
>JBBDNJ010000236.1:0-15032 GCA_040877705.1 Binatia bacterium | reverse complement strand
AAGCGATAGCCAAGACTGAGCAAGGGAAAACACTCAAGGCTACGACCAGCGATCGCGAAATCGAGATCGAGCTTGAAAGAGTGAGTTCCAAAACGACTCGGATGCGCACAGTAGCGAAGCAGGGTATTTTCTTCAAAGACCGGGCAACTGCTACTGAAATTATTATACAGACGGAAAAAATTCTCGGTATCGGCTGATAGTTCCCACAGGGAGGGATAGATATGAAAGTTAAAGCGATAGTCTTGGCAACGGGCCTCATCGCGGGGTCCCCGGTTTGGGCTGTTGGCCAGACAGCTACAGAATTGAACACTGAAGCGACCAAGATGAATACTTTGGCTTCAAGCCAGGGTGAAACCAAAGTCGTGAATAAAATCAGCAGCGATTTCAATTCATTTCTCGGCTCTGACGCCAATGCGGTGGTCTCGGGACTTAGAAACGGGACAGCGATTAACTTGACAAACTCCGCGACGACACCCAATACCACCCCCGCATCTCCTCCGGTCACGACGACTACGACCATCGCTCCGCCGACCGGTAAGATGGGTTTCGGGAACGTGTTTACTTCCCTGGCCGTGGCGAAGGAACAATTAAATCAGCTTGGTATCAATCAGCCGACGCCGCAGGAGTTGCAAGCGGCACTGACCGGCGGGACGGTTACAACGGGTACCGGAACGACAACGCTGCAAGGTGTTCTGACAATGCGTAGTCAGAACATGGGCTGGGGGCAGATCGCGCAGAAGTCGGGCTTTAAGTTGGGCCCGGTGATCAGCAGCATCAAGAGCGCCAATAACAATATAACTAATAATGCTACGGCCGCAACGTCCAAAAGCCGTGGCGTTGTTAATGCCGGTGGGCAGTCATCGCGGTCCTCGCACAGCGGCATTGTTAGCGGCAGCGGCAAAATCCACGGCGGAAACGCCAAAGGCAATGTTGGGTCAGGCAGCGGGATCGTTACCGGTGCCGGTAAATCAGCGGGTGGTTCGGGGCATGGGTATGGTCAGAGCAGAAGCATAGTTACTGGAGCCGGCCAGACTCATAGCGCAGGAGCGGGCATCGTGAGCGCCGGTAGCCGTGAGAATTCTGGAAACAGCAAAGGCCATAATAAGTAAATTGTTGAACTGTAGGAGGTGTGATGAAAGATGATCGCAAACGCGCGTTCTTAAAAAGAATCGCTGCTGTTTTTGTTTTAACACTTGTCGCATTGCCGACGTGGTTTGGCGGCTACTCGGCCATGGCCTTAAATGAGAAAAGGCCGGCCCGTTTTCTTGTTGATGAGCGCAGGATTATTGAGACTTACTATCGCCAGAGCAAGAAGTCGAAGAAGGGGCTGCCCCCTGGATTAGCAAAAAACGGCACGCTCCCTCCCGGTTTCCAGAAACACCTAGACAAAAACGGACAATTACCGCCGGGATTGCAAAAACGACTCGAGCCTCTTCCGATCGATCTGGATCGGCGCCTCCCAAGGCTTCCGGAATATTGGGAAAGGGTAATCGTCGAACGTCATGTGGTACTTCTTGACCGGCGTACCAACCGTATATTGGATATCATAGAAAATATAATCGGTTTAGCGACCGAGTAGTCGCGTAGCTTCCTCTTTCTAGATCGCCGCTTCGCACGGATAGCCAGGGTCTCGACACCCCCGTTACCTCAGGCAGCGCCGTCTCGGCTCTTGGCAATTCCAGGAACCGAGCCGGCAACATCCTTAATCTTCTGTGTCTCTGGCTCCTTGCAGCCGGCTCTTTTCTTCTCCTGCAGTGTTAACCTTTATGTGTTGAGCGCGTCTAAAGCTGTAAAGGGGGCCCTAAAACACGCGTTAAGGTAGGGTATATCCATTCACACAACTATTAAACATTCCCCTCCGGAAGGGCTTTCCGATTTGGAGGTTGTCGCATTGTGTCAGCGCGGCGAGGGGAAGTTCTTTGAAATTCTTGTCCAGCGTTATATGGAGAAGGCGTTCCGGATTGCCTTTGATTTTACGCGCGATAAAGAGGAGGCCAAAGATCTCTCCCAAGAAGCCTTTTTGCGAGCTTTTTCATGTATAAAGCAATTCGATGGCCGATCGAGTTTCTACACCTGGTTTTACCGTTTGGTTGTTAATCTTTGCCTCGATCATACGAGGCGCAAAGGAAAGGTGATATGGGAGAGGCTTGAAAGTGATCGAGACGATGGATTGGAGCGCAAGGAATTGACGGACAACACATCGAGTCCGGACCAAGAAGCGATCGCGGGAGAGACTAAGCGGCGCGTGGACGAAACCTTGGAAGCCATGCCGAAGAAGCAGCGCACCGCGTTTTTATTGCGAAATCGCGAGGGACTGCCAATCTCAGATATCGCCAAGGTGATGAAAACCACGGAGGGAACCGTTCGAGTCTATCTGCATCGCGCGATGGCGGCGTTGCGCCAGTGTTTGGTTGAGTTTGTTTAGGAGAGTGCCATGAAGATACCTGTGGAACCGTTACAGACGATGTGCAAAGAGCTGGAAGAGGATCTAGTTCTTTATTATTACGGCGAGGTTGACGTTGATAAGCGCCGAATTGAACGGCACCTTGATGAGTGTAAGGGCTGCCGCCGGTTTCTGGACGACCTGCATCGATTGCTGCCGCAGATTGCGGCGCCTGAAGAGCTTCCGCAGTCATTCTGGGATAACTACTATCGGGAAACCGTTGCGAAACTGGCTCAGCAGCAAGAGCAAAAGGATTGGTGGCGTAACCTGCTTACGCCGATGCGCATGTGGATGATTCCGGCGTTTGGCACGGCGGCCATTGCCGCCCTGGCTTACAGTATGATTTTAGCTAAGGGAAATTTAGAGGGTCTTTACAATCAGCCGCAGGAAAGGATCCCGCAAGAAATTGTCACCGACACCGAACAATTGGAGTTTTTTAAAACGATGGATATGCTCGAATCCCTTAGCGCCCTTGAGGGGCTCGACGCGCGCAAAAACGAAGCCCAGTCGGAGGGCCATCCCTTTAACGGAAAAGCGAATTCAAGGGTCGATTTTACTTTGAAAGTTTAACTGGAATTATGGTTCAATCCCACGGGGACACGCAAATTATGAAGCGCGGGTTTCTTTTAATAATTTTGTGCTCGTTTCTTATATCGCCAATGGCAGGGTGGGCGGCGGGCAATGGCGAGAATTGGCGCGATTTGAGCCCCAAAGAGAAGGATAAAGTGCGGCGCAACTATCAACGATGGCAGAACCTGCCGCAGCAAGATAAGAAACATTTGCGTGAAGAGTGGGACCGCTGGCAGAGCCTGCCACAGGACCGGCGTGAAAGACTCAAACGCCGCTATGAGGAGCAGCGGAACAAGCGCCGGGATTAGATGAAAACAAGAGAAGACTTCTGCTCAGATTCGCTCTTCAGAACGAACTTATCCTATTTCCGTGTGACACTATATTAACAGCAGACGCTCCCTCAGTTAGACCATTTTATCCGGTTTTTCTTAGCGTTGTTCTGTGATTCCCATTCCATGCCAAAAAATGACAGAAGTAGCCAAAAGTTGCCGAGCTCTCAGTAAAATTTCATATCAAACCGCCGGTAGCAGAAAAGCTGATTTGTCTAAGTTATTGATGATTCATATAATTTAGAGCCGATTTTTCAGGCATTCTGATGAGAGTGGGTTCCTTCGCAGATGTGGTAAGAAAGAAGGCCGAGTTGTAAACAAACTTATCAACAGGTTTTGTGGAGATCCCGTTCCGAGTCACAAAATCCTAGATTGCTTGCGCCTCGCATGCACCCCAGAAAGGTCTACACATTCGACGCGGTTTGCTGTGACAAGAGAGCTATGGCGAAGTGAAAGAGTGAAATAAATCTGGTGCCGGAGGTGGGACTTGAACCCACACAGGGTTTCCCCTACCGGATTTTGAGTCCTCTTATTGTATTAATAACTACTTGAAAATACGACGAAATATCTCAGCAAGTGTGTGAATGTGGAAGAAAATGTGCAAGCATTTTTTGCCCGGTCACCTTCCTTTTTAGGCGGATTGAGCCAGCGAAATCGAGCCGGCCGCTCCGTAGGCACTCCCTGACAAGCTCGACGGTCGCACGTCGACTCTCCTGTTAACGTTTCACATCGACCAAAAGTCACGTTCCGCTGAACTTGCCAGGGTGTCAATGCCGCCATCCTCGCCACCAGGCATCGGCTGGATAGAGAATACAACCAGATCATCCTGTAACTGATACGTCGCACTACGCCTTTTGTTACCTTCGCTTGACCGGTTCATTCCTGGTAAGTAGCTTGGGCGCTATGAAGAGGGGAACGAAACTGGTCCAAAACCTCGATAGTCTGCACAACTCATCGTCCCCATGGATGTGCAAAATGGCCTCTTGTCAGTATCCCGGCTGTTATAACGAGGTCGCGGTAAGGGAGGGTCGAATCCGCCGCGGCGGGCTCTGCCCCGTGCACCTAACTCGCGCAGCGAGGAGGAAGTACTTGTTTATGCGCGGCTTTACGAGACTGACACGACGCAAATTCCTAAACTCGGTAGCCCGGGGCGGCTTTGCATTCCTCTTTGATCCAGCTTCGCTTGAAAGTTGGCGTACGCGTCCCGTCGAATGGGCGTATGCAGAAGTGCGCCGGTTGCGGCGCGAACTCTTGGCGATGCGCCTCGACAACGTGCGAACTGGTTCGATGTTACTCCAAAAACTTTTCGAAATCGATTTAGCTCGTGACGCTAAATACATTCGAACATGGGCGATGGAGTTGGAAAGGGATGCCGGTCCCGCCGATCTTCGTTCCATTCAAGCAGCTGCTCGTTGGCTGCTGAGCATCAACTGGGAAATCGAAAAATCCTGGGGAGAACTGGGTGACGCTCTGAATCTGGCGCGAAGTCTCGTGATGCGAGCTCAGATTCAGCTCACAGTAGAGAATTTCAAAGACGCATGGACGGCTATCAACAATGCTATCTACCTTCTGGAAGAATTCTGTCGCTCATCAATAAACGAGACTGCGATGCTTATCTATAGCGAAGCACTACGAGTGAAAATACGCGTCGCGTCGATGAGCGCAGCTATGGACGTCGTTACTGAGGAGAAGCGGCAGCTCGAAAGTCTGTCGGCTCAACTCGGCAAACCAAGTGTACAAGAAAAGGTCGACAGGGAAATTGTCATTTTCCACAACGGCTTCATTTTCTCACACAGATACTCAGCCCGTGTTCAGCGTGCTCACTTCGACGAAGCGGAACCGTTATGGAGCCACGCGCAACAGCAATTTGCGCAACTCGATATAAAGCCCCAATTAGCGATCGCGGGGTTCTTGTTTGCTCACGCCGAGCGGAATTTTATTAGCAGGGTTGTTGTAGGGAGTAAGGCAAAATTCGCGGATGGTTTGGAGGTTATCCACGAACGACTTTTGCCTCTTCTGATGAAGCAGCCGGACTATGTTCATTTGCAAAATCTTGATCTGCTCAGAGCGAGATTCGATCTCGATCTGCAAATGCCTGGAGCAGCAATCTGGAGCCCGACGCTCCCGAGGTTACTTGAGGATTCTTTAGGTCTTGCACCTGCAAAATGACCGACTGCGCCAAAAAGATGCGTTGCGTTGGCGACTACGAATTTCTGGTGGGCTACGTATTCTTGAGTGTAGGAAGCACTCGCATGGCCAAGAAATATAGTCTCGCTGGAGGATGTTTGGCGAATCCTCCGAGTGGGCCACCTAGCAGAACTAACGAAATTCCAACGATTCCAGCGGAGCGGCCGCTCCGGTTTTTCGAATGTCTTCGGGCACAGGAATATGCGCGCAAGACGAGCGCATCCAGCTCCGGAAAATCCAATCGTCAGCTAGAATGTCAAATCGACTCGGGCGCAAACTGGCAGGAAGCAGAAAGTTTGGAAGCATCAAGCTGCAACATCGAAATGAGCCTGTTTTCCGCCAGCGATACCTTTTAAGAAAGGGGGGATAATTTTCAGGCAAGATGGCATCGGTTTTTAACGACGTTTTCCAACTATGGAGGTCATATGAGTAATAAGCGCGAAAGCTGGGTGAAAGACGAGAACAATCACGTCATCGGCAAGGACACGACGCGGGACAATCCTGACGGTTCATCGACGACTACACATCAGACGGCGTGGTCAGGGATTTTTAGCGGGCCGTGGGCAGGAAGCGTAACCGGTGTTACGCACAATTCGCCAAGTGGAACCTCCACAAACCAGAAGAAATAAATCTGCTGAGGAAGCAAGGGGCAGCGCGCCCCTGTCCCTTGCTCCTTTTTCGGGTCCGCCGCGCACTAAAAATTTTTTCACTGGCGGCTGGGAGTATTCTCGCATTCACGCAAAAACGTTGGAACATGAAGAATTCGAGAACGCATGAAAGCGTGCTAGGAGCGAATAGCACAAACGGAGGTCCCAACTGTTCGATTCGCTCAGCGAGGGTTGCTACGACCCGAAACTCAAATTGATGGCAAACTTCCAAGCCCATGCCGCCAGATTCTGGCTGTCTCCATCCTGAGCACGTCGCGTTAAACAGGTCTGGTCTGGCCCCGACGAAAAAACCTAAGGAGCCAAGCGTTGCGAGGCGGACTCGGTGGTCACCGTCCTCAAGACCCTGCCGGACCAGGTGCAGTGGTTAGCTCGACGCACGGGCACAGGAACGGGGGAGCCTATCCTGGATGTAAATTCCTATTCGCCCGACCAGCTTCGCCATTGTTCAATGACCTGGCAGAAGTCTGGTCCGGAAGAGCTACCCGGAACCCGCGATGGGTGGCTAAAGCAACTGCTGAGATGATCAACCACATCCGCAACAACATGTTCATAGTGCAAAGCTTCCTGACGATGTCACGGACCGGGAGTTACTTGCCAACGTAAATCCGATTCTACTGGGAATTCTTGAAGCCTGCCCAGCCCAGCGACACGCAACCCGCTCGTCCCGTCCATGACAATTTACAATGTCAGTGGCAGGTTTCACGACTCTCGTATATTATGGAAGGAAATCAGCAGGCGAGGATCTGATGAAATCACTTGTAAGCAGCCAGAACGCTCTTCGCGTCATTCAGGAGGATGCCGGGTTCCGGCAAATCCTGAAGGATATTGATCGCAACAGAGCGGCGATGCAAGTCGCTTTGGCTCCGTATGAACGCCTCCGTCAGGCTGGTATCTTAGATTTCGATTCATCCTTGCGCCGGGAGATTGAACGCGCCAGCCTCGCGTTCAAGGATCTCGAAACACGGTTCCGTCTCCCTGAAATGAACGAAACCGCCCGGCTGGTAGCGGAGTTTCAGAAAAACCCAGTGTCGCAATTGCTCTCAACATACGCCGGGCACGCCTCCGAATTGCAGCGCGCCATAGAAAGCATGCGCACGCCATGGCTCGATATCCAGAACACGATGCGCTCGATAACGGCATTCGCGGAGTTGCAGGGCATCGGGCATCGACTCAGGAGGATGCCCGCTTTTGCCGACGATTTGGCGGCCGAGTTGCGCGCGAACCTTGGAGACTGGCGCGATCCGATTTCATGGCCGCCAGCGATATTCACCGATTTAGGTGCCCGCTCCGATTTCTATGAAAGCCTGGGCTTTGACGTGGCGCTTACGGACTTTCCGGCGGCGGCATTCGAGCAGGGGCTGGAAATCGCCAAAATAAGACGCCGGCCGCCGGCGTTAATAGAAAAGTACGGACAGCCCGTGCCTCGCTCCTACGACGATACCGAGGAAGAGGGCTTTGCGCGCGCAAATGCGGCGCATGACTGGCTATTCCGGTTCGAATCGCGATTACGTGCCTTTATCGACGAGCGGTTGACGAAGGCGTTTGGCCCGGACTGGGCAAACCCCCCCGGCTGCCGAACGGCCTGTACGACGAGTGGCTGGAGAAAAAGCTCAAGGCCGAAAGCGCTGGCGGTGAAGAACGGCCCTTGATCGCCTATGCGGATTTTACGGACTACGAACGGGTGATCTGCAGGGGCGACAATTGGCGCGATGTCTTTGCCCCATTCTTTCGCCGCCCGGAAAGCCTTCGCGAGTCTCTGCAACGGCTTTATCCGATCCGGTTGGACACGATGCACGCGAGGTTCATTACACAGGACGACGAATTACTGCTTTACGTCGAGACGCGTCGCCTGATGGGAATAATTCTGCTTCGTTCAAGCTAATTGTCTGGCAGCCCTTTTCCGCGGAGAAAAGAGGATCTTGTTTTCACCAGACAGTGAGAGGTGCTTATAAAAGAAAAGTTAGGCTCCGCGTTCAGATCGCCGTTTCCACCAATGGAATCAGCTTCTCGAAAAGATCCCGTGAGTCAGAAAAGGCCACTCTTCCAGATAATCTTCCTTCACGCCGCAGTACGCTCAGCAGCACGCAGCAGGCGAAATCCCAGGCCCTCAGTTCCGCTGCGCCGGTGTTTTCCTGCACAAGCTCCCGCAGCCGCAAGGAGACGGCAGGATGAGTGCCGGAACCGCTCCTGTCACGTGTAAAACTATAAACCCTCCCAGAGCCAGCCCCATCAGCCTCTTGTTCAATACGCCCTCGCGCGGATCTCCCGAAGCCGCAGAGTAATCCGGGATTCTCTTGATTAGGAAGTCCCGCGCGAATCTGTCACATGCGATCTCTTCGGCGTGACTGTCTTGCGGACCGTCTCCGTCGATGCTGAACATCACATGGCAGAGTTCATGCAAAAATACATAAGCCGCCGCGACCTTTATCAGATCGATAGCCGCCCTGTCCGTCATTGCCTTTGGCGGCGTTGCAACTGGCTCTGGGATATGCGAAGGCCATGTAAACGCCTCGATACTGTCGATCCTTCGAAGCTCCTCAGCCTTTGCCAACGCGTCTTCGAAAACCCGATCGGCCTCAGCCTGATCCGGCGCGTCGGCTATTTTGGAAGCCACAATCTCTCTGCAGAGAAGAACATGCGGGCAATATGCTTCCAGCGCCTTCCAGGCTGCAAACCCCAATATCCAGACCTGGCCCATAGTGCGGGGCGTAAAGGGGATCAAGCCCCATCCTCCGCCTCCGATTTCAAATCCCTCTTTATCGTTTTTGTGCGCGATCTGGGGTGCATATTTCGCCCACAACGCTTCCAATTCGCCGCGACGTTCAGGAGCTGCCTCAGCACACAAATCACGAACAGCCTGAGTCAGTATCTCTTCATTCAACGCACCGCCTCCGATATACTTGTATCAACCCGCTCCATCCATCATGCTGGGTTCCCGTTTTATTACGTTTTGACGTTAACCAACGGCGTTTTAGCCTTAGACTTCGTCGCCATCAAGTCGTTTCATCTTATCACAAGCAGACCCAATGGCAGCGGTCTATCCCCGGCCCGGTTTTGAACAGTCCGGTTGCGGGGGAAAGCCTTCCCCCTGGCCTCAGCCCACCCTTCAGGCGGTCTTCGGCACACCCCCTTCTGCGGGGACACCCCGCAACGGCCCGTGATCCTGGTGGACGCCTGCCTGCGGCAGGCGGCTCTTAAAGGTAGGGGACATACAGGAAGGGCGCCGCCCTCCCTTCTCCCTGCCACGTCTTCTACAGAGCGGCAGGTCCGCTCGCATCGCATGGCTTCCATGCTACGCCACCTCGCTCCGGCGAAGCGGCTTCGCAAAGGCGAGAGGCTTCGCAGGATGAAGTGGGCCGTGCTCACTCGCAACCCGGCCACGCCCGAAGCCGTAGCGCCCTCACACCCTCCCGCGTTCGCCACTTCGGCAGGGTTGCACGCGCAACCCTTTTCCAATTTGGAAGGAAAATCAAGTTAGCCCAGGAAAGTGCACGGCTTTGTCTCACAGCCGTAAAAACGGCTATGCGCTGCGGATTCGAGATGCTAAATAGTTGCATGTCGAGGCGGCAACTCCGAGAACTAACTCCACTTCAGCACGGCTTGGTGTCCGTCCTTCGCGCAGGTGGCGGGCCATTTCCGAAGCGAACCCCCCACATCCTGGAGAGCGCCTCATCCAAAGGCCGGGGAATGATATCTGGATAGCGCCTCAGAATCTCGCCAAGGGTCGCCCGCGGATCATCGACAACCTCGCGCGCCGTGCACTCCAGGGCAGCCATCGCATGCTGAACTGCTCCCGTCAGATCAGGGTCGGGTCGACGAGAGAGGTCCCGGAGCGCCTCGTGTATCTCCTGCCGGGCGGTTCGGAGACCGGCTTCTTCAAGTGAAGCACGTGCGGTATCCACTGCGCTCTCGAATGCTTCCGGCCCGCGGCTCTCGAGTTGCCCATTAACGAGACGCCACCCGACACCTGCCTCAACGAAGTATTCGTTGATAAGATTCTGCCACCGCTCCGCCCCTTCCGGGTCACCGGACCGTGCGAGATAAACGTAAAGTGCTTCGATGAAGTCGTAAACCTTATACCACGGGCAGTCCTCGATCAGATGCTGACACTCTTCCCAGATATTTGGGTACTCGCTCCAGTTGGATCGATCTGGAATCCTTCTGAGAACCGAGCACAACACGCCGCGAATAACAGATGGGCTAAGAGAAAGATCTCCCTCAGCCATAGAAAGGATCGCAGCTCGCACTTCTTCCGGCGCATCCTCTCGAATCGAGATTTCTGCTTCCGCAGGGCCGTGACCAAACCGGCGCGAAAATCGTTCAGGGCTCATGCTGTACCTTTCTCAGACCGATGCGTCGCCAACTGAAACTTCTGTGCGGCAGAAACAAAAGAAAACATCACCAAAATTGATTAGACTATCACCTATATCAGTCAATAAGAGTATCCAGCTCGCCGGCGGAAACCTTACATGAACAGCTTGGCGCATTTGTCTGCGCCGCAAGGTTTCCGGGATGGCAATTCCCCGTATGCCGACGCTGACTCGATTAATTCCTGACAGACACTATTTGCGCTGCATCTCCATCAAACTCATTCGGAATTTGTGTATGAAAGACCAAGAAGTCTATCAGTCGGCGCATTTCACGGTGATTTTTGTTCACCGGCCCGTCGTTCTTAACAAGGAATTCAGGCATGCCAATAGCCGTCATGAAAGCTTCATTGCCAGGATCGACGTCATGATCCACACAGTGTCCGTGCGGTGAATTCGTCATGAAAATATAAGCCTGCCGGCCTTTTGCGTATGGCCTTGATTCAAGTTTGTTTATGAGTGCGATGGATTTCTGCACCCATTTTTTCTTGAAGATATCTCCTGGCTCCAAAGGCAAATTCACATCAATGAATATGGCTTTGGGATACGGCGCGTCTTTCTCGATGGCATCCTTTATGAGTCGTTTGATGTTCAAATTTAACGGATTCTTTTGCCGGTTATCGACATAGCCCCATATGCCGTGACGATGTTTGCTCTTTGCCTCGACGGAGAACTTTTTGCCGGTTACGTTATGTGTTGCTATATATTCGCAGTGGGATTTTGTTTTATCCGCTTCGTCTTCGTATTCAACCGAAAAGCCGCCCTTTACCAGACTT
Organism: Binatia bacterium; assembly: GCA_040877705.1. Classification (GTDB taxonomy): domain Bacteria; phylum Desulfobacterota; class Binatia; order UBA9968; family UBA9968; genus WHTF01. Next base: position 3,692 of record JBBDNJ010000236.1, on the reverse strand, counting down.
GCCGCGACATAAAGCTCATACCGCGCGCCCTGGAAAAGCTCTTTTTGTTTGAGGCGGTCGATCATGAATTTTAGCAAACCGACATTGTGTTTGAGCACATAAAGGTCATACGCGATTTGCAGATAGGCGCTCGCCGGCGCTGTAGCGACCGCCCCATAGACATCGCCTTCCTTTACGATGTGCCGTTTTTGAAAATCACTCATTTTTTCAGCCAGGCGGATTATCTGATGCCGCTCCTGCGCAGATTTCTTCAATTCGGCGGCAATCCATTCACGCCCTAAAACCAGCAAAATATACTCCAGCAGGAAATCGTGAAACGTTTTCCATTTGCGGCTGAGAAAGAGGCTATCGCCGACAACCTGGCCGATGTGCCCTTCGTGCGTTCTGACCGTGATGGGGTCCTTGCCAAGGCCGCTTTTTCTGCGCCGGGCCTGTTTTCTTTTCAGCTCTTCATAGACGGCTTTCTTTCCCGGATCGTCGGAGATGCGGCCCGTTTGCACAATGTGGTCGGCGAGCATGAAGCTGTACATTTCCGCGAGTTCAATCTGGGGCGTATTTTCATGTGTTTTGATGTCGAACCCAGGGATCGCCGCGAGAAACTCAAGGAGTTTTTCCCGCGTGCTGCGTGAATATGTGACATAGGCAAAATTATAGAAGACGAAGATAATCCGAGCGGTGCCAGTTTTTCTCAGGCAGGCCGAGCCGCTGTGCTGCAGCTGCCGCCCGAACCCTATCCGGTTTGTGAGCCAGCCCGCCGTAAATACGGAGATCGTATAGAAACGCCAGTGGAGCGAATTCGTCCCGAACCGTTTTGTATAATGCTTCGAGTTCTGCCTGTAAGTCAGGCTCGTCGGTCTTGGCCTTGCCCTCCGCTTGCCTGACTAGTATTGGAATTTCAGCCATGCCGGGCCGTAGCTGTTCAATCAACAAAGCGATCAGGGTCAAGCGCAGTAGAAGATTTCGAGAACCGAGGGATCGACGCGGCTCTTCGCCACCCATGTGGAGATTATTGCCTATCGCGCCAAGAAGCTGTCGTAGCAATCCGGGATCTAGCGCCTCAATGACCAGAGTTGAAGCAAGCGTCGCTCGCTTGAGGAAATCATCGTCATCTGCGGTAGCGGGATAAACCCATTTTAGCTGACGACCAGCCAGACTATCGAGCGAACCGCGCCACAAGCAATCCACAATCGGTACTTCGACCGAAGCCGCAAGAGCAGCGAAGGCGGCGTTCAATGTTTCAAGCGCCCTAACCAGCGAATTGACTGCGTCTGGTACGCTCTGCTCTTGGCCGAGTGACTGCTCAGTCTCCGGGCTTGGCGGCTCAACGGCGTACATCTTCCAATGTGGCCACTCCTCCAGTGGAACGCTTTCTGCAAAGTCGCCAATGGCGGTGGCGATCAGCTCATTGCCAATCCTCCTCGTACTGCGGACGAGACCCCAGTAATGATGGCAGGACACCGAACCATTATCCTCCACGTCGAATCCAGAGGCGCCTTCATATTTCGTCACTACCTCCTGCCGGAAGTAGACTGAATCCATGAAATCGCAGACCTCACCTTCGAATTTGGGTTCTTTTGTGCGCCAGAACTGTGTTCTCCAACGGGAGGGAGCGACCGGACCCTTACGCGTCGGCAGCGTAAAGCTGTAGGGATCGAACGATGGCTCGTCGCCCCATGGATCATTCACGTTGATCTCTTGCGGCCTGATCGCAAACCACAAGTGGAGCCGCCGCTGAAGGAATGATCTACCTGGAATGTCCTTTCGGAGCCCCCAATTCTGTAAGATTGCTTTTGCGCCCTTCGCTGGAGACCCTAATACAACATCTTCCTTCACGAACGCGTCTATTGCGGTTTGCGGTGGATCGAACAGGTGCAGGTGCCTGTAATGGGCCACGAGCAATGACATTTGGCGTGCCTTCAGGTATTGGAGCAGATAGTCAGATCGAATTTCCACGAGCTCCAGATTCCCGTCGGCAATCACGCGCTGAACTAAAGCATCAACTCCGCGGCGTGGGTCCCACCAAATCCCATTTCCGCGTGTCTTCTCCTCCAGCTCAAAGAACATCCATAGGTCGGCGTTGATATAAAGTTGAGCGCCCGATGTGAAAGAATGCACAAATACCAGGGGCTCGCCGACTGTGGAAGTGAATGGAATTTCGAACCGGTGAAAGGGTAAGTATTTGTACTCCTTCCGTTCTGCATCTTCGAGCATTGAGCCGCCTGGCTTCCCGAGCTCGCCAATGACATTGCCGATAGACTGCAGCCTATCGAACATATCTCCAAAGTGCCCAGGGCCAAGGAGGAGACTTTGGCGGGAGACCACATCCTCGACGCCTCGTTCGTCACGGCGAGGTTTGATCGTCCAAGTCCCGAGCCTGAACCATGGGCGGCTAAGACGTGCGGCGAAGAGATCACCGGAGAAGTCCAATTCTGAAATGTTGAACAGATGACTTGGAGCACCATCCCGGTTGATAATTATGGGCACGCCTAAGCCTCCCTATAGACAGAACAGTCATTAGATTGCATCGCACGATGCATCAGGGCATATCTTGCACCCTCTCATATCACAATCCCGGCCGCAGGGTCGGGGCTTTGTACACCCTCTGCCGCCGGCGCGGCGCCTCGCGTGCCTGCCACGCTGTCCTGTCCGCCGTAGACCGCACGGGCGCAGGCGGATCATCACTCCTGTCCTGATCGCCTGCCTCCTCCGGCGCCACCTGGCGCTCGCCCTTGTCAAGATGTGCGGCATTCAGCGCGGCCTGCTTAAATACCAATTCTTTCAGCCGCGCCTCGTGCTCGAACGGTTTGCCGAGCTGCGCCTGAAAATCCGCAAGCACCTGTTCAGAGTGCGCAAAGCGTTCCGTCTCTTCCCTCATGCTCTTATCGAGCGCGCGCAGCGCGTGCTCGATGCTTTGCATTGTGCCGATCGGGTTTTCGGCATTGAGCTGAACCCCGTAAAATCCTGATCCCCTCACAAACATCTCCGGCAGCGCATCCTCATGGCCTGCGAGCACCGCCTGCGTCAGCGCCATTGCTGCCGCTTCGCGCGCGCCCTTGCCGGAGAACAAGCGGCCGCTCACCTCCATGGAAAGCTCTTCTCCCGCGTGCGCATTGCGCAATTCAATATTTTTTGCCCACTCGTGCGATCCTCTCCTGCTTCTGTTTGATTTCGTTGGGGAGCCCGTGAACCTGCATCCGGATCGTGTGCTGCGGCTTAAGATGCACCGCGCGAAGCTAGTCGAACTTGCGGATTTCGGTATCATTATCCTACGGCAGGACATCCCCGATGCAGAAATGTGGATTTGTGCGATGTGCGGAAGGATCGTTTTGTGCCGCGATGTAGCAAACGCTTGCGACCGTGGCGCGCCTTATGTAGATGACAAAGGGGCAAACATAGGTGAATGCGCTAAGGAACTTATTGATATTTTGGTGCCGGAGGCGGGACTTGAACCCGCACAGGGTTTCCCCTACCGGATTTTGAGTCCGGCGCGTCTTCCATTAACCAGCTGTAATTATTGGATTTTTTATTTAAAGAGCGTCACTGTGTAAGAAAAATGTGTAAGTCCACATAGTATTCTCTTCTAACCCATCAACCGGTTGAAGACGACTAACACCATCGTTGGATGCGCACCCCAACTGTCGACGCTTTGCACACGCCCTAGGCGTAAAGAACTTGTTTTGAAATTGTCTTAA
>JBBDNJ010000235.1:0-15069 GCA_040877705.1 Binatia bacterium | reverse complement strand
ACCCAATCAACCATTGCGTCAATTATGCGCAATTACATAAGACGCTGTGTATAGCGGCATGAACGATTTTTCGGGGAGATTGTTACGAAAGAGATTTATAGTTTTTTGAACTGCCCACAAGGATGCCCCAACCGTCAACAAAGTCCGGCAATTTCTTGCGCGGCTGCCAACAAAAACGGCGCAAGGATAAGTTTTGGACAAACTGAAGGCCGCGGTGAAGTCAATGGCTAAGAATTGTCGAGGGCTTGCGGTTCGAGCGGCACATAGGTGCGATGATCCAGGGGGCATTCGTAGACTTCTGTCGCGTTTTCGAGTTCTCGCCTGACCAGAGTGACTGGGAGGCCGCATTCCTTACCCTCGACAAGGGCAAGGCACTTTCTTTTGACAATCTCGCCATGCAGGGAATCCGTGCGATGACCTCGCGGGCATTCGTAGAGTTCTGTTGCGTTTTCGAGTTCTCGCCCGACCGGGATCAGCGCGAGACCGCATTCTTTACCGTCGACGAGCGTAGGACACTTTCTATCTTCCATCTTGCCCCCTTCGGTATTCAGGCTGTGGGTTTATCTATTTTCAGATTGGCGCGCTGTCTATGGGGTGTCAAGTAGGAGGCGAGAATAGTTGAGCATGCGGCTTTCGTTTTCCCAGAAGTTCGCCGCTGATCCGTTTAAAAAACACAGCCGTAATGCCGGCCAAAGCGGCTTATCGTAGCCGAGATTTGGCCGAGCTGTCTTCATGGAGACATGGTTTGCAACATTAACTGATATCCGCCAAGACCCACCGCTCCCGCCAACACCAGGGCCAAAAAACCAGCAGGATCTTCACTGCCGGCGAGTGCGACGCCAAATGTCCAAACTTCGATTTAGCAATCTGTGTAAACGAATCTCGATACGGTCGAATGCGCGCGCTGCCAAAGACGATTGCCGCGCGATTAAGACGGCCCCAAGCAAAAGAATGACTATGCCGGGCCCAGGGGCAAAAAGGAGAAATATTCCTGCTGCTAAGACCAAGATGCCGCCGGCGCGGGCCTATGGTGGCTTGTTTGCCAGATTTGTCGCTTTGGACTAGATATTCGGGATTCTCTTTGGAGGCTTTGGCGACGTGGCCCTTGATCTTTTTGGCAGCGGTAAGTTTTTTCTTAACTTTGCCGGTGGTTTTTCCCTGAGGAGTGTTCCACTTAACGCGATCGTAACCGATGCGGATCAAACGGGTCTCCTTCAATGTTTCCGAGCCGCTCAGCGTCGTTTTCGGGCGGCTCATCAAGCAAACTATCAAAAGGATGTCGCCTATGTAAGACGTTAAAGATTGCGAACCTCCATCATAAGCGTCATCGGGTTATCTTGCTTGATGGACAACTTGGGGTGTGACGTAACAATGGTTATAAGTCTCGTCCGGCACTCCACTCGCGCAACTATCGCTTTGAACGCGACTAAATATGAATGAGAAAAGAATTGCTCGTCGAAGGTTATCTAGAATCCTCTAGGAGGACAAGGAGGTTTCCAGCCCGACTCGTTACACGCTGGCACAAGAAAAAGAAACCAAAGCGCAAAGAATATAACCGCTAGCAAGATAAGAGCGATGGCAAAAAGCACATTGAATCGTAGCAACTTGCTTTGTAAAAATTTTCTCAAGGACATTGACTTTGGTCAGAAAGCCCGATGGTCGGACATTGATGTCATGGCAATCTTAGTAGCGCGCAGCAGTAAGCGCCGTCAATCTGAGGTCGAGAGGGTGGTCGTTCAGTTTGAATTTTGAAGGCCTGTCAATGTAGCGTGTTCGGGAGTTGCAGTGGAAGTATCTTTTGCCGGCTGCCAAAAACCAAGTAGAAGCGTATTGGTTGGCGGTTTTTCTAATGTGCCGGGCTGGAATCTTTGCCTTCAGGTGGGTGCGGCGCATGCTAGGGTATTGCCTGCAAGGATTCACAGATTCAAACGAAGATTGAGCAGGGAAGATGAGTTCAAAAATGGCGAAATCGTTGAGGCGCTATAAACTAAAGAACTGACCCTGCTGGCTGCTATAATCGGTGATCGCCCAGGGCGAGACGATGATCGTCACGCGGCCGTCGGTAAGATGATGATGCGGATCGTCGGCGGGCTTTTCCATTTCTTGAAGCTCATAGATTTCCCGATAGAACTTGGCGAGATTGGGCGGGTTAAGGTGGAAATTAAAGGAGACATTAGTTTTTGACGGCTTTCGATCGTCGTGGAGTAAGCGCGCCCTGGCTTGATGGACCAGAACCTCGCCATTCGGGTTGATCCATCTATTCGCAACTTAGTCGACACAGAGCAGCGACACAAGCCGCCTTGGCACACGGTAAAGTTTTCACGCGGAGAGTTTAATCTCAATCTCCGCTCCGAGGGCGCGAGCGACTTTTTTCAAAGTTGGCAGTGAGACCCGATCATAGTTTCCGCCCTCGAGACGCGCGATGTTGGGTTGCTGCATACCGACCCGCCTGGCTAACTCCGCCTGCGTCCATCCCTTCTTTATCCTCGCCCGGATTAGGCTCTGCGCCAGTTGGAACTCCGGTCCAAGTTTCTCATACTCTTTCTTTACCTTTGGGTTCTTTAGAAGTTTATCCTTGTGCTGTTGAAAGTTCATACTTTACCTCTATGTCGATGAACGTAGTCTTTCATCCGCGCCTCAGCGGTCTGCAATTCTCGCTTCGGTGTGTCCTGAGACTTCTTTTTGAATCCGTGAAGGAGAATGAGCTTTCTACCGGAGGCAGGAAAGAAAAATATCCGGTAAATCTCGCCAAATGATGTAAATCTCAGCTCCATCAGTTTTGAAATACCTTGTATGCTTTTAACCCATGGTTCCCGAAGCAGAAGACCGTATTGCTCCAAAAGCTCCAAGGAACGAATGAACTTTGCCTGGGCCTGGGGAGCAAGATGATCGATAAAATCCGCGACAGGAACGGATCCGGAAGCGGTTTGGTAGTACTGGATCTCCCACGGAGATAAGCTGGTCACCGGCAATTTATATCATATATGGTATGATCAGACAACCGGCAAAAAGGAAGGAAACATGGAGTTTGAACGAAAGACCTCGGGGAAAGCAGTGAACCGCTTGCCAACTAGAGTCGCGATCCGTAAAATCCTGCGCCAGACACGATTTCGCTACGTAGCTGTTCCAACAGGAGGTGCCGAGCATGATCCGCTTTCAAATTATCGAACGGACCGGAGTGAATCTTCATAGGACACTTGTCAATGCGATGCGGGCCGGCGAGCTGCGCACCTTCGAAGCAACCAAACGTGGGCGGCGGACCCAGCATAAGAACGTACTCTATCCGGGTTGGATGAACTGGTCTGTTCACGATGGCATGATCAATTGCGAAGTCATAAGTCCGCGCAAGCCCGGCCGTGAGTGGCAGTTCTTTAGCGCCTTCCTCGGTCGCCTGGCAGATCGTTATGCCGACCAGATCATCGGCATCAATATTCAATTCCCGGCCGCAACGTCAGAATCCGGCAGGGCAGCGGTTAAGAAGCACCGGCGCATACGCCGCCGCAAATAGCTGAAGAGGGACAAGCCAGCCAAAAGCGAATTACTGTCCTGAAACCTCATAGCAGAACTCGTCACCAGAATTCGTCGACGGACGCAGGTGTGTTCGTTGCTGCGGTTCGGCGTTTGGGATAGGTTCGAAATTACGAGCAGGCAGGTGCTGTTGCGATCTGCCGAGATCTCACCCGAAAGGAGTGTCGTTATGTCCACGAACAATCCCGGTGAAAACAAGATAGAAGCCGAACCGAGCGTTTGGGCTTCCGACGATGATCTTTCTACTTTCGCGCTGCCAATAAGCTCTTCATCGCGTGACATTCAGACTCTCGTGCGCCGTTATCCATTGATAGCGTTAATCGCTGCCGTATGGCTCGGAATTGGCATCGGGAAATTGACGCGACTGGTGTAAGTCATCTTTTCCGTGTAAGTCGGTCCCACTTTACCAATGCCGTTCTGTTCAAGGTGAGTTTAATTTTTAGAACTTTGCTAAGGAGGCTGCCATGGCTTCAATTCTCGGCGGTGAGGCATTTTTCTTTGATTTCTTTGAGCAGGGCGGACCCAACAATCTCAAGCCTGGCCGCCCCCTTGAGCAATCGCGGCTCATCAATCGTCCGCGAGGGTCAGGTTTCATGGTTTCTCTCAGCCAGATCAATGGCGCCTTCGTCACGGGCGGCGGCAATATCCTGACACAAAGGCCTCTTGGGCAATTCAACGTGAGTGTGGGTGTGCGCGACCCTAATATCCTCGTCTGCCGCGTTCGGCTAACCGACGAGAACATGGACGACCCAGTCCGCATCCAAGTGGGCGGCGCTGTGCTCTTCTTCGCCTAAAGAAACCGCGGAAAACCACTCAGTAACTCAGGCTTGAGCCGAGATGTTTCCAGATTATTTTGGAACCTATGGAAACGAGTGGAACGTTTCAACGAATTGAACGGGCCGATCTTTTTATCTGCGTTCATTTCAGCGGGTTGGATTCTTCGCAGCTTGCTGCGGGGCAGATTCATCTGGAGGAGTAATCATGCCTTACTGCACAAAAAGTGGGGTGAAGACTCATTACGACGTCTCAGGAGAGGGTTACCCGTTGGTGCTGGTGCATGCCAATCCGTTCGACCGGCGCCTGTTTATCTATCAGGTCGCGCACTTTTCGACTTACTTCAAAGTCGTGAACATCGATCTGCGCGCCTACGGCTATTCGGACAAGCCGGCGATGCCGATCACCATGACGGATCTTTGTGAGGACGTCGTGGCGGTGTGCCGACAAGAAAACGTTAGCGAGGCGGTGTTCGCCGGCGTCAGTGTCGGCGGCGTCATGGGCCTGCAACTGGGCCTCGATCATCCGGAACTTTTCAAGGCGCTGATTCTGGTCGGTTGCAGCAGCATGCCCGGCGATCGCTATGGGAGCCGTATCGAAGGTTACCTGAAGCAGGGCGTGGCCAAGTTCCACATTCAGCACCTGACCGATCTGGTCAGCAAAGATTTTGCGCCAAGCAAAATGGGCAAATACCTGCTCGGCATGCACACGGAGATGGACTCGAGTTTGAGCGCGCCCGCGATTGCGGAGATTTTTAACGCGCTGCAGAACCGCGACCTGACATCGCGGTTGCCGGAACTCAAAATGCCGGTGTTGATCATGAACGGCGAGTTCGACAACTCGCTCAAGCGCAGCAAGGAGATGAGCACGAGAATCGCCGGCGCAGAACACCGGACAATCCCCGGCGCGGGACATGCCTGTTGTTTGGAAGATCCGGCGACGTTCGATGAAAACGTCCTGGCGTTTCTCAAAAAGCACAATTTCTTTTAGTCAGCGGACTTCCCGAGAAATCTCGAGCTCGTGAAGTCTACTCGACATGAACATTTGTTCCGACTTGATCGTGGTCAGTTCCAACGATTTACGAAAGTATTCGAAAGCAGCCTTTCGGTTACTCAGAAGCGCCTCGAACTCGCCCAAGACCGCATAAAGCAAATAGTAAGAATTCAACTGCCGGCGATTCCGGATCGTCTGCACCGCTTCGATGCCTGCTTTTGGACCATGAACGTTGGCCACGGCCACGGCACGATTGAGGCCAACGACCGGTGAATCGTTCATCTCGATCAATTTATCGTATAAGGACAAAATATGCGGCCAGTCCGTGGATTCATAATCTTTCGCCGCGCAGTGGCAGGCGGCAATGCCGGCTTGAAGATGATATTCGCTGAGTTCGTCGCCGGCGGTCGATTGCACCAGGTAAAACAATCCGCGCGCAATCATCGCCTGGTCCCAGCATGACCGGTCCTGCTCCTTGAGGCGAAGAATGTTGCCATCGTCGTCCAGTCGTGCCGGCAAACGCGCTGCATTCAGTAACATTAAAGCCAGCAGAGCATGGGTCGGAGGCCGATTGGCCGCGGGCTGTTCGGCCAATAACTCGGCCAGGCGGATCGCTTCATGACAGAGTTCTTCCCTGATCAATTGCTCGCCTGCCGAAGCTTTGTATCCTTCGTTGAAAAGCAGATAAATTGTTTGCAGCACGCCGTCCAGGCGCGGCGCCAGTTCTTCCCCGACCGGGATCTCGAACGGAATGCGCGCGCGATCTCCGCGGCGCTGAACCCGCAAAGGGTCTTGAGTGCCAGCGCCCCCTGGGCTTCTTGCGCAACCAGCGGATGGCAGCACACAAACATCATTCGCAGACGGTCATCGGTGATTTCGTTCTCGCTGCCGCCGGTAGAGTCTGCGGACATGTTTCTCTATTAAATGCGCGACCTCGAGGGCTTTGTTGCGAAAGACCTTTTCCCGCCGGACGAAATCGAGGGCGAGATTTTTCGCCACCTGCGTGATCCAGGCGGCGGGGTTTCCGGGGATGCCGTAGTAGGGCCAGGTCTGTAATGCCCTGGCGAGCGCTTCCTGAATCAGATCTTCGGCCCGGTTGAGGTGTTCGATGCCGAAAATTCTTGTCAAAGTCGAGACCATCTTTCCGGCCTCATGACGGAAAAGATGCTCCACCACCTGGGTAACTTTCCCAGGTGGTGGCACTGGACTTGGCATTTCGGAGGTCATACTCGTACCGCTGTGCCCGGTTGAAATGTCATGCACTCGCGCGTGCGGGCTGTGCGCTACTGTTTTCACGGGAATTCAACGCCAGCGCGCATTCAGGCGCAACGGGCCTTACTTCCACCGTCGCGCCGTGATTCAAACCTGGGAAATCCTTGGCGATCTCCGCCGCCTCATCCAAACTGCCTACCTCAAGCAAAAAGAAACCGGCAATCGCTTCTTTCGATTCGGCAAACGGCCCGTCTGCGACCGTCCGGCCCTGTTTTTGTGAAACAATTTTGCCCTCCTGGAAGAGCGGTTTTCCGGCTTTGCATTTGCCTTCCGCGGTCAACCGGTCGAACCAAGCCATCATCTGGTTTACGACTTCTTGAATCTCTTCCGGCGACAGTCCCTTGTGCCAAGCCGTGCCGCGGAACAACAACATGTATTCTGACGTCGTCTGTGTGCTCATAGTCCTCCTTTAGGACGTTTCGTTTCGATTCAATGGTACGACGAATGAGGGTCGGCTTTCAGGACACTCCTACTGATTTCTTTGGTCCGAGGCCATCACATACCATGAGAGATCATTTTCCAGATTTCCTGAGAGTTCAAGATCCCGCGCAAAATCGACATTCTCGGCAAATATCGTATTTTGCACGTGAGAATAAATTTCAACGTGTATATTCTATATTCGCGGTCATCTTGACTCGCTGGCGCGCGCCTCGAGAGCTAAAAGTTTCGCCTTGGTTTCGAGGCCGCCGCCAAAGCCGGTTAGGGCGCCGTTCGCTCCAACAACCCGATGGCAGGGGGTCACGATGGAGAGCGGATTCCTGCCGGTGGCGCCGCCAACGGCGCGGCACGCTCGTGGTGAGCCCACGGCCCTGGCGATCTCCATATAACTCTTGGTCTTTCCAAAGGGTATTCTTGTCAAGCTATGCCAAACCTTCTTTTGAAACTCGGTCCCGTCTGGTTCGAGGGGAAGCTCAAATTGCGTTCTCGTCCCGGCGAAATATTCGAATAGCTGTCGCTCAGCCTCCATCAAGACGAGATTATGACCATCGTCATTTTGCGCATCGAGCCGCACTGGATTCGGACCTTCCCATTCCCACAGCACACCGACCAGCGCGCTTGCGTTCGCCACCAGCTTCAATTTGCCGACCGGCGACTCTATTTCCTTGTAAGACAGGGTCATGTTCAGTTCTCCTTTTTCTCGGCGAAGCGGCAGTCTCTAGCAAGGAGCGTTTCGCACAAATCTTTCATAATCAGATATTGGGCTACGCGACGCCTGTGCGCAAGATCTCCGGTAGCCGTTTGGGATCGATATGTGGCTAGTGGCGCTAGTGCCCTCACTCCGAAGGTGGCAACAAAATTCAACCGTCATTCCGGGCAAGCTGGCGATAGCTAGCGCGACCCGGAATCCAGGAAATTCAAAGAGATCTGGATTGCCGCTTTCGCGGCAATGACGCGTGGGGGGCTTTGATTCTTTCATCCATTTTTTTGGGACAGAATACTAGACCTCAAGCAACTCAAAAACCGGATATCGTTCGGCAATCTTTACAAAAGCCCGGAGACTCGGCATCGAACCAAAAGAAGTCTTTGCTATTGAGGATTCTCACGCTCTAGCCTTGGTCTGGTCGCTTCTTCTTCTTGCTTTCACACGCTTGGCCGCCTTGCTAACGACGGCGATCGCCTCGATCTCGATCAGCGCGTCAGGAGAGTAGAGGGACGTAACCTCGACTATCGTGTCGGCGGGATATGGAGGCGTGAAATAGCGACCCCGAAGCTCGACGATCTTCGGAAAGTTCGACATGTCTCGGAGAAAGATCGTGACCTTAATCACTTCCGCAAGGCTCGAACCGCCGGCGCGGAGAACCCGCTGGAGGTTCGCGAACACCTGTTCGGCCTGTGCATCGAAGTTGCCGACGCCTACTAGCTGTCCGTTCCCGTCGATCGCTGCCTGGCCCGATATGAATAGAAGCTCGCCGACACGATAGCCCTGGGCCAAGCGAAATGGCTCATAGGGATCCGGGTCAATGGTTATTTTCTCAATTTCCATAGCTTATTCCCCCAACAATCACTTGCCGCAGCGCTACCGAAAAACGAAGTCAGAGGACGCGTGTTTATCGGTCTTGTGCCGATTGGTCACGGTGCTGGCGGCGTTCGATCGATGTAATCTAAAATCTGTATTAATTCAAACCTTGGGCGAGTTCAATTGGGGTGGTTTTGACTTGCCGCTGGCCACGATAAGCGTCTTAGGATCCGCCCGAGGCTAGAGGCGACGTTGATTTCCCGGATGTCCTGGAACCCGTTTTTCAACACTCTGACGAGATTTGATTCCGGAGCTAAAGTTCGAGCCGGATACATCAGATCAAGAGTTTCCGGAAGATTCCACATGGGTAGAGAGGGACTTAGCGAAGTTAAAGACTTTACTTGAAAAATACACGGCAAAGGAGGAAAGGTAGCTGTCAGTTTTACTCGACAAGTTCCTAGCGCAGCAAAAACCGCAACCAAACTGGAGTGACTCGCGCAAAGGAGCAAAGGGCGCCAGGAAAAACGAATTGTCATTTCGAACGCTACTGGCTGCCAAACGCTTGCGCATTTGCATCTTAGATTCACAGTTTGTCGCCGGGAGCCTGTGGAAAGCTGCAGGAAATCAATTCGTGATATGAAAAATTCAATCTAGACGCGTATCCTGAAAGCACGTCCTCATTCGTCTTATTAATGAAACGGTCGTTTCAAGAGACCGAATTTTTACAGACAAATTCCGTCGTCCATGGTAATTTCTTGGGTACCGAGAGGCGAGGATATAGGAACAGAACTACGCATTCCGGTTGAGGGAGAGGGTCGCTGATGATTATCCCATGGGGTTTAGCCAAGAAATTGTCAGTTGTCGCCGCGGTCTTGCTTTTGCCCCAGCTCGTCTGCGCAGGATCGTTCAAGCTAGGCTCTATAAGTACATCCCCGGTGGCGGAGACCCATAAATTTTGGCCTCTTGCGAGCTATCTCGCACGGAAGCTGCAATCAGAGGGAATCAACCAAGGAAGAGTTGTCGTGGCGGAGAGCATTCCTGCCCTGTCCTCGTTCTTGCAAACGCGACAAATAGATCTTTACATAGATAGCTTTTTTCCGTCGATGGCCGTTAGCCGTCTGTCCGGCAGCAAACTTCTGCTTCGGCGCTGGAAGATGGGAAAAAGCGAATACCAGTCGGTTATCTTCACGCGAAAAGATAGCGGCATTGCTCGATTGAAGGATCTCAAGGGCAAGGTCATCGCCTTTGAGGAACCCTTCGGTTCGACCGGTTATTTTTTCCCGAAAATGGCTTTACTGGAAAAGGGATTGCGATTGGCGCCCAAGAGGCGGGGAATTGACCCTGTGAAATCTGACGAAGTGGGTTATATTTTTAGTCACAGTGACTCGCAAACAATATTCTTGGTGTTGAACGGAGTGGTGGCGGCCGGGGCGACCGATGATCAGAAGTATCTCATGTTGGCGAAAAACCTTGACAGCTTCAAGATCATTCATGAGACGGTTTCCTTTCCGCGGCAGATAGTCAGCTATCGAGCGGATCTCCCTGCCAAGCTTGTGACGAGAGTTAAGGAAGTTTTGCTCAACATGCATCAGACGGACGAGGGTCGGCAGGTGCTGCAGGCTTTTGAGAGCACTACCAAGTTCGAGGAGATACCGGTTCGAGACATCGAGCTTATGGAAGGATTAAGGAAACATGTCGATGCTGAACTTAAACTCAAACGATAGCTCTCGGTTCACCCGGCTCAACCATCCTTCGCCATTCGCTCTTTACGTTTGAGCAGCACGGAGGGTTAGAATGAGCTGCCCGGAAAAACAAAATGGGATAAGTTTAGTTTTACGGTGAGTAGTTGTGAGGTCGGTTAGCGCGGCGGCAAAGGCCGGTGGTCCGCGATGTTCTTGTAGAGTTCGATAAGGCCACGCGTTTCTTTTAGCACATCGAACCGCTCGATCCCGTCAAGATAAGGTTCGCATCCTTCTTTCATTTTCTCTTTAATCCTGCACAATTTGATAGGAGGCCCTAAAAAATTCATCAAGGGTGTCCTGAGAGCGTCGTATAAATGAAACAAAACCAAAACTATTGTAAGAACGAGGCGTAAACGCTGAACTAGCAAAGGAGATCGTCAACAGTGCTATGACTGTTTGCCTTGAAGGGTAATAAGAGCGGCATCCGAGCGTATGCGGAAAATATACAGCTCAATCTCCGCAAACCCTATGAGGAGCGTGGCAACACATGGTGGATAGCAACCCAAAGGCCGACGTAGGTATCGTGGCCGAACACGCGCGCGATACGGTGGACGCTGTCTACCGCTCCGACTCGCGCCATGTCCTCGCCACGTTAATCCGCCTGCTCGGCGACTTCGATATCGCCGAGGAGGCGCTGCACGACGCTTTCAGGACAGCTTTGGAGCAATGGCCGCGCGATGGTGTGCCTGCCAATCCGCGCGCCTGGCTGGTGTCGACCGGGCGTTTCAAGGCCATCGACGCAATTCGCCGGCGCACCCGATTCACGCCGTTGCCGGACGATATCGACAAGCGACTCGTGGCTGACACCGATGATCCAGAGGCGTGGAACGACGAAAGCATCAAAGACGACCGGCTGCGCCTCATCTTCACCTGCTGCCATCCAGCCCTGTCGCCGGACGCTCAAGTGGCGATGACGCTGCGCGAAGTCTGCGGCCTCACAACCGAGGAGGTGGCGCGGGCCTTTCTCTCATCGCCGCCCACTGTAGCGCAGCGCATCGTGCGCGCCAAGGCAAAGATTCGCAACGCGCGCATTCCCTATGAAGTGCCCTCGGCGACCGATCTACCGGACCGGCTCGATGCCGTGCTTCGGGTTGTCTACCTTGTGTTCAACGAGGGATACTCCGCGTCATCCGGTGCGGCAATCACGCGGCACGATCTTTCAAGCGAGGCGATCAGCCTCGGCCGGCTGCTTGTGGAGTTGCTGCCGGAGCCGGAAGCGCTGGGACTGCTCGCGCTTATGCTGCTGCACGACTCGCGCCGCCCCGCGCGCACATCGCCGAGCGGGGAATTGATCCTGCTTGATGACCAGGACCGTTTGCGTTGGAGCCGGGATCAGATCGCTGAGGGTTTGGCACTGGTGGAACGGGCGCTGGCGGCACACCAGGTCGGCCCGTACACCATCCAGGCGGCGATTGCAGCCGTGCACGCTAGCGCACCCAACGCCGCCGCCACTGACTGGGCCCAGATCGTCGCGCTGTATGACCTGCTGGCGCGCGCGGAGCCGTCGCCCGTGGTCGAGCTGAACCGAGCGGTGGCGATGGCAATGCGCGACGGTCCGTCTGCGGGGCTTGCGCTGATCGACGCCATCCTGGGACGCGGCGATCTTTTGGACTACCACCTCGCCCATGCGGCGCGGGCGGACCTCTGCCGGCGGCTGGGGAGAACGGCGGAAGCCCGAGTCTCCTACGAGCGGGCCCTGAGCCTCACGGAGCAGGAGCCGGAACGGCGGTTTCTGGAGCGGCGGCTAGCTGAATTGCCGGACTGACACCGCGAACGCATTTTTTTAAACGCCGTTGTCGATCATGGGTACCCCTCGAACGACTATTCAATGTTAGAGCGAGAGCGAAGTTAGTCATCAGATCCGGTTAGCTCCCGCTGCAAATAAAAAGGGAGGAATAAAACGATGCGATTCATGATTATTGTTAAAGCCAGCAAGGACTCGGAAGCAGGCGTGATGCCAAGCGAGCGGCTTCTCATCGAGATGGGCAAATACAACGAAGAGCTAGCGAAAGCCGGCGTGATGCTTGCGGGAGAGGGGCTGCACCCGACCTCCAAAGGCGCCCGCGTCAAATTTTCAGGAGACCAGCGGACCGTGATCGACGGTCCCTTCGCAGAGACTAAGGAGCTGTTGGCCGGCTTCTGGCTATGGCAGGTGAAGTCGAAGGAAGAGGCGATCGAATGGGTCAAGCGCTGCCCAAATCCCCATAACGAGGAGACTGAGGTCGAAATTCGCCAGCTGTTCGAGGCAGAGGACTTTGGCGCCGAGCTCACGCCCGAGCTGCGGGAGCAAGAGGAGCGCCTGCGCGCGACGATCGCTGAGAAGCGCTAGGCCGACGCATTCCCTTCAAGAAATCTTTGGACCTGTCGATTTGATCGAACCCTGTTCGACTAGTCGGTAGAGGAGAAAAACCTTTAGCTTATGAGGAGGAGGCGTCATGCAAGTTCAGCCATACCTGTTTTTCAACGGCCACTGCGAGGACGCAGTCGAGTTCTACAAGAAGGCACTCGGTGCCGAGGTGACAATGCTCATGCGCTTCAAGGACAGCCCGGAGCCCCAGCCCCCCGGAATGGTTCCGCCGGGTTGGGAGGGAAAGATCATGCATGCGAGTCTTTGCATCGGCGAAGCCATTGTGATGGCCTCCGACGGTTGTGCCGATGGGCAGCCCGGTTTCCAAGGGTTTTCTCTTTCATTGACCATGGCCAATGAGGCTGAGGCGAATCGCGTGTTCACTGCGCTGGCTGATGGTGGTCAAGTGCAGATGCCACTCACCAAGACCTTTTGGTCACCGTGCTTTGGCATGGTCGCCGATCGTTTCGGCGTGTCGTGGATGATCATTGTGGCACAGTGAGACGTCGCAATGAGTTGGAGTACGCCATGAAATACCTGTGCCTTGGATACCACGAAGTTAAAACGTGGACGGCGATGAGCGAGAATGAGCGGAAAGCACTTTTAGAGGAATGCGCCGCCTACGATGACATTCTTCGGAAGAAGGCCAACTATATATTGATAAGAAAGCACTCCAAGGCGCTGGAACCGCGATCACGCTGCGGTTTGAGAACGGCAGGGTGTCCATTACCGATGGTCCTTTCGCTGAAACAAAGGAGCAGCTGGGCGGAGTCATCGTGCTCGAGGCCAGGGACTTGAACCACGCCATTCAGTTGATGTCGCAGTTACCATGCATGCGCATGGGCGGATGCTTGGAGATCCAACCAATCAACGAAGAGATCACGAGCTAACAGAGGAAACAGCATGAAATACATGTTGCTGATTTACATGGACGAGAAGGCCATGAACGAGGCCGAGCGGGAGCAGTGTTACAAGGACTCCACGCAGTTCACGCACGAACTCAACTCGCGCGGGCAGTATCTGGCGGCCTCTCCGTTGCAACCTGTGGCGACCGCGACCAGCGTTCGAGTGCGCGAGGGCAAACGGCTCGTGACCGACGGTCCGTTCATCGAGACGCGCGAGCAGATCGCCGGCTACTTCCTGATCGATGCCAAGGATCTCGATGAGGCGATCGTCATCGCTGCTCGGGTTCCCGGAGCGCGCATCGGAACCGTCGAGGTGCGGCCGGTGAAGGAGATCTCGGGCCTGCCCGCTGATTAGCTTGCGCGACGTCAGCGGGCGGATTGAAGGTGTTGGTTTGACAAGGTTTGTACGGAGATTACAAAGTTAAGAAGGAGATAGTTATGAACGGAGTTCGGGTACTGGTTGGCACACGGAAAGGCGCGTTCGTACTGACGTCGGATGGGAAGCGCGAACGTTGGGAGATCAATGGCCCCCACTTTGCGGGCTGGGAAATCTACCACCTCAAGGGATCACCCGCTGACCCGAACCGGCTCTATGCGTCGCAGACCAGCGGCTGGTTCGGGCAGATCATTCAGCGCTCAGATGACGGGGGCAAGACATGGCACCAACCCGGAACACTCCCCGGCGAACCGACCACCACCCCAGACGGCATGCCCAAAGGCGAGAGCAACAACTTCGTCTACGACACGTCTCCTGAAACCGGCAAACCTCTGACCACGCACCAGTGGTACGACGGCACGCCGCGCCCGTGGGAGTTCAAGCGCGTCTGGCATCTCGAACCGTCGCTGAACGATCCGAACACGGTTTACGCCGGGGTTGAAGACGCCGCGTTGTTCCGCTCGATCGACGGCGGCCAGAGTTGGCAGGAGCTTCCCGGACTGCGCGGCCATGGCACAGGTCCTGCCTGGCAGCCGGGCGCTGGTGGAATGTGTCTGCACACCATTATTCTCGACCCGAGCGATCCCGAGCGGATTTTCATCGCCATCTCGGCTGCGGGCGTGTTCCGGACCGACGATGCCGGCAAGACGTGGCGGCCGGCGAACCGCGGCCTCAAGTCCGAAGGCATCCCCGACCCGAATGCCGAGGTCGGACACTGCGTTCACCGCATCGCGATGCACCGGTCGCGGCCGGGCGTGCTGTTCATGCAGAAGCACTGGGACGTCATGCGCAGCGACGACGCCGGGGAGTCGTGGCAAGAGGTCAGCGGAAACTTGCCGACCGACTTCGGGTTCCCGATCGACGTTCACGCGCACGAGCCGGACACCATCTACGTCGTCCCGATCAAGAGCGACTCGGAGCACTATCCGCCCGAGGGAAAGCTGCGCGTGTACCGCAGCCGGACGGGCGGAAACGAGTGGGAGGCGCTCACGAAAGGTCTGCCGCAAAGCGACTGCTACGTAAACGTGCTGCGCGATGCCATGGCCGTCGACTCGCTCGATTCGTGTGGCGTGTATTTCGGCACCACTGGCGGGCAGGTGTACGCATCGGCCGAT
>JBBDNJ010000234.1:0-15074 GCA_040877705.1 Binatia bacterium | reverse complement strand
CTTTGGCATACCGGGCGCGCTGGGCATTTCCAGCCTGGCGTTGTTTTTCTGGGGACATTGGTTGGTTCAGTTGGCCGGTTGGGAAGAACTGTTGCTGGTTGGAGGCGGTCTTGTGCTCCTATTTTTAGAAATCTTCGTAATTCCCGGCTTTGGGATCGCGGGTGTCGCCGGTATCGGAGCTTTGCTGGCCGGGCTCAGCCTGAGTAGGATCGGCGGCGGCGCCACGTGGGAGTATATTCTCACCGTCCTCAGCCATGTCGTTCTTTCCCTGCTCCTCGCTGTGCTTGCCAGTCTGCTCATGCTGCGCTGGTTGCCGCGTCTGCCTTTTGGCCGGCGGCTGATCCTGGAAGCCGGGCTTGGCACCAGCCAGGGGTATGCCTCAGCACCCGAGAGCGACGTCAGCTGGCTCGGCAAACAGGGGATGACGCTCTCTCCGTTGCGGCCGGCTGGTCTTGCAGAGATTGAAGATCAGCGGATCGACGTCGTATCCGACGGGGAGTTTATCGAGTCTCAAGCACCGATCATCGTAAGCCGCGTCGACGGCAACCGTATCGTCGTGCGCCGACACCGTGCAGCAACTGAAAGGGGTGACAAATGACGGGAATAGAAACCGGTTTAACAGGAGGCTTGGCCCTACTGATATTAATCGTGGTGGGCTTGGCGTTTATTTTGTATTTAGTCCCGCTACCATTGTGGATCGCCGCCTGGGCGTCGGGAGCCTACGTGGGGCTCTTCACCCTCGTCGGCATGCGCTTGCGCCGGGTGCCGCCGAGCACCGTAGTCACGGCGCGCATCAGCGCGGTCAAAGCAGGGCTGGATATTCCGCTTAACGATCTCGAGGCGCACTATCTTGCGGGCGGCAACGTTGTCAGGGTGGTGAACGCCATGATCTCGGCGGACAAGGCCAACATCGCTTTGCCCTTCAAGCGGGCCGCCGCCATAGATCTCGCCGGGCGTGATATAGTGGAGGCGGTGAAGATGTCGGTCATCCCCAAGGTGATCGAGACGCCGAAAATCGCCGCCGTCGCGAAAGACGGAATCCAGCTCATCGCGGTCTCTCGCGTGACTGTGCGCACCAACATCGACCGGCTGGTCGGCGGTGCAGGCGAGGAGACGATCATCGCGCGCGTCGGCGAGGGCATGGTGAGCACCATCGGCTCGGCGGCAACCCACAAGGCTGTGCTGGAGAATCCCGATCACATTTCAAAGAACATCCTGAGCAAGGGACTGGATGCAGGAACGGCTTACGAGATTCTTTCCATCGATATCGCTGACGTCGACGTGGGTCAGAACATCGGCGCGAAGCTGCAAATCGACCAAGCCGATGCGGACAAGCAGATCGCTCAAGCCAAGGCGGAGGAGCGGCGGGCCATGGCCGTGGCGTTAGAGCAGGAGATGCGCGCCCGCGTCGTCGAAGCTGAGGCGGAGGTGCCGCGCGCTATGGCTGAGGCTTTCCGGAGCGGCAATCTCGGCATTATGGATTACTATCGAATGAAGAACGTGCAAGCCGATACGGCGATGCGCGATGCCATCGCCGAAACCGGCGAAGACCCGACTACTACCGAGAAAAGGTAAAGGCGTCGGCGATGCGAAATATAACTTTCGAACAGATTCTTCTGGTTATCATTTTTATCCTTGCGCCGCTGATGAGTTTCATACTGCAGCGCGTCAACGGGCGCCTGGCGAACCAACTGCCGCGCCAGGAGCCCGAAGAGCCCATGCGACGCCAGTCGCGTGTTGTTCTGACCGCTGCGCCACCGGCCGCGCCGAGCCTAGCCAGTACCCGCGCTCCTCGAGCGCGGGTACCGACAATTTCCGTTTCCCGTTCCCAAAGGCGTTTTTCTAAAACGTCGCTCCTGGGAAGCCCGCGCGACCTGCGCCGCGGCATCGTCATCATGACGATTCTCGGACCCTGCCGGGCCAACGAGCCACCGGAGTGAATAACCTTTTCACCTCGTCCTTGTAAATAGAGAACCCCGGCGAAGTTTGAGTCACAATGGACAGCCTCGCGGCGTTCTCTAGCGCCAGCGATTACATGGGCGGATAAACAATGCCGGAGCCGGGCCCGAGTGGAATTCCTAGTAAAAGCCACGCCGCGAGCATGACGGTCCAGCCGAGGGCGAAGGCAATCGAATACGGCAGCATCAATGTTAGTAATGTCCCGAGGCCGATGCCGGGCTGGTATTTCTGGGCGAAGGCGATGACCAGCGGCATGTAGGGCATCAGCGGAGTGATGATGTTGGTGAAAGAATCGCCGATACGGTAAGCACCTTGTGTGAGCTCAGGGGAGAAACCCATGATCATCAGCATAGGCACAAACACCGGTCCGACAACCGCCCATTTGGCCGAAGCGCTGGCGACGAAGAGATCGATGGCGGCACAGACAAAGATAAATAAAAGCACGAGCGAAATTCCCGACAACCCTGACGCTTGCAGCAAGTCGGCGCCGCTGACGGCTAGAATCAGACCGAGGTTGGACCAGGCGAAGTAAGCGACGAACTGGCTCGCCGCGAAGGCAAGCGCGATGTAGCTCCCCATCGTTCCAAGCGTCTCATCGATCATCCGCCCGACGTCCCGGTTACTTTTAATCGTTCCCGCAGTCATGCCGTAGGCAACGGCAGGAAACAAGAAGCCCAGCGACATCAAAACCACCATTCCCTGGAAAAACGGCTCGAGCCCGCCCTTGGCGTCGCGCAGGAGCGCGTTATCGGGAAAGACCAGAAACAGTAGCAAAACGATTTCCAATAGCAGGACAAATCCGGCAGCCGCCAATCCGCGCCGTTCTCCGGCAAGAAGAACATTCGATTCTTGATCGTCCTCGGATCGATAAGGTCCCAGTCTGGGCTCGATGATCCAATTGGTGACCGCCGCGCCAATGAGAGTCAGCAAGAAAGTGGACGCGACCATGAGATAGTAATTGGCGGTGGCCGGGACGACGTAGCTTGGATCGTAGAGCCGGGCGGCCTCCTGCGTGAGGCCGGCCAAAAGCGGATCGAGGGGAGTAAGAAACAGATTGGCGCTGAACCCGCCGGATACACCCGCAAAGGCCGCTGCCAGTCCGGCGATGGGATGACGGCCGACTTGAGCAAACAACACGGCGCCGAGAGGCACGAGGATGACGTATCCCGCGTCGACGGTGAGACTGGCATTGACACCGGCGAAGACCAGCGCGGCGGTAATCAGCCATTGCGGCACGCTTTTTATGAAGCCTTTGAGCGCCGCAGAAAAAAGGCCGCTGCGCTCGGCCACGCCGACGCCGATCATGGCGACCAGCACCGTCCCAAGCGGAGCAAAGCCGGTAAAATTGCCGACCGCCTTGGTGATGATGTTTTGAATCCCCTGGCGATCGAGGAGATTGACGGCGACAATCGGTTTCCCCGTCAGTGGATGAGTGACCGATAGGCCCAAAGCATGGGCGAGCCAGGAAAGAACCAGAACCGCCAGAGAAAAGAGCACGAAGAGAATGAACGGATGCGGCAGCTTGTTACCCCATCGTTCGATCCGGTCGAGCACGCCTGCAATAAAACTTCTTCGCTCCGTTGTTGTCGCCATGGCTCAATCGGAAGTATTACCTAGACTCGTAGCTGTCAAGGGAAAAAGATAATCGAGCGCGCGGGATTGAAGTCAATTCACGAGCCGAGACGGGATTACAGCCTTATAGAACCGAGAGAGGCCCGCAACGCGGCAAGAGCAATTGAAGAGCCGGTGGATTAATGGTAGACGAAACACCTATGCCAAAGTACCGAGTTACCGTAGACACCGGGGGAACATTTTCCGATTTTGTTTTCTTCAACGAAGATAGCGGCGAGATCAGCATTACCAAAGTCCCGTCAACTCCAAAAGAACCCTTTCAAGCAGTCCTGAACGGCGTCAAAGAATTATTAGATCAAGGTGCTACCGCCGGTGAAATTTCGTTTTTTTGCCACGGAACCACCGTTGGCACCAATACGCTCCTGGAGGAAAAAGGCGCAAAAACCGGTTTGCTCGTGACGCAAGGTTTTCGTGGCATCTATGAAGTCATGGAGCAAACCCGCGGCTATGGGCCGGCGACTTACGATCTTTTTTTCGAGAAGCCGCGCCTCCTGGCTCCCCCTTTTTATACAGAAGAGATTCCCGAACGCGTAGATTTTCGCGGCAACGCGCTGAAGCCCATCGACGTCGACACTGCGCGTGAAGCCATTCGGCGGCTGAAGAAGAAAGACGTGCAGTCCGTGGCCGTTTGCTTTTTGTTTTCCTTTTTGAACCCCGATCACGAACTCAAGATCAAAGATCTCTTCGCCGAGGAATTCCCGCAAGCCCGCTTGTCCCTTTCGTACGAGGTGCTGCCGCAAATCCGTGAGTTTTATCGGATGAGCACCACCGTAATCAACGCTTACATCCAGCCGGTGATGGCCAATTACTTGTGCCACCTCGAAAGCCGCATGAGAGAAATGGGTGTGACCACGCCGAAGCTCTACATCATGCAATCCAACGGCGGCGTTTCGACCTTTCAAGGCTCGTCGAAAAAGCCGGTCGCCACGGTTCTCTCGGGACCCGCTGGAGGTGTCATCGCTTCGATGGGCACTTGCGAGCGCGTCGGCATCAACAACATCATCACCTTCGACATGGGCGGCACCAGCTGCGACGTCGCGCTGATTCACCAGGGCAATCCGGTCATTACCACCCAAGGGAAAATTAATCTGCGACCCATCGCTCTTCCCATGCTTGACATTCACACGGTCAGCGCCGGCGGAGGTACCATCGCTCGCATCGATGCCGTGGGCGGCCTGCAGGTCGGTCCCGACAGCGCCGGCGCCGATCCCGGTCCGGTTTGTTACGATCGCGGCGGCGAAAATATCACGATTACCGACGCCAATATGGTGATCGGCGTTTTGGATCCTGACCATTTCCTCGGCGGCCGCATGAAACTCAACAAGTCGAAAGCCGAGCGGCTGCTGGAAGATAAAATCGCCAAGCCTTTGAAAATGAATTTATTGGCAGCGGCCGATGGCGTGCTCGATATCATCAACGTCAAAATGGAAGAGGCCATCAAGGCCGTCTCTTCGCAGCGCGGCTATGATATACGCGATTTTACCCTGGTGGCATTCGGCGGCGGCGGTCCCATGCATGCGGGACGCATCGCCCTCGATCTGGGCATTCCGTCCGTGCTCATCCCACTGACACCCGGGGTGCACTCTGCCCTCGGCTTGCTCATGTCGGATGTTAAACATGACTATGTCCGGTCAAAACTCGTGGGATTGGACGATCTCGACTTGCACGAGATCAATTCCATGTTCGGCCAGTTGATCGACCAGGCAAAGGCCGATCTGCACGGCGAAGGGTTTCAAGACAGCGAGATCAAGATGGAACCCTATCTCGATTTGCGCTATGCGGGCCAGGGGTACGAACTGACGGTGCCCTGCCCGATGCCGCCGCTGAGCAAGCAGGACCTCGCACTCATGCGCGGGCGATTCGACACGATGCACGAGCAAAATTCCGGCCACAAGGCGGAGACCGAACCGGTCGAATTGGTCAGCCTTCGGCTCATTTCGTTCGGGCTCGTGCCCCAGGCCAAACTCTCCCCCGGAAAAGTCACCGGCCGGACAGTCGAGCAAGCAAAGACCGGCACGCGAAAAGTCTTCTTCGGCAAGCGGCACGGCTTGTTGAATACCCAGATTTACAATCGGGATGGGCTGGAATCAGGTCACAAAATCAGCGGTCCCGCGATTGTCGAGCAGTTGGACACGACAACGGTGATTCACCCCGAGCAGGAAGCAACCGTGGATAACTATCGGAACATCATCATTCGAGAGCGGAAGTGAATTGTTTGACGGCTTGAACGAATTGAACAGCTTGAATGGGCTTGAACCGCGACGCCAACTCGTTCCAAACTTGCAAAACGTTCAACCAGTTCAAAGCGAAGACTGAGGTTTGAGGTTTATGTCAATCGTCGATCCCGTAACCTTACAAGTTATCCAGGCGCGCTTAGCCGGCATCGTCCAGGAGATGCAGAATTCGTTGTTTCGCACCGGCTATTCCACCATCATTCGCGAGTCCCAAGACGCCAGCTGCGCGATCTTGAATCGCCAGGGCGAAGTCGTCGCCCAGCACGTCGTGCTGCCGCTGCATATGGGCGCTTTCCCTGCTTGCGCGGCGGGAATATTAAAAAATTACAGCGCTGATGAAGTTCACGAAGGCGATGCCTTCATCACCAACCATCCCTATCTCGGCGGCAGCCCGCACGCGCCGGACATGGCGGTGCTGTCGCCCATTTTTTTCCAGGGCGAGTGGGTCGGTTTCGCGGCAAACCTCGCGCACAAAAGCGACATCGGCGGGCCTGTCCCAGGAAGCTGCTGGAGTCAGGCGCGGGAAATTTATCAAGAAGGTCTCCACGTACCGCCGATCAAGTATGTTGCCGGCTATCAAACCAGTAAAGATATAGAAGCCGTTCTCGGGGCCAACAGCCGCACGCCGGAGCTGGTCATCGGCGATTTGCGCGGCCAAGTCGGCGCGGCGCGTCTGGGAGAGAAACGCTTTCAGGAGATGATGGAGCGCTACGGTAAAGAGACGATTCTCAGCTCATTCGAGCAACTGTTTGCGTTAACCGAAGCCAAGGTACGCGCTGAAATCGCTTCGTGGCCGGACGGCGTCGGCGAGGGCGAAAGATTCGTCGATAGCGACGGAATCGACCTCGATAAACCGGTGCGCCTGCACGTGCGCATCGAGAAGAAAGGCAAAGACCTGCTCTTCGACTTCACCGGTAGTGCCGACCAGACCAAAGGTCCGGCGAATATTCGTCCGACCATTGTGCGCGCGGCTTGCTGTTATCTTCTCACCTGCCTTGTGGATCCCGCCCTCGCCATCAACTATGGACTAGCGAAGGTCATCGACATCAAAGTTCGCGACGGCAGCGTGGTCAATCCGCACTTTCCCGCGCCGGTAAATACCTACAATCCGACGGTCCATGCTCTGGTGGAGTCACTGCTCGAAGCGTCCAGTCAGATCACGCCGCACAAGAAAGTTGGCGACGGCTGCAGCAGCCGATCAATCATTATCGGCGGTCGCAGCAACAAGACCGGCAAAGGCTATGTGCAATATGAAATCTTCGGCGGCGGCTCCGGTGGACGTAGCGGCAAGGACGGCGTCTCCGGCACCAACGTCAATCAGTCCAACGCCAAGATCGCGCCGATCGAAATCATCGAGTCGGAGTTCTCCACGCGCCTGCGAAGATTCGAATTGATCCCCGACTCCGGTGGACCCGGAGCATTTCGCGGCGGGCTGGGCTTCGTCCGCGAGTACGAAGTCTTGGATAACGACGCGCGTTTTTCACTGCGCTCGACCAAACACAGCGTCGCTCCCAAAGGCATCGACGGCGGCGACGATGGCAAGACTGGCCGATGCACGTTAAATCCCGGCCAACCCGACGAGCGGGTGATCCCTTCGCGATTCTCGGATCACGTGCTGCACCCGGGCGAAGTTTTCAGCCTGGATACTCCCGGTGGCGGTGGACTAGGCAATCCATTGGAACGAGATCCCCACCGAGTGCTCAACGACGTGCGCCACGGTTACGTCACCCAACAAAAGGCGCGAGAAGTTTACCGGGTCGCCATTGACGCAAAGGACAACGATTTTGTTCTTAACGAATCCGAAACACGCGCATTGCGCAGTCAAACATGAACCACGGCGTCTCCTCCGAACAATTTGAACTTCTTGAACGATTTGAACATTTGGAACCGGCGCCGGCTCTCGTTCAAGCCGTTCAAGTCGCCCAAACCGGTTCCTTATTCCTGGCCGGCGCCGTCGTATGACCGTTGATCCGATTACCCTCCAAGTCATTCAAGCGCGTCTTGCCGGCATCGTCCAGGAGATGCAAAACTCTCTCTTCCGCACCGGCTATTCCACCATCATCCGCGAGTCCCAAGACGCCAGCTGTGCGATTCTCAATCGCCAGGGCGAAGTCGTTGCCCAGCATGTTGTATTGCCGCTGCACATGGGCGCGTTCCCGGCTTGCGCAGAGGCAATATTGAAAGCGTATCCGCCGCCTGAGATTCACGACGGCGATGCCTTCATCATTAACCATCCGTATCTTGGGGGTAGTCCCCACGCGCCGGATATGGGGGTGTTCACGCCCACTTTCTATAAGGAGGAATGGGTCGGATTTGCCGCGAATATGGCGCATAAGAGCGACATCGGCGGCACTGTACCAGGGAGCGGTTCGGGTAATGCGCGGGAAATTTACGAGGAAGGACTTCATTTACCGCCCGTTAAGTTCATGTCGCGGCTGCAACCGATCAAAGAGATCGAAGCGATGATCACGGCGAACAGCCGTACCCCCGTGGTCGTCATTGGCGATTTGCGCGGCCAGGTCGGCGCGGCCCGCCTCGGCGAACGCAGAATCGCCGAACTCATGGAGCGCTACGGCAAAGAAACGATACTCGACTCCACCGAGCTCCTTTCGGCACACACCGAAAATCGCGTACGCCAGGCCATCGCGTCCTGGCCCGACGGCAACTCCGAAGGGGAAAGTTTCGTCGATCATGACGGCATCGATTTGACCCGTCCTATTCGCATTCACGTGAAGGTCAAGAAGACCGGGAACAGGATTCACTTCGACTTCAGCGGCAGTAGCGATCAAACTCAAGGGCCGGCGAACATACGGCCGCCGTTGGTGCGCGCAGCCTGCGTCTATTGTCTGGTCGCTCTGGTGGATCGTTTTTTGCCGATCAACCAAGGTCTCGCTCGAGTCGTCGAGGCGACATTCCGCGAAGGCAGTGTTGTCAATCCCCGCTTTCCCGCGGCGGTAAACACCTACATGCCGACCGCATTAACCGTGGCGGAAGCGCTGCTCAGAGCGCTTGCGCCCTTTGTTCCCGATAAGAGAATTTCCGGCGGCTCCGGCAGCGCCGCACTGGTGCTGGGCGGTCGCGATGCCCGGACCGACCGCGCTTATGTGCATTATGAAATCTTCAGCGGCGGCACCGGCGCGCGCTGGAGCAAAGACGGCGTGTCGGCAACGGCGTTTCACCTGAGCAACTGCAAAACTGCGCCGGTGGAAATTATCGAGTCGGAATTTCCCACCCGCGTGGAACGATTTGAAATGATACAAGACTCGGGCGGCGCCGGCCGATGGCGCGGCGGCTTGGGGTTTGCGCGCGATTACCGCATTCTCACCGATGAAGTGCGCTTTTCCATGCGCACTGACAAGCATTCCACGGAACCTTTTGGCAGCGAAAGCGGATTGGCGGGAGGCAAGGGCTCCTGCATCGTTAATCCCGGCTCGAATGAAGAAAAACGCTTGCCCTCGCGCTTTGGCGATCAAAGACTCAGCAAGGGCGATCTTTTACGCATCGAGCGGCCGGGTGGCGGCGGAATCGGAAGCCCCCTGGGACGCGCAGCCGAGCAGGTGTTGGAAGACGTGCGCCAAGGGTACATTTCAATCGCTGCTGCGAAGGCTTATTACGGAGTGGTGATTAGCCTCACCGACGGCGAGCCGTGCTTGCATTTGCCTGAAACGCAATTTCTACGAGGGGAAAAACAAAAAAAATAGTAGAAATAATCAATTGCCTCTGCTATAAGCACACCTAACACATTCGCCCCCTTAAGGAGGAACAATGGCGACAGCAAAGAAAAAGACACGCAAACCGAACGCAGCCTTTATGAAACCCGTACAACCCGATGCCGCTCTGAGTACGGTTGTGGGCACGAAAGCTATCCCTCGGACCGAGGTGACCAAGAAGCTTTGGGCCTATATCAAAAAGAACGGATTACAGGACAAGAAGAAAAAGACCAACATCAACGCCGATGACAATCTCAAGGTAGTATTCGGCGGTAAAAAACAAGTCACGATGTTTGAAATGACCAAACTGGTCAGCAAACACCTCAAATAAAGAGTCCCTCCGTTTTTTACGAGAGCATCGTATCAGTCGTCAAGATCGGTGAATACTCATCGGTCTTGATGCGCTGATCGGTGTAAACCTCTATCCGCATCTTCCATCAGCAACTCCGTTACTGATGGAAGGTCTAGTTTTGTGTTACAACTGTTCGGTTTTCAGATAAAATGCCACCCGTCATGGTTGCATGGATACGTCAAATTGATCAATCGAATGGAGGCGTTGTTATCGATGCTGTAGCGCATCGAACAGATGGAGTTGGCGTGTGTGGCCTTCGTCTTCGAAATGAACCGGATAATTACCGGTGAAGCAAGCGTCGCAAAATCCCTGTTGTTTTTCTTCGAAGAAATCATACATGCCATCGCGGCTGAGATAGGCGAGCGTATCGGCTTCGATGAAGCGGCGGATCTCCTCCACCGAACTGGATGATGCAATCAGTTCTGAGCGGGTCGGCGTGTCTATGCCGTAATAGCAAGGACTGATCGTGGCGGGTGAGCTGATGCGCATGTGAACTTCGTTAGCGCCGGCGTCGCGCAGCATACGGATAATCTTCCGGCTCGTCGTCCCGCGCACGATGGAATCATCGACGACGATCACGCGCTTGCCATTCAGGACTTCCCGCTGCGCGTTAAGTTTAATTTTTACGCCAAAATGTCGAATCGTTTGCTGTGGCTCGATAAACGTCCGGCCGACATAGTGGTTTCGAATCAATCCGAATTCGAGCGGAATTTTTGATTCCTCAGCGTAGCCGATGGCTGCCGGCACGCCCGAGTCCGGCACCGGCGTCACCAGATCGGCCTCCACGCCGCTCTCCCGGGCGAGTTGTCTCCCCAAGGATTTCCGCACCTTATAAACATTGTGTCCATAGAGAGTGCTGTCGGGTCGAGCAAAATAGATGTATTCAAAAATGCATTTGGCGTGAGGCACCGGCGGAAATGGTTTTAGCGATTCCATGCCATCGGGACCGAAGGTGATGATTTCTCCGGGCTCGACTTCACGCACATAGTCGGCTTCGATGAGATCCAGCGCACACGTCTCAGAGGCAACGACATCCGCGTCGCTATTCGGCCCCTCGCGAAATTTTCCCAAAACCAGCGGCCGGAAGCCATACGGATCCCGCGCTGCGATCATGCGATCCGGCGTAATGAAGAGTAAAGAATAGGCGCCTCGCACTCGGCTCAAGGCTTCGACGATGCGCCCCATAAGCGATGTCTCTTTGGAGGTCGCGATGAGATGAATAATCACTTCCGTATCGGAAGTCGATTGAAAAATCGATCCGGAGCGTTCCAGTTCGTCGCGCAGGATCGCGCCGTTAACTAGGTTGCCGTTATGGGCAATAGCGATAGGTCCATGCGAATACTCGACGACAAAAGGCTGCGCGTTTTTGAGATGACTTTGCCCTTGGGTGGAGTACCGGTTATGGCCGATGGCGCTAGCTCCTTCCAAGCGCTTGATGACATCTTCCCTAAAGACATCGGCAACCAATCCCATTTGACGGTGCGAGATCAATGCCTTGCCGTCGGATGAGACGATGCCGCACGATTCTTGGCCACGATGCTGCAGGGCGTACAAACCGAGATAAACCATGTTGGCGGCTTCCGGATGGCCATACACGCCCATAACGGCACACTCTTCGTGAAATTTATCCATCATATCTCGACTGGCGACATTGACTTTTGCGCCTTGGAAACACTAATCGCTTGAACGAAAAACTGCGCTCGATCATTGAAGCCGGTCAGCCAGTCCCGACGACCAGATAGAACGCAATTCATCGACCGGCAATTGCAGAATCGGTTGAATGGCCAATCGAGACCCTCCAACCGAGCCGATCACCTGCAGTGACACTCCCTGCTTTGACACAACTTCTTGCAACTGGCTCAAGTCCTTCTCCTGCAACGACACCAGAATCCTGGATTGAGATTCGCTGAACAGCAAGGCATCGCCGCGAATCATTTCGCGCATCTCGATCCTGGCGCCTAAGGGTTTATCCGGACCGCAGATACAGCACTCAGCCAAGGCCATGGCCAAACCACCCTCGGATATGTCGTGAGCCGAACGGAGAATGCCTTTGTCGATGGCTTCGGTGCAACAGTTGTGAACCGCCTGCTCCAGTCTGAGATCGATCCAGGGGGGTGTGCCCTTGACTAAATTATGGACGACCTTGAGGTATTCACTGCCGCCCAGCTCTTCCCGCGTTCGCCCCAATAGAACGACGATATCACCGGTCACTTTAAACCAAGGGGTGACCACTCGTTCCACCTTTGGGAGGAGACCGACCATGCCGACCGTCGGCGTGGGATAAATCGGAATGCCATCAGTTTCATTATAGAAACTTACGTTACCGCTCACAACCGGAACTTTAAGCGCGATGCAAGCATCACGCATTCCCTGAATGACACGTGCAAACTGCCACATGACTGCCGGGTTCTCCGGGCTGCCGAAGTTCAGGCAATCCGTCAGGCCGATGGGCCGAGCGCCCACACAGGCAAGATTGCGCGCCGCTTCGGCAACAGCCAGAGCGCCGCCGACATAGGGATCGAGATAACAATAACGGCTGTTGCCGTCCACCGTTAGCGCCAGCGCCTTATCGCTGCCTTTAATGCGAATCACGGCGGCATCTGCGCCCGGCGCCACCACAGTATTGCTGCGCACATAGTGATCGTATTGACGATAAACCCATTCTTTCGACGCGATATTCGGCGAGCCCAAGAGCAGCTTCAGAGTCGCGCCGAGGTCCTTGGGTTCGGCGATTTTCGACAAATCGAGTTGTTCGACTTCGTCTTGGCTTTTGGGGCGCTCGGCGGGCCGCTGATAAACCGGTGCTTCCTTGGTCAGAGCGCTGATCGGAATGCGTGCGACTTCGACGCCGTTGAAGAAAGCCCGGAACTGGTTATCACCCGTCACTCGGCCGACGACGACGGCATCGAGGTCCCACTTGTCAAAGATTCGCTTGATCTCCGCCTCAGTGCCTTTCTTGGCGACTAAAAGCATCCGTTCCTGCGACTCGGATAGTAGAATCTCATAAGGTGTCATTTCCTGTTCCCGCAACGGCACGGCGGATAGGTCAATCTCGACGCCCGCGCCGCCACGACCGGCCATTTCAGTGGATGAACTGGTTAGCCCCGCGGCTCCCATATCCTGAATACCGACGAGATAATCGTGCTCCATCAACTCTAAACAAGCTTCGAGCAGAAGCTTCTCCGTGAACGGATCACCGACTTGCACCGTTGGCCGACGCTGCTCCTTCTCCTCGGAGAAAGATGCGGAGGCCATCGTTGCGCCATGAATGCCGTCCCTGCCGGTCTTCGAGCCGACGTACATCACAGGATTGCCGACACCCTTCGCCAAGCCCGTATGGATACGCTTCTTCTTGACGATCCCCAAAGTAAACGCATTGACCAGAATGTTCGCGTTGTAACACTCGTCGAAATAAACCTCGCCGCCGACCGTGGGCACGCCAATGCAGTTTCCATAGCCGCCGATCCCCGCCACCACACCGGAGATCAGATAACGTGTTCGCGGGTGATCGATGCTGCCGAAGCGCAACGAATTCAACGATGCGATGGGCCGCGCCCCCATAGTAAAAATATCGCGAAGAATACCGCCGACTCCGGTGGCCGCCCCTTGGTACGGCTCGATGAATGACGGGTGATTGTGGCTTTCCATTTTGAACGCGACGGCCAAACCATCGCCGATATCGACCACGCCGGCATTTTCACCGGGACCTTGCAAAACATGCGGCCCTTCAGTGGGTAGATTTTTCAGATAATGCCGCGAGCTCTTATAACTGCAGTGCTCCGACCACATCACGGAAAACACGCCGAGCTCGGTGAAATTGGGTTCCCTGCCGAGGATCTGGATGATTTTTTTGTATTCTTCCGGCGTTATGCCGTGGGCGACCACGAGTTCGGCGGTCACTTGCGGCTGCGCGAAGAATTTTGTGGTTTCATGAGCCATGCGCGCCACTCTTTAGCTCGCAAGCAGCCGCGATGGACGAAAAAATCTTTAGCCCGTCATCGCTGCCAAGCAGCTTGCTGCAGGCATCTTCCGGATGAGGCATCAAGCCGAATACGTTGCGCCTTTCGTTGCACACGCCGGCGATGTCATCCAGCGAGCCATTGGGATTCGCCGAGAGCGAACTTTTTCCCTTGGCATTGACGTAACGGACGAGGACTTGGCGGTTCTGGTGCAGCCGCTCCAATGTTTCAGGATCGGCGTGGTAACGCCCCTCGCCGTGCTTGACTGGCATTCTGAGGAGTTGCCCCTTTTTAAGCTGCGCGGTAAAAGGCGTGTCGCTCTCTTCCACGCGCAGCCATACATGTTGGCAGACGAACTTAAGGCCGGCATTGCGCACGAGCGCTCCTGGAAGCAATCCCGCTTCACAGAGAATTTGAAAACCATTGCAAATGCCCAACACGACGCCGCCGTCTTGGGCAAACTTTTCCACCCCGCGCATGATCGGCGAGAAACGCGCCATGGCGCCACAGCGGAGATAATCTCCGTAGGAAAACCCACCTGGCAGCACCAAGCAATCGAAATGTCCCGCTAGCTCATCCTTGTGCCAGAGGAACTTCACCTTCTGGCCCATCTCCCGTTTGAGACTATCGAAGACATCCTGATCGTCACAGGAACCTGGAAAGACGACGACACCCCAACGCACGTGTTCAGCCCTCTATCTCGTATTGGAAATTTTCGATAACCGGATTGCTTAATAGCTTGTCGCACATCTCGCGAATGCAAACTTCGGCCGCTTCACGCGAGCCGGCGTGTAAATTGAGCTCGACGAATTTGCCCATGCGCACATCCTGCACTTCTTTATAGCCTAGGGTATGTAGAGACTGCTCAAGAGCTTTACCTTGGGGATCAAGCACCCCATTTTTCAAAGAAACAAAAATTTTGACTCGCATGTCACTACCTTCAGCCGCGTCGCCCGGCATTCGAATTTTAATGGAACACTCTGCGAAAGATGAAGTCTACATGGGTAAGATGATGCTTCACACCCCAGACCGCTTCGATGTCGCGCGCTGAGAGATAGCCGGCAATCTCGGTGTCATTAAGCAGCTCTTCTTTTAGATCACCACCATCTCTACCGATTTTCAAGGCATGACGCTGGACCATGCGATACGCCGTGTCTCGCGGCACGCCTTTATCGACCAACGCCAGAAGCACGCGCTCGGAAAAAACAGTGCCGCCGCTTTTCTCCAA
>JBBDNJ010000233.1:0-15121 GCA_040877705.1 Binatia bacterium | reverse complement strand
CGGTGATTTTCTTGGACAGGTCGCCGTTGGCCACCGCGATGGTGACGTCGGCGATGTTACGCACCTGCGCGGTCAAATTGCCGGCCATAATGTTGACGTTTTCGGTCAGATCCTTCCATACGCCGCTGACGTCGCGAACCTGCGCTTGCCCGCCCAGCTTGCCTTCCGTGCCGACTTCGCGCGCCACGCGAGTGACCTCGGCGGCAAAGCTGCGCAACTGGTCGACCATGGTATTGATGGCTTCCTTGAGCTGAAGAATTTCCCCGCGCACATCGACGGTAATTTTCTTGGACAGGTCGCCGTTGGCGACGGCGATGGTGACGTCGGCGATATTGCGCACCTGGTCGGTAAGATTGCCGGCCATCAAGTTGACGCTGTCAGTCAGGTCTTTCCAGGTGCCGGCGACGCCGGGAACTCCGGCTTGCCCGCCCAGCTTGCCTTCCGTGCCGACCTCGCGCGCGACGCGGGTGACTTCGGCGGCAAAGCTGCGTAACTGGTCGACCATGGTATTGATCGTATCTTTCAGTTGCAGGATCTCGCCCTTGACGTCGACGGTGATCTTTCTCGACAGGTCGCCGTTGGCCACCGCGATGGTGACGTCGGCGATGTTGCGCACCTGAGAGGTTAAGTTGCTCGCCATTGCGTTGACGCTGTCGGTCAAGTCTTTCCAGGTCCCGGCGACTCCCGGAACCAGGGCCTGGCCGCCTAATTTGCCGTCGGTGCCGACCTCACGCGCCACGCGCGTCACCTCGGCGGCAAAGGCATTCAACTGGTCGACCATGGTATTGATGGCTTCCTTGAGCTGGAGAATTTCCCCATGGACATCAACGGTGATTTTCTTGGACAGGTCGCCGTTGGCCACGGCGATGGTGACGTCGGCGATATTGCGCACCTGAGCGGTCAAATTGCCGGCCATCATATTCACGCTGTCGGTCAAATCTTTCCACACTCCGCTGACATCACGAACCTGCGCTTGCCCGCCGAGCTTGCCTTCGGTTCCAACCTCGCGTGCTACGCGCGTCACTTCGGCGGCAAAACCGTCGAGCTGTTTGACCATGGCGTTGACCATTTTCGCCGTGCGCAGAAATTCACCCCTGAGAGGCTGGCCTTCGGCGTCCAAAGCCACGGTTTGGGTGAGATCCCCCTTGGCGACTGCGCCGATGACCCGGGCCATTTCGGTGGTGGGGCGAACGAGATCGTCGATAAGATGATTCACCGCATTGACTCTGCTCCTCCATGCCCCGGCAGCCCCCGGAAGCGTTGCCCGCTGTGACAATCGTCCCTCCTTGCCGACAACACGGCTAACCCGCTCCAATTCTTTTGTGCTTTCCGACATCATTTCTATGATGTCATTGAGGGTGTCGGCAATTTTTCCATCGATGCCGATCCAGTTGCCAGGAAGCCGGTCGGTAAAATCGCCTTTTTTTACCGAGTTAAGCACCTGCAAAAGCAGTTTCGTATCGATGAGGTGATGATCGCTGGCCGAAACCATTTTCTTTGCCATGGTCGCTCTCCTGTAAAGCAATGCCTGGAATGCAATTTCTGGAAAACTTAAATGCCGAGTTGACGCACAGGCGACAGATAATCAAACCATCGCTTCTTGTCAACGGATTCAGATAGTATCTAGTGTAGTGTATCACGCTAATGGATTGTTCAGCATTTCCGATCTCCCGGAAAAGATAAATTGGTGGGTTAAGAGAGTTGCAGAATAAACTGATTTACCCTACATTCTGGCGGTAGCTTATTCCACCGAAGGAAATTGTCGGTTTAAAGAAGCAGTTACGAAACTTGGATGTTCGGTGCTGAAGCCGGAATCGGGATTCCGCTGCAGGAGCCGTATTTGCAGGCCTTGAATCGGATTCTCTGACTTAAACCAAGAAAAATTTTGATACCGCGGGAGGTAGCTCGATGGCATCGTCGAAGCAAGTTGTCGGTAATCCAACTCCAAGGGTCGAAGGCGAATCCAAAGTCAGTGGTAAAGCAGTTTATGCGACTGATGTGACGTTGCCTGGCATGCTTTGGGGAAAGCTGCTGCGCAGCCCTATCGCGTCAGGAAAGATCAAAAAAATCGACATCAGCAAGGCGGCGGCGCTTGCCGGTGTTCACGCGGTGTTGACGGGACAGGATTGCGCCGGGCTGCGGATCGGCCGCAGGCTGTACGACATGCCGATCCTGGCGGACGGTGAAGTCCGATTCACCGGCGAAAAAGTTGCCGCAGTGGCGGCGGACGATGAGCTCATCGCCGAAGAAGCGCTCAATCTTATCGACGTTGAGTACGAAGAGACCGAGCCGCTTTTGGATCCGGTCGAGGCCATGAAACCGGACGCGAAGTTGCTGCACCCCAATATCATGAACTACAAAGGCCTTCCCAACCCGCTGAAGGAGCCAAGCAACGACTTCATCTATCTGACCTGGGGCAAAGGCGACATAGAGACGGGTTTTCTCCAGGCCGATATCATCGTCGAGAACACCTTTACGACTGCCAGTGTGCATCAAAGTTATATCGAGCCCCATTCCTGTGTCGTCAAGGCGGCTGCCGACGGCTCGGCCGAGTTTTGGTCCTGCAGCAAGGTGCCCTATGGCGTGCGCGAACAGGTGGCCAACGCGCTGCAGATCCCGCAGGAAAAACTGGTGTTCAACCCGGTCTACATTGGCGGGGACTTCGGCGGCAAAGGCGATTTCATGGATCTCGCGGTGGTGTATTTACTGTCCAAGAAGGCGGGACAGCCGGTCAAGCTGGTGATGGATTACGACGAAGAATTCGCCGCCGGCAATCCCAGACATGCGTCCGTGGTTCATGTGAAGACCGGTGTAAAGAAGAACGGGACCTTGGTTGCACAACACCTGAATTTCATCTTCGACAGCGGCGCCTACGGAGCGTTTAAGCCGAATGCATTTCTCAACGGACCTCACCTTTCAGTGGGGCCGTATAATGTTCCTCACGTCCTTATTGAAGAACACATGGTCTACACGAACAAGATTCCTTGCGGCCATATGCGTTCGCCCGGTGATCCTCAAGGCTTTTTCGCCAATGAAAGTCAGATGGACCTGGTGGCAAAGAGACTGGGGATGGATCCAATCGAGTTCCGGCAAAAGAATTTCATGCACGACGGCGACATCGATCCGACCGGAGAAGAGATCAGCTACATCAAGACCGACGAGACGTTTAAAAAGGCGCTGGAAGATTCCGGTTATAATAGACCCAAGCCACGGAATGTTGGCCGAGGGGTTGCGTTGGTCCAGTGGACGCCCGCAGGCGGTGTGGGAACCGTGGCACTTACGCTGGATGAGAAAGGTGTGACGACGATCTCTTCCGCCATGGCCGATCAAGGCGCCGGGACTTACACGGTGTTGAGCGAAATCGTCGCCGAAGAGCTCAAGATTCCTCTGAATCAGATCAGAGTCCAACAGCTCGACACCAATCAGGGAACGAAAGATACCGGCGTCGGCGGCAGCCGGGCGACGCGGGTGTACGGTAACGCTGCATACGAGGCGGCGCTCAAAGCCGTGCAAGCGATCAAGCAGGCGGCGGCGGCGCAAATGGGAACCGCGCCGGAGCAAATCACCTTGTCTAAGGGCGCGGCGCTGCACCCGCGGATGGAACGGCGGCTATCGTACGCGGAGCTGGTCACGGCGAAAGGCGCGCCGATCACGGTTGAGGCCAGTTACAACAACAGCAAGAAAGTCCACGAAGCCTCGATGTGCGTACAGATCGCAGAGGTCGAAGTCGATCCGGAAACCGGCCAAGTGCAACTTAAAAAATTTACGTCGACGCATAATACTGGCACGGTATTGAATCCGCTGATGCACCAAGGACAGATCGAAGGCGGGGCGATGACCGGGATCGGTTACGCGCTCATGGAGCAGCTCGTCATCAGTGATGGCAAAGTCGCGACGACGAACTTTGGTGAATACAAGATTCCGACCATCAAAGACGTTCCGGTGTTCAAAGGTTCCGTGACCGAGATATCGAAAGGGGCGGGGCCCTATAACAGTATGCCGATTGGCGAAACGGCCAATATTCCCACCGCCGCCGCCATCGCCAATGCCGTCGAAGATGCCTGCGGCGTGCGTATCAAGAGCCTGCCGATCACGGCGGAAAAGATTTACCAAGCGCTGCACGGCGCAAAGTGAAGCATGGTACTGCTTCCGGGAACCATTGATCTCGGAAAGTTTCGTGTCGTTTATGAAGAAGAGCGCCAGCGCTTGTCCGCCACCGCGGATGGCTATTTTCTGCAACAGCGAGCGATCATCCGTCTGAACGAAGAGCTGGCGAAGATCGAGCAGGCCGAGGATTATACGGTCTATTGTGACGACGCCAATTTCAGAAAAGAAGCCGGCAAGCGTCCCTCGCCGCTACAATACTTCATCGCTTCCATCGGTTTCTGTATGTTTAGCCAGTTGAAGCGTCTTGCCATGCGGTCGGAAGTGCCGATCCGAGATCTCGAAATGGAGCTGCGGATAACCTACGATCTTACCGGCAAATTTCCCGTAACCGATCTTTCCAAAGCGGCGCAAGGACTGAGCTATCTATTTAAAATCCAGAGCACGGCAGCGGCGGAAGAAATTATCAAGGTCGCTCAATTGACCGATGGAAGCTGCCACACCGTCAACTCCATGCGCAACCGCATTCCGGTTTCGGGAAAATTGATTTTGAACGAGCGTGAATACGCGATCATGGATTAGCTGATCATATTCCGTCGGTTCGGTGGATCGAGGCAAGGCACGCCTTACCCTACAAAACAGGCGTAAAGAATGCGGTTTAATCCCGAAATCCATCGGCGGCACTCTGTCAGATTGAAGGGGTACGATTACACGGAGCCAGGCGCCTATTTTGTAACCATTTGCACGTGGAATCGAGAATGTCTCTTTGGCGAGATCTGTGACGGCAAAATGCTGTTGAGCGGACTTGGAGAAGTCGTCAGTGATGAATGGTGTCGGACGGCGACAGCGCGATCGCATGTCACACTCGATGAATTTTCGATCATGCCTAATCATGTACACGGAATCCTGTGCATAGATCATCAGGGAAAGGGCAAGGCGCGCCTTGCCCCTACGACTGCCCAGTTTGGCCATCCCGTTGCAGGATCATTGGCTATGATCATTGGTGCGTTCAAATCTGCCAGCACTAAACGGATAAATAAAATACGTAATATGCCAGGCGCATCGCTATGGCAAAGAAACTATTATGAGCACATAGTCCGTAGCGAACGGGAACTGACGCCTATTCGAGAGTACATCGCTACGAACGCCGCCCGCTGGAGCGAAGACAGCGAGAATCCCAATTACGTTGGCAAATTACAGTGTGACGTTGCTTTGCAGAAGATTTGTGATGGTTCTGCTGTGTAGGGGCACGGCATGCCGTGCCCTGATTTAAGAATTGTGGCGAAATGGCATAGGTCGGAGCAAAGAAGAAATGTCAAAATTAGCGGTCGGAGATCTATTTCCTTCGACTCAGTTGCAAGACATCGACGGCGCCACGGTTGATTTTCCCGCGGCTTTTGCAAATGCGCCCGCCACTGTCATATTTTTCTATCGCGGCCGTTGGTGACCCTGGTGCCGGGCCCAGGTGACGGCCTTTGTTTATGAATCGGAAAGATACGTCGAAGGAAAAGTCCAAATCCTCGGTGTCAGCGTCGAGCCCGCCGAAGAAGGACGCAAGCTGCTCGAACGCGTCACGCGTGACTGCCGGGAAGATCGCCCGCACATTTCTCTCGATCCTTATCCGCTGCGTTTACTGAGCGATCCCGATGCCAAGTTGATCCGCGCGGTTGGCGCCGAAAACGAAGGCCATTGGGCGGGAACGATCGCGGCGCCGATCACCTATGTGGTCGATCCGAGCGGCAGGCTGAAGTGGGCCTACGTCAGCGCCAGCGCCGCCGACCGGCCAAGTCCCGTCGCCCTGGCCAAGGCCGCTGTATCGGTTGCTCAGGGTAAAGTACCGCCGCCGGAAGATCCGGGTAAAACGTAAAAGGCTAGCCAACGCTTTCGGCGGTTGCAATTTTCCTCTCGCCTGCATCCGTCGTAATTTATCCTTTATCGCTGATCCCTTTGCCTTTCCGCTTATTCCTTTGTTATTCTCCAGGCGCGGCGATTTGGGATGTGACGAATTCGATCCTGCCGGCATATCCGAACGTTAACCTAACCAGTCGAGATAGAAGTTATTGCGGAGATCAAGTGGCTCAAACGAGACCAAACGTTTTCGACATCGACCTGACTAGACAAGATATCCAATGCCTCAGTAGCACCGACACCGTCACCGCTTTCTTCGCGCGGCTTGGCTATAACACTGAGGCGCGCACGCCGCAAACGGCTGGAAGGCGCACTCCGCCAATTTCCGAACAAGGCGATTAAACCTGCAGTAACTCGTTCAGTGCGCGTCCGTTTCGGAAAATCATGAGTTTAGTTCATAGGGTCTGGCCTTGCACTCCTGAAG
Source organism: Binatia bacterium (assembly GCA_040877705.1). GTDB lineage: Bacteria > Desulfobacterota > Binatia > UBA9968 > UBA9968 > WHTF01. The sequence goes on along the minus strand of JBBDNJ010000233.1, from coordinate 8,685 downwards.
CGAGTGGTTGAGACAGCCCAGCAATATTTCAAAGACCCAAAACGCTTTAACAAGGCTTTTTAAGACGCCATTGGGGACTGTGGCGGCGAATAACGGTTACGAGATCAGCAACGCTTTCATTCACTAATGTCTGGTGTTCACCGTCGGTGAATTTTGCGAGTATATTCTGCGCATAGAACTCCGCGGAATAGGTGAGTTACGGAGGCGATATACTTGGAGAACGCGATTTCGATACGCTATCCGTTCGTTTGGTCTTGCGCTGCCTTCCCTGTTATATTTGGTGCGCAGAACTGGGGACGAGAACTTGAACGTACCCAGGAGGTTTCGAATGGTTGATGCAGCTATTGTAACCGTGGTTCGCGATTATCTCCAAGCTTTGCGTAATTATGGGCTCGATGTTCGTTTTGGAGTTGTCTTCGGGTCTTGGAGCCGGGGTAAAGTCAGTGAATGGAGCGATATTGATCTATTAGTTGGTTCCCCCCGCTTTGATGACCTGCGCGACCGCCAGGACGTGGATCTGCTATGGCGGTTGGCTGCGCGGAGCGATAGTAGGCTCGAGCCCATCCCGTGTGGTGAGCGGCAATGGCATGAGGACGATAGCAGCGCCATTATAGAAATTGTGCGTCGTGAGGGAGAACCGATAGACCTTCCGGATCAGGGAAACACCGCGGATACGACGAATCCGTAAGGCGCAGAGGTTCGGCCAATCATCTGTCGTGTTCACGGCCAGTGAATGTCCACTGAAGTGAACGCCTGCCGGCTGGTAAAGTAAGGCCCAAACCGAAGGCAAAAACGTTAGGAGACCGACATGACGAAAGTAACATTGGAATTGCCTGAAGAAGTTTTTTCGGCTTTGCATCGCTCGCCGGAAGAGTTTGCGCGCGAAATGCGCCTTGCGGCGGCCATCCATTGGTACGAGCGAGGAGATATCTCCCAGGAGAAGGCAGCCCACATCGCTGGATTGGATCGAGCCGACTTTCTTGGGGCATTGGCTCGCGAGAAAGCTAACGCCTTTGTGGTGGACTTCGATGATTTGAAGCGGGAGCTTGAGCGTGGCTGAACGTCCCGCTGTGAACGCATCGCCGTTGATCTTCTTATCTCGGGCCGGGTTGCTCGATATGTTAAAGCTCGAAGGGGAAGAAATTGTCATTCCGCGATCCGTCGCTGAAGAAATCCAACGCAGAGGGGCCGACGACCTTACTGTTCAAGCAATTGAGAAAGTTCCTTGGCTTACCGTAATCGAAGCCCCTCCGATCAGTGACACGATTCGAGCATGGGACCTCGGCGAGGGCGAAAACACGGTCCTCGCGTGGGGGCATACCAATCCGGGAACGGTCATAATCGTTGACGATTTGGCGGCTCGCCGATGTGCTGCAACCCATGGAATTCCCGTTCGAGGGACCCTTGGCCTGATCCTGACAGCAAAGAAACGAGGCCTGATTTTCCAAGCCCGTCCCGTGCTAGAAAACTTGCGTCAATCGGGAATGTACCTTTCCGATCGCGTCCTCAACCAAGCCCTTGCCTTGGTTGGCGAGTGAAGCTGCTTTGAAGCTCCCCTACGTTATCGACAATCAAACCCACGTTCTGGCGGACATCCTGAAGGGCCTGCTAACGGAGCATCAAGGCCGGTCGCTGGATGTGGCGACGGCCTACTTCACCGTGGGGGGGTTCGGCTTGATCCAAGACGGATTGGCAGCTCTCGGCAATTTTCGCCTGCTACTTGGCGCGGAGCCAACGACCGGAGAACAGCTTGGATTAAGGCCTGATGCGACAGTGATCAGAGGGCTGGTAAGGCGGGACCTGGAACAACTGCCGTTCGATGAAAAGACGTTGCGTCTGGTTGAGGATCTGATCGCTTACCTTCAACGCGAGTCCGTTCAAGTACGGCTGCACGATAAGGGTTTCCTCCACGCCAAGTGCTGGCTTTTTTATTCCGACCGGCCTGGGCAGCAGATGCTGTTCGATCGCTTCCGGCCGATACTTGCTATCGTCGGCTCTTCGAACTTCACCATTCCGGGCCTGACATCGAACCGCGAACTCAATCTCGCTCACAAAGTTCTTCTCGATACCACCGAAGTTGAAGATCGCGATGCGGCCTACTCCGTCTCATGGCTGAGCGATGTCAAACCAAGCGAGCGGATCACTCTTGCAAATAGACAGCTTCTCAAAAGCGAAGTGGGCGCGCGGGCGATCATCGATCTGGAAGGCTGGTACGAGCGGCAATGGACCGATGGAGTCGACTTCAAGCAGGAGCTGATCTCCTTGCTCGACGCTTCTAAATTTGGCGCGAAAGAATACACGCCATACCAGATCTACATGAAGGCGCTCTACGAATACTTTAAGGACGATTTTGGCGGAGAAGCTCCGACCAGCACACGCTCAGCCGTGAACCTTGCGGAGTTTCAAGAAGACGCCGTCAAAAAAGCCCGGAAAATTTTGTCCCGTTATGACGGTGTAATGATCGCCGATTCCGTCGGATTAGGAAAATCTGGATTGGAAAGAAGCTCCTTGAAGACTTCGCCTACCACATGCGCCAGAAAGCGTTGGTGGTTTGCCCGGCAAGCCTGCGCGACATGTGGGAGCGCGACCGAAGGATAGTCGACAATCGGTACATTGTTGCGAATCTGATCGCTTGCCAGAAAGACACGCCCAGAGTTGATCCGGAAATTTTTGGGTCCGTATTCGAGCTTCAGGAGAAGGTCATCGAAGATATTCTGCAGTCAGAGGAAGAGAAGCGGGCGCTCGAAGTTGCACCTCGTGCCGTCGACCCGATTCAGCAAACTGTAGCCACCGCTCTCCAATCGTACCTGAACCATCCGGATGTTGATAGAAAACAGGCTATAGAGATCATCCGATTCCTTAACCAGCCGATGTTAACAGTGCAAGTTCGAAAACTTAGGCAAAGTTTCAGAGCGTTTCAAGGGAAAAACGATATCAAACTCCTTCTGAAGGAGATTCAAGATCTTCACGATGCATCGGGCGGTCAGCAAGGAATGAAAGAACCGGCCGAGAAATCCAAACAACTTAAGCGTGACGACTTACAGTTAATTTGTTTTGACGTTGTGACGGCGGGGTAAGGGGAATGCACGGGGTTCTGGCTTAACAACCTTCAATCTGCGGATTGGTTCGGTGATGTTGTCTTGCTCACCTTGAAAGAGAGAGGATTTGATTTCAGTACCCTCTATTTTTCGTTTGGCGGTTCTTAACAGGAACTTTTCCCGATCTCTATCACTTGTCAGAGCTCCATTTCTCGCATAAGATCGGCGCTAATTTTACTTGAGGAGTAAGGATGATTTTCTCAGGAAGGATCGATCTCGACGTGCCTGTTGCCAAGACGTGGGATTTTTTGATCGACATCAACAAATTCTCTTCGTGTTTGCCGGGCCTTCAAGAGGTCAAGCAGATCGACGACAAGACCTTTGACGGCGTCATTGCCGCACACGTCGGTCCGATCTCGGGGAAATTTTCCTTTCGCGCGATGATTGTCGAAAGCAAAGCGCCGGAACAGATGGTGGTCAAGACCGAGGGCACCGATTCGGTCACCAAGAGCGCGGTGAATGCGGATATGACCGTCGATCTGCACCGGCTTTCAGAGAATGAAACTGTGATGGACTATCGCGCCGACATCAAGATCAAAGGCCGGCTTGCGATTCTCGGCGATATGGTGCTGCGCGCGACGGCGACATTGATTTTGCAGGAATTTACCAAACGCTTACGCCAGGGTGTCGGGGCGACAGCTAAAGCGTGAGGGCACCATGGAGGAAAAGTTTCGATGGCAGAAAAGTATGACGTGATTATCGTCGGCGGAGGTTCCGCCGGCCTGGTGGCCGCTAACCGGCTCTCGGAAGATCCCAATCGAAAAGTTTTGTTGCTCGAAGCGGGACCTGACCCGCAGCCGTTGCCGGAACTCGTGGCCGAAGCCTCGAAGCAGACGCGTCTGTTGTTGGAATCGGAGTACGTCGCCATGTTTCCAACGCAGCGGCACCTCGATGGCAGCACTTACTACGCGCTGGCGGGCCGGATCATGGGCGGCGGCTCATCGGTCAACGTGATGTCGGTGTTGCGCCCGCAGCGCTATGATCTCGATCAATGGGTGGCCGCCGGCAATCCCGATTGGACCTATGAGAGATGCCTGCCGTTCATGAAGCGCATCGAGTCCGACCAGGATTTTCCCGACAGCCCGATTCACGGCAAAGAGGGCCCGTTATACGTCAAGCGGCATTATACCCTGGACATGCCGGCGTCGCGTCCGGTGCGCGCCTTTATCGACGCGGCCTACAGCATGGGTCTGCCCAAGTGTCCGGATCTCAATGTGCCGGAACCTTACGGTGTTTGCGCATCGCCGTATAATATTAGAGACGGCAAGCGCCAATCGACCACGGTGGCCTATCTCGATCCCGTGCGGGGACGTCCGAATTTGACCATCATCGACGAGGCGGCAGTGCATTCGCTGCAGCTCTCGGGCAAGAAGGCCGAAGGCGTGCGTTACGAGAAAAACGGGCAAATGCACTCCGCGCTCGGCGGGCAAATTCTTCTCACTGCCGGAGTTTACGGTTCGCCGCAGATTCTGATGCTCTCGGGTATCGGCCAAGCCGAGCAGCTCAAAAAGCATGGCATACCTGTCGTTCACGAGATGAAAGGAATCGGCGAAAATTATCAAGATCACCCGGTCGTCTTTATGACCTTCGAAGGGCCTAAGGAATCTAAAGAAGATTGGGTGGTGCCGCGTTTTCGGCTGATCATCCGCAAAAACGCCATCAGCGAAGCGGCCAATTTTCACATCAACATGCGGCCGCCGACCGAGGTGAGCGGTCTCAAGCGCATGATGCCGATCTCCGCCCACTTGCTTGAGCAGCGTAACCGCGGGCGGGTTTTTCTCCAGAGCGCCGAACCGCAGGAGCAGCTCGGCATCGATTCCTGCATGCTCGAACATTCCGAAGATTTAAAAGCCATGGTCGAAGCGATGCAGTTCATTGATGAGCTCGTGCACAAAGAGCAGACCAGAGAATTTTACGGCCCATTGATCCAACCAGGCGCCGGTGAAGATTGGGGCAAGTTTGCGCGCTCGACCTACGATAGTTATCACCACGGTGTCGGCACCTGTAAGATGGGGCCTGCTTCAGACAACATGGCGGTGGTCGATCAGCGGTTGCGCGTCCATGGGATTGCCAATCTCTGGGTCGGGGACGCTTCCATCATGCCGGTGGTGAGCCGCGCCAATACCAATCTCACCTCCATCATGATCGGCGAGCGACTGGCGGACTTTGTGCAAGAGGTGGCGTAGGTAAGGTTCAAAACGTTCAAGCCGTTCAAGCCGTTCAGAACGATCAAATCGTTTGAGATCAAAATCCTATTCCCGAACATCTTGAACGGTTTGAACGCGCGAAAGCGCTCTGACCTTGAGCATTGGACGAACCTTAGTTTTGGGGGCACATGGCCGACTACCCATTGACGGCTGCGGCGATCAAGAACGAGATCAAGCGCGCCGGCATTCACTTCGTGGTCGCTTTGCCGGATCGGGTGACCAGCCAATATCTTCTCAAAGGCATGTTGATCGACGCTGACTTTCGCGTCGTGCAGGTCTGCAAGGAAGATGAAGGTGTTTCGGTTTGCAGTGGCCTTTATGCCGCCGGCAAGCGTTCGATTTTGATGATGCAGTACACGGGTTTGTTGGACTCCATCAACTCGATTCGCGGCATCGGCGTCGAAGGAAAATTTCCGGTCTGCATGTTTGTCGGCCTGTTGGGCAAAGAACCCGACGTGGCGCCGACGCAATCGAAAAAATACGGCGTGAAAATTATCGAGCCGATCCTGGACGTGATGGGAATTCAACACCACCTGATTGAAAGAGACGGCGACACGCCAAAAATCGTCCCAGCCATCGATAAAGCCTTTAACGATTCATTTCCTGTGGCCGTTCTAATCGGAAGGGAGCCGCGCTAGCCATGATGAAACGCGATGAAATGCTCAAGGCCTTCGCGCGCCAGCGCAAAGATGAAATCGTCGTGGCGGTCTACATGGCGGCGCAAGAGATTACGCATATTTCGCCCAACGAGTTGAATTATACGTTCACCGGCGCCATGGGGCAGGGGTCATCCCACGCCCTCGGTTTGGCGCTCGGGCGCCCGGACAGGCGCGTCGTCGTTTTCGACGGCGACGGCAGCTTGCTGATGAACCTCGGCAGCTTGGTCACCATTGCGAATCAGGCGCCGAAGAATTTCGTCCATTGCCTGTGCGAGAACGGCACTTATGAAACCAATGGCGCTGTGCCCATACCACGAGCCGGACGAATTCGTTTTACCGATCTGGCTAAAACCGCGGCTATCGAAAGACCTACGAATTTGCCGACGTCGCGCAATGGGAGCGCGAATTGCCGCATATTCTCAAGGAAGAGGGGCCGATCTTCGTCGATCTGAAAGTCGAACCCGGCGAAGCCTATCCGGAAAACTTCCCGCGGCTTTACAGCCTTGAGCATCGGGAAAAGTTTCGCCGCGCACTGCAGAATAGTTGATCCTCAAAAATAGCATAGCTGCCTCATAACAGTCTCGAGCCGAGACGCGAGGCTCGAGGAATCCAAACTGCATTCGTTACTATCGCACGATGTTTTCGACGGCGCGGATTTAACGCTGCTATGACGTCCGACGCGACGGCTCAACTCCTGGCTTTGATCACTTCGGTTCTCTATGCGTCGGCGCTGGTTTCCGCTCGCGCTGGACTGCGCTATTCAACTCCCGCCACCGTGACGCTGGTTTCGATTCTCATGCAAAATCTTCTCTTGTGGACAGGGGTTTTTGCCACCGGCGGCGTACCTGCGGTGCCCTTAGCGGGGATTCTTCTCTTCTCGCTGGTAGGAATTTTTCAGCTCGGCGTTCGTCTTTTGGCTTACACCGGTGTGGAAAAGATCGGCGCGTCGCGCAGCAGCGCGCTTCAGTCGATCAGCCCGCTGGTCAGCGCCACCATCGCCATAACCCTTCTCGGCGAGGAACCCTCTCTGTTGATCGTCCTCGGCACGATCCTGGTTGTTGCCGGAATCGTATTGGTTTCTTGGAAGCCTGAGCAACAGCTTGCGGGATTCCGCCACTGGCATTTGTTGCTGCCGTTAGGGGCGGCTTTTCTGACCGGCATGAACCATCCGATCCGGCGTTATGTGCTCGTCCTGGCCAATGAGCCGCTGTTTTTTTCGGCGCTCATGGGGACCGTATCGTTGGCAGGTTTTTTGATTTACCTCGTCGTTTCGCCGCGCTCCCAACGTCTGGTTTGGCATCGCAAAGCCGTTTGGCCCTTCATCTGCACCGGTTTGTTCGAGACCCTATCGATCCTTTTCATCATTACGGCGATCAGCATGGGACGCGTCGTGGTGGTGGCGCCTATCGCTGCCAGCTACCCGGTTTGGTCGCTCATCGAAGCGAGAATCTTTCTGCGCCATGTGGAACCGATCCATTGGAAAATCGTCGCCGGCATTTTTAGTGTGGTTGCCGGCAACGTAGCGATCCACTTGGGCCGATGATTTCCTACTTGTCAGTCCGATCCGCGTCGCATAAGATCCGAATCAAAAAGGAGGTGGCGCCGTGAAAATTTTCGATATCTCGCTTAGCCTGTCGCCTGAAACGATTCATCGGGTTACGGGAACGCCGCTCGAACTGATCGAGCGCAAGCGCATGAGCCGGGGCGACACCAACAACTCGTCGTCGATCCATACCAGCGTGCATGCCGGCACGCATGTCGATGCGCCGTTTCATTTCGTTGCCGACGGCGTTACCATCGAATCGCTGCCGCTCGATCTTTTCATCGGCCCGGCCAGAGTTTGTGCCATCGAACCGGGCAGTCATATCACGGCTGCCGATGTCGAAAAGCTTGGCATACAGGGCGAGGATCGAGTTTTGTTCAAAACGCGAAACTCGAACCTGCTGCATAAAGGCAAGTACGACGCCAGTTTCGCCGCATTTTCCGTCGACGCTGCAAAAGCCCTGGTGGGCGCAGGGGTTCGACTGGTCGGTCTCGATTACCTTTCGGTGGCCCATGCCGATGAACAGGTTCCCGTTCACCGGGCGTTTCTTGATCACGGCGTCGTGCTGCTCGAAGGCGTCGACTTATCGCAAGTCGCGCCAGGGCGCTACGAGCTGATTTGCCCGCCGGTAAAACTGGCCGGTTCCGACGGCGCGCCGTGTCGCGCGGTACTCAGAGAGCTGAGCCAGTGAAAGGGCCGGTCAAGGTAGCTCATTAATTCGCATGACAACTCAAAAACCGGCGGTGATCGTGCACGGCGGCGCTGGCTCGATCAAGGATGACAGTTTGAGCGCGCGGCTCGACGGCTGTAAAGCCGCGGCGCTGGCGGCGTGGAAAATTCTTGAGCACGGCGGATCGGCGGTCGACGCCGCCGAGGCCGCGGTGGTTGTCCTCGAAGATAATCCGCTCTTTAACGCCGGCACCGGGTCGACACTCAACAGCGCCGGCACGGTAGAAATGGATGCCGGAATCATGGACGGCGATTCGCTGCGCGCCGGTGCGGTCGTCGGCGCGGACGGCTCCGGCAGCCGGGCCGGCGTGCACGTGGGGGTGATCTGCGAGCAGGTCGACCTCGGGCTGGAGGCGGAGCTGCCGACGCCGCCGGGCTCGGAGTGGGCCGGCCGGGTGCTGCTCGACTGGGGGCCGGTGCCGGGCTCCTACGGCTGGGTCTTCCCGAAG
>JBBDNJ010000232.1:0-15152 GCA_040877705.1 Binatia bacterium | reverse complement strand
GTTCCAGCTGCTGCGCTGGTTGTACTCCGGTCGATTCGTATTGGCCATCAACGCCATCCGCGACGACGAGGACAAGGCCGAGGCCCTGGGTATCCGCACCACGCGCTACAAGACCATGGCGTGGTGTATCTCGGCGTTTTTCCTCGGGCTCACCGGCGGCCCGGTGGGCAACATGATCGGCTTCATCGATCCGCGCGATGTCGCTTTTGCCGGCTCGACCTATGGGGTCTGGATGGTGCTGATGGCGATCCTGGGCGGCAAGGGAACATTGTCGGGCCCGGTGATCGGCGCCGTCATCTTCCACGTCACACAGGAATTTTTCTGGACCTACTTCCTCGGTTGGCAACGCGTGGCCCTGGGCTTGCTGATCGTTTTGACCGTCGTCTTTTTCCCTCTGGGCATTCTCGGTTGGGCGCGCGAACGCTGGCCGGAGCTGTTTGGTCACCGTGTTGAAAAGACGCTCGTACCGCCGGAGGCTGCCAAGTGAATCCCATTCTCGAGGTGAACGGTGTCACCAAAGCCTTTGGCGGTGTGGTGGCGAACAACAACATCACTCTCAGCGTGCCGAAAGGTAAAATCGTCGGCTTGATCGGCCCCAACGGCGCAGGCAAGACCACGCTGTTCAACTCGATTGTCGGCTACCATCCGATTGATGCCGGCTCGATCCGGTTTGAAGACCGCGAGCTGTCGGCGCTGCGCGTACCGCAGATCGCCCGCCTTGGTCTCCTGCGCACCTTCCAGCAAACCCGCCTCTTCGGCAAGATGACCTGCATGCAGAACATGCTGGTGAGTGTGCCGCATGCCCAGCAGAGCTGGTGGTTCATGTTGCGCCGCGCCGCGCCGCAGGATGTAGGTCGCGCCGAGGAACTGCTGCAATTCGTCGGTCTCAAGGCCAAGAGTTTCCTGCGCGCGGGTGACCTGTCGTTCGGCCAGCAGAAGCTGCTCGAGCTGGCGATGGCGCTGATGAATAAGCCACAAATGTTACTTCTCGACGAACCGACGGCCGGCATCAACCCGACCCTCATCAACGGCTTGATGAACCGGCTACGGCGCGCCAACAGCGAGTTCGGCATCACCTTGCTGGTCATCGAGCACAATATGCGTGTGATCATGAATCTCGCCGAGTACATCTATTGTCTCGCCCACGGCGAATTGCTCGCGCAAGGTGAGCCCGATCAGGTCAAGCAAGACCGGCGCGTGATCGACGCCTATCTGGGCGCGCACTGATGGCTGAAGAAAATCGTCCGCCGGTTGATCTCGAGGCCGACTTCGGCGACGCCGTGATTTCCGTCGATGAAGTCGCGCACGAGGCGTTGCGTATCGCGGGCGAAGGTCCGAGCACGCAGCGCCTGGCCGAGCTCACCGGCGGCAAGCCCCTGCTCTCAATCGAAAATCTGCGCGCCGGTTACGGTAAGATGGAGATCCTGCACGGCATTCATCTGCAGGTTGCCGCCGGACAGTCGCTGTGCTTGATCGGACCGAACGGCGCCGGCAAGTCAACCGTGCTCCACTCGATCTACGGCTTCACCCGTATCTACAGCGGCGCGGTCCGCGTCGATGGCGAAGACATCACCCGGCTCACGGCAGACGAGAAGCTTAGACGCGCCGGCATCGCTTATATTTTGCAGGACAATTCGGTATTCCCGGATATGACCGTCGAGGAAAACCTTTGGATGGGCGGCTATCTGATGGCGAGTTCGGCGGCCGCAAGAGAGGCGGCCGAGCGCGTGTTTCAGAAGTATAAGCCGCTGGCCGAGCGCCGCAAGCAACCGGCACGCGTGCTCTCCGGCGGTGAACGGCGGCTGCTCGAGATCGCGCGCGCGCTCGTCATGGACCCGCGAATCCTGCTTGTGGACGAACCCTCCATCGGCCTCGAACCGCGCTACATCGAGATGGTGTTCGAGATCCTCGCTGACCTGCAACGCGGCGAAGGCAAGGCAATCATCATGGTCGAGCAGAATGCCAAAAAAGGTCTCGAATTTTCCGACATCGGCTATCTTTTAGTGTCCGGGTCCGTCGCCATGGCCGACACTGGCGACAATCTCCTCAAGCATCCGGATGTTGGGCGCCTGTTCCTCGGCGGCTGACACAGTGATTCCATCGCCTCACGCTCCCGTGCCGGCCAAGCGCGTCGCGACGCTGTTGTGCAGCGCGCATGTGCTCAGCATGACCGGCTTCGGCACGGTTTCCGCGTTGCTGCCGTTGCTCATGGCAACCTGGCGCATCAGCAACTCCGAGGCAGGCGCAATCAGCGGCATGTATTACGCCGGCTACATGGTTGCCGTGCCGTTGCTCACCGGCATGACCGACCGGGTCGACGCGCGCCGCGTCTATCTGCTCGCCTGCGCGCTATCAAGTACCGCTGCGCTTGCTTTTGCTATCCTGGCCGACGGTTTCTGGTCGGCGCTCATGTTGCAAGGGCTCGCCGGCGCAGGCCTGGCGGGAACGTATATGCCAGGGTTGAAAATCCTGTCCGATCATATCGAAGGTCCACGCCAAAGCCGCTGGGTCGCCGTCTATACCTCCACATTCGGCATCGGAGCGGCTTTGTCGTTGTCGATGGCGGGCGCCATTACGGCAATGTTCGAATGGCGCTGGGCATTCGCGGCAGCCGGTGTGGGGCCGGCAGCCGCCGGGTTGCTGGTGTTTCTGCGGCTGCCGCCGCCTCATCCGCGTCCCACAGTCGGCAACACTGCGCGACTGCTCGACTGCCGATCGGTATTTCGCAACCGCGCGGCCACCGGATACATACTTGGCTACGCCGCGCATTGCTGGGAGTTGTTCGGCTTCCGTTCATGGATCGTCGCCTTTTTTGCTTTTGCAGGCGCCATCCGGTCAACGGCTGAACCGATGATGGCGAGCGCAGCCACGCTCGCGGCTGCGATCAATCTCATCGGCCCTGCGGCCAGTATCCTCGGCAATGAAATCGCCGCACGGTTCGGCCGGCCACGTGTCGTACTCGCCATCATGAGCTTGTCGGCAGCGCTCGCCTGCGTCGTCGGTTTCAGCGCCCGGTTGCCGGGCGCGTTCGTGTTTGCGCTCGCGTGTGTATACTTTCTCGCGATTATGGGTGATTCCGCCGCGCTCACCGCCGGGCTGCTCGCGTCCGCGGCGCCACAGCAGCGCGGCGCTGCCATGGCGGTGCATTCATTTCTCGGCTTTGGCGCCGCCTTCGTCGCGCCGGTCGTTTTCGGCGCCGTGCTCGATTTTGCCGGCGGCAATCGTAGCGTGTTCGCCTGGGGAGTGGCCTTTGCCAGTCTCGGCATCGGCGGCGCGCTCGCGCCGCTGACGCTGGCTATGTATCGACGCCGTGAAAGACGTCGCGGTCAGCACGCTCCGCATTAATAAAGCTCTCATCGGATTTTGACGGTGCCGTTGCCAAGATTGAGGTGAACGGCCAACCCATCGGTCGCCTCGACCCCCCACAAAATTCCCGCGGTCGGCACGCTGGCATTCATCGCTCCTTCTGCGTCCTCTGCTGCGCGATCGAATTCAACCATTGCGTATCCTCAGCCGCTGACATAGGGCGTCTCTTCAAGTCTCGCTTACGATTTCGGCTTGCGCACCAGAAACGCCAGGCTTTCCTTGACATCGGCGGGCATGTCAAGGATTTGGCCGACGAGCTTTTCGACCTTTTCCCCTGATACGGGCGTAATGACAAGTTTCGTTTTCTTGGCTTCCTTCAAAAGTTCAGGATCCTTTAAAGTTTTCATCAGCGCCGTGCGTAGAATTGCTATGCGTTCCTTCGCTGTTCCAGGGGGGGCGGAGAACGCCCGTTGAAAGTCCATTTGGAAGGCCCAGCTTTCATAGATGGCGAACTTCTTTGGATCTTTGATGGCTTCCTTAAACGTCGGAAGGTTCTTTACTTCCGGGTCCTTCCACTCCCCCTCGTTAATGATGAATGGGATCAGTTTACCGTCTCCCTGCGCGTCGAGCATCGAGCGCGCAGTGACGCGCATCGATTCCCATTGCGAGCAGAACGCTTGCAGCTCGCCTTTTTGCAGAGCGATACGAGTCGTCGCGGTGCCGGTATAACCGGGCACGACGTCGAATTGAGTTCCCAAAGTTTTGTTCATGATCAGCGGCAAGTCATAACCCGTCGAACCGGCGCGGGTGGCGCCGACTTTGAGTACCTTATCGTACTTTAAAACGTCTTCGAGGGTTTTCAGTCCGGTAAAGCCCATCACCATGCACACCGGGGCGCCGACGCTAGGGGCTCCAACCCATCCGAACTTTTTAAAATCGATCCGGATCTTGGGGTCGCCCAAGGCCTTTTGCACGATCAGTGAATTGTTGAAAGTGCCGATGGTCAATCCGTCCGGCTCTGCGCGCTTGTACAAATAATTGGCCAGCACCAGGCCGCCGGCGCCGGTCATGTTTTCGACGACGGTCGACGGATTTCCCGGAATATATTGGCCGATATGACGAGCGATCATACGGGTGTAGGTATCATAGCCGCCGCCGGGAGCGCCAAAAACCATTAAGCGTAGCGTCTTGCCTTGGTAAAAATCTTCCGCCATGGCCGTCGCGGAGATATTCAAGCCAAGACAAACCATAAGCGCGAGTATCTTTCCTGTGATTGATCTCATCTTTGTTTCTCCTTTCTTCAATTTCTCATTGAGAAAGCTTTCTTTGCCGCACCCTTACTTCGCCAGCAACTTTTTCGTTCTGGCGACAACTTCAGGCGATTGACTCGTGACTTCTTTGGCAAGTTTTTCAAGCTCCTCGCTGGTCGTGGGGTCAAGCTCCAATTTTCGTTTCTCGGCGCCGCTTATGAACTCTTTGTCTTTCAAGGCTTTTTGGAACGCATCGCGAATCGTCTTGACTCGTTCCGCGGGCGTGTTCGGCGGCATGACGTACGGGCGGCCAAAATCGCCGGCGGCGAGCACCAATGTCGCCAGACTCCGGCCGTCCTGGGATGTTTTGTACTTATCCATCAGCTCATGGATGGTTGGCACGTCCTTTAACCGCTGGTCTCTCTTTCTGCCGGTCTGCACCAACACGTTGACGAATTTTTTCTTGCGCCAGGTGCCGAACGGCTCGCGCGCAAAGTAGGCCGTAACCGTGAACGCCCGGCAAATCACCTCGTTTCGCTCAACGGCAAGATCGATGTCCTGGCCGGACTGATATCCAAGAACGATTTCAAAATTGGTTCCGATGACCTCGTTCAGCAGTTTCGGCACATAGTAAGAGGTCGAACTGGTTCCCGTCGCGCCGCATTTCGGCGCGCTCGAAGCCTTGACGACGTCGTGAATGGTCTTGTACGGCGACTCCGCGCGCATATAGAGCAGATGGTTTGAAGTAACCGGGCTGCCGATCCAGGCAAACTTGCTCCAGTCGTATTTCACCTCCGAGCGTCCGACGATCTGGTCAAAATACAGCGCAGGAAAAATCGCGCCGATCGTCGTACCGTCGGGGTTGGCTACGTTATAGACGAAATTAGCGGCGATCATAGAACCGGCGCCCGCCATATTCTGGACGATGATGTTCGGCTTGCCCGGAATGTACTTCGGCAGGTATTCGGCGAACAGCCGTGCATAGAGATCGTAGACGTCCCCGGCTTTGGTGCCAGCGATGAGGGTAATGGTTTTGCCGACGTAGTAGGGCGTCTGGGCGATAGCCGCCGAAGCCCATAAACCTAGCGCCAACGAGATGCAGGTTGCACAAATGAAGCGGTGAATCATAGATGGCCTCCTGGTTTTTAATGGACTGCGCCGTTATTTCCTGCCGAGCAGCTTTTTCACCCGCGCAACCACACCCGGCGGTTGGCTAAGCATCTTCTCGGCAAGCTTTTGCAATTCTTCGCCGGGGACATACTCGACATCCAACTTCCCTTTCTTTGCTTCATCGAGGAGCGCCGGGTCGGCGATCGCTTTGGCGTAGGCAGCGCGCATCGTCTTGACGACCTGCGGCGGCGTTGCCGGAGGCATGACCCAGGGACGGCCGAAATCTCCGCCGCGCAGAATGACGTCGGCGACCTGCCGGCTCTCCTCCGGAGTGTTCAGTTTGTCGAATATCTCGTAGATCGTCGGCGTGTCGGGAATTCGCGGGTCGCGCTTCAAGCCGCCGTAAATCAGCACATTGACGAAATTTTTCTTGCGCCAGGAAATGAACGGCTCGCGGCCGAAATATGGCGCTGCGGTAAGCCCGCGGCACTGGACCTCGCCCTTCTCGACCGCCAGATCGATCTCACTGCCGCCCGGGTAACCCAAGACCGATTCGATTTTCGCCCCGAGAACTTCTTCAAGCAGGCGCGCCAAAATGTAATCGGTACCCGCCGTTCCCGTCGAGCCGCACTTGGGCGGCGTGCTGGCCTTGCGGATGTCTTCGATCGATTTGTAAGGCGCGTCGCTGCGCATGTAAAGAAGCACTTCGCTCTTTTCCGGCGAGCCGATCCAGTTGAACTTGCGCACGTCGTACTGCACTTCCTGGCGGCCGACCAGTTGGTCCAAGTACATGCCGTAGGACGTCATGCCGAGGGTCAGTCCGTCACTCTTCGCCACACTATAGACGTGGTTTGCCGCGATCAGCCCGCCGGCGCCGGGCATATTCTGCACAATCATTTCCGGATTGCCGGGTAGATGCTTGGGCACGTAGCGCGCAAGCAGACGCGACCAGCGGTCATAGAAACCGCCCGAAGTAAAGCCGACGATAACTCTGATCGTCTTGCCCTGATAGAACGGCTCCTGCGCCGCCTGGACAAGCGCTTGACTTTCCCACAGCAGCGCCGCGCAACTTAATAACAACAGGCTGACAAATTTCATAGAGTCTCCTCCTTCGGCACTCGTCGCGCGTCCGCGCCTTGAAAGACTTCGCCCTGGCCGCATCCTATTTCAGCATCTGTGGTCACTGGCCGCGCAGTAAATAAATTGTTTGGCGACCTTCCAGAAAATAAATGTCCTAAGCACCGCAACCGGGCGCGTTGTTCGTTTGGATATCTCGCATCGAAACTCTTAATGGGAATTTGCCGAGCGTTAAACGCGGATCTCCTGGGTCTTGATCCGTCCTGATATCGCACGGACCCGGGGACGCTTTTCCACGGTCTGCTTGGCTTGCCGATCGGCGCGCCAGCGCATTACGCCAAGCCGCAGATAAACCGGATTGATATTCAAGGTCTCGCAAATATTTTCGAACGAAAACGGCGAATGGTTATTGCTTGAGATCCATGCCTCCGCGCTGTTCGATAGAGCGAGCTGTTTTCTACTCTTGGCGTCGAGGTATTTCTGATAACATTCAATCGCATCGGTTAAAACCGCGAACATGAGCCTTTCCTCAGGTTCCGGATGCGCTTTTTGCCGGTAGATTCTGGAAAATTCAAAATCCGTCAGCACGTCAGGCTCAAGGATATTGTTTAAACGAATTTGCCGCGCCATTGATGATGTCGTGCACATTTTCATAGATTTAACCCCCTTGTGGAGTCCAAACGCAAGATGCAAACCAACGCAAGAAGTTCGTTGCGATTCGCGATCTTAGGATCGATCCGTCGAATGGGAGAAGAGGATTCTCGGTACGTTTGTGAAAGATCTTTACACTGTAAACCCATACCCCGGTCTTTTGTCCTGATTTTTTACATCGGAGATCAAAAGAAGTTTAAAGATCGAACCAAGTGAGCAGGATGTGCACACTTAAGACAGACGGTGCCCTATTATGATAAAGAACCGACCGCCGATCCGTTGTGCAGCGTGGCTCCGGCGATCGGCAAACGCCGTGTATCACGCGCACTGGGATATACGTGCTCAACCTGCCGATCCTGCCGGAGAAGTTGATGGTGGAGGGGAGTATCTCGAGCTGATTAGCAACCGCTAACGGCCGGCGGTGGCGAACACCGATTGCATGATCTGCCAGGCCTCTTCTTGAATTCTTTTTAGATGTTCTTCGCCGCGCATGCTTTCGACGTAAATTTTGCAAAGGTCTTCGGTTCCCGAAGGCCGCACGGCAAACCAGCCGTTCGGAGCGACAACCTTGAGCCCGCCGATCTCGGCGCCGTTCCCGGAGGCGCGCGTTAACCTGGCGGTGATAGGTTCACCCGCCAGTTCCTGCGCTGCCAGGGCCTCGGGGCTGAGCTTTTTAAGTGCTGCCTTTTGCGCCGCGGTTGCGGGAATATCAGTGCGCGCATAGTACGGCTTGCCGAGCTCTTGAGTTATGTCTTCATATCGCCGGCCGGGATCTTTTCCCGTCCTGGCGATGATCTCCGCCGCCAGCAGGCTGAGGATGATTCCATCTTTGTCCGTTGTCCAGACTGTTCCATCAAGACGAAGAAAACTGGCGCCGGCGCTCTCCTCGCCGCCGAAGGAAATAGTTCCATCGAGCAAGCCCTGTGAGAACCATTTGAAACCCACCGGAACTTCGAAAAGTCTTCGGCCGAGTCGCTCCACCACTCGATCGATGAGCGAACTACTCACCAAAGTTTTGCCAACGGCGGCGCCCACTGACCAATGCGGTCGATTGGTCAGCAAATAATCGATGGCGACAGCGAGATAATGGTTGGGATTCATCAAGCCCAACCTTGGTGTCACGATGCCGTGGCGATCGGCGTCGGCGTCATTGCCCACGGCCACTTGAAACCGGTCCTTTAAGCTCACCAAGCTTGCCATGGCGTAGGGACTCGAGCAATCCATGCGGATTTTTCCATCGTGATCCAGCGTCATGAAGCTAAATGTCGGGTCGATCTTTTCGTTGACAACCGTCAGATCCAAGCCAAATCGTTCGCCGATAACCTGCCAGTAAGGAAGAGCCGCGCCGCCAAGAGGGTCGACGCCGATTTTAATTCCGGCCGAGCGAACCGCCTCGATATCGACGACGTTGACGAGATCGTCGACGTAGCCGCTCACCAGATCTTGCTGATGAACCGTCGATGCTTTGGCGGCGCTCTCATAGGAGAGCCGTTTGACTTCCCGGTTACTGTTATTAAGCAAATCGTTGGCGCGTTGCTGGATCCAATCGGTAACGTCGGTATCGGCCGGGCCGCCGTTGGGAGGATTGTATTTGAAACCGCCGTCGGCCGGCGGGTTGTGCGACGGCGTCACCACGATGCCGTCGGCAAAACCGCTCTTTCGCTCTCGATTGTAATTCAGTATGGCCCGCGAAATCGACGGCGTAGGCGTGAAGCCATCGTCGCGCTGAATCACCGTTTCAATCTTGTTGGCGGCGAGAACTTCCAAAGCCGTGCGCTGCGCCGGTCCGGAAACGGCGTGAGTATCTTTGCCCATGAAGAGCGCTCCTTCGATCTCCCGCATCGCCCGGTAGTCACAGATCGCCTGGGTCATCGCCAGGATGTGCGCCTCGTTGAGCGAGCTTTCGAGCGGGCTGCCACGATGCCCGCTGGTGCCGAAACTCACGCGCTGGCTGGGATCGTCGATGTTGGGTGTGCGCTCGTAATAGGCTTTTTCGACGGCGTTCACGTCGATCAACATTGCTTTCGGTGCAGGTTTCCCCGCCAGTGGATGTATGCTCATCTTCCTTTTCTCCTCAAAACGGTTGTTGTTAATGGGCGCTTCGGTTGACCGCCGCTTACTCCGGCAAAGTATAGCGACCTTCGATAAAGCTCAGCATGAGTTCTCTGGTTTCCACAGGCCGCAAGTCTTGCCTTTGCTCGATCCGCTCCGCGTGATCGGCCAGATACGGGTCCTTCACCGAGTAGCGAAACCAGCGCGAGTAGTCGCCTCTATGTAGATGATACGTCCAAGTTTCTTCTTCAATACCCTCAGCGATCTGGGAGAAAATCATAAGATTCTGGGCTTTAAGGTTGTGCCGTCCGGCCGGCCCGCGAAAATAAAAGCTATTATCGCGCATATTGCCCTCAGCGTACTTTCGAAGATGACGGATACGTTCGATACGACCGGACATAATTCGCATCGAAAACGGAGGTTGCTCTTTGCCCGGAAACCATACAACAGCATTGCCACTTTCATACGACAATCCCCCGGGCCACGTGAGTGTTCGCCCCGTCGCATTAGCAAACGCTGTAAATGTTCTCTTGGGCGAGTCTCCAACCGCAATCACCGTATCGACCAGCGACAAAGTCATCGGCGCGAGATGTTCAGGATGGACCGTGACCAATACCGTCTCGCCGAGTTTCTGCGGCAATGCTGTGTCGAGATGCCCCCAGTCGGCGGGCGCCATATGATGCGCCTCGTCGACAACGATCCAGTGCGGCCGGCCAGTCCGCGTCCTCATCGCTTGGAGGCTCGGAAACAGATGACCGAAGTATTCAGGCCGATCTAGCAACGGAATTCCCAGTAAGTTAACGTTCAGGTTCATCTTGGGATCCTCGAGCACGGCAAGCACCTCGTTGACCGTTGCGGTACGGCGCCGGGCGCCTAGCGTGAGAACTCCCTCCAGGGTTCCATAATCCCCCTCAGGGTCGACGATACAGACTTGATAATCCCGCTCGATAAGTCGTTCAATGAGGCCTGCGGCCACTGTGGTTTTGCCGCTCCCCGAAGGTCCGGCAATCAAAATATTCAGACCATACGGAGCCACGGTTACAGGCGTTCCGTCCGACCGAAATCCGATGGCTACAAGGTTTTCTTCGAGCCGCCCATGCATCCTTGACAGATCATCTGCGATCAATTCGTCGATCAGCTCCACCACTCCCTGCCCAGCCTCGCGGTTGGTCGAAAACGCGGCGAGTTGGCGGATGGAGGGCACGGCGTTGGCAACTGCAACCGCGCATTCGCAACGTTCAAGGAACGAATGATCATTCTCAGCATCCCCGAGCCCGACTGCTTCGTGCCGCGATAGGCCGAGTTTGCGTAGCGCATAGTCCAAACCCGTCGCCTTGTTAACGCCCGCAGGTAACACCATAACCGCCTGTCTATTGAAGACCAGTTGCAGCTCCAGCCCCATTTCCTGGATCGACTGGAGGACCGCAGTCTGATGCGGCAGCCAAGTGGCAACTATGACTTTTCCCACCTCGATCGAATCGTTAGTCAGCTCTTGCAAACGTCGTATAAACTCAGCCGGCAAAGGTTTAGTGAGAAGCGCCTGTTCGCGAGTTCGAGGGTGGTAAACCACTGCTCCGTTTTCTGCCACCACATAATCAAACAGACCGATACCTGGACAGACAGCGAGAAGGTCATCGAGACGTCTGCCCGATAGCAAGATGGCCCGTCGACCGGACACGCGAAGCCGCTCAATCGCCGACAGCGCAGCGCTGTCCGGTTTTCCTTGCGTAGCAAGGGTACCGTCATAATCCATCGCTAAGACTAAATATCGCATTGACACGAAACTTCCTGCTTCATTGATCGTGAAGTTTCCGCATCAGATTGATGAGGCTTCCCGCCAAGACCATCTCGATCTGCCGGTCCGTCATCGCATGTTCGGTTATGTATGTTTCTCCTTTTGTTTTATTGCTCACCTTCACTTGGCTTCCGCGACGGATTGCTTCATGGAGGTCGGACAGGACAAGGACATCGTTCTGATTGATCTTCTCCCAGTCAGCCGGATTGACAAAGGTCAGTGGCAGAATACCGAAGTTGAGAAGATTTTGATGATGAATCCGGGCAAAGCTTTTTGCAACAACCGCTTTAAGCCCCAGGTATCTCGGCGCTATGGCTGCGTGCTCGCGGCTCGATCCTTGACCATAATTTCTGCCGCCAACGATCAATGAGCCGGACCGTGCGTGCTGCGCGGCGCGGTCGTGATAAGTTTCATCGACCTGGGCAAACACAAATTTACTGATGGCGGGAATGTTACTCCGATACGGCAGCACCTGCTCGCCGGCGGGCATGATCTCATCGGTGGAAATGTTGTCTCCTACTTTCAGCAGGACCGGCCCCTCTATTGTGACCGGGAGCGGATCAAACCTTGGCAATGGCGCAATATTGGGTCCCTTCTCAAGCTCGACGCTCGCACCATCTTTTGCGGGCGGCACCAGCATATCGGTATTGATGATCAACCTCTCCGGCTCCATGAATCTCGGATATTTCATGCCGAGCGTGCGTGGATCCGTGACCACGCCGGTAAGCGCCGAAGCCACAGCGGTTTCGGGACTGCACAGATAAACCTGATCTTCTTTCGTTCCCGAACGGCCCGGAAAGTTGCGCGGCACGGTACGAAGACTGATCCGGCCCGTGGCCGGCGCCTGACCCATACCAATGCAACCATTGCAGCCGGCCTGGTGAATCCGCCCTCCTGCCCTGATGAGTTTTCCGAGCAGGCCCATCTCAGTTAAATTTTCCAGAATCTGGCGGGAGGTAGGATTGATGTCAAAAGAGACCCGGTCATAAACCTGTTTTCCGTCGACGATCAGCGCGGCGACGGCGAAATCCCGCAGGCCTGGATTCGCTGAAGACCCGATCATGGCTTGATAGATCTCCCGGCCAGCGACCTCACGCACCGGCACCACGTTTCCGGGACTACTCGGCAAGGCAATGAGCGGCTCAATCTCGGCCAGATTGATCTCTTCTTGCTCGTCATAGTCGACACCCTCATCAGCGACAACCTCTACCCAATCTCCGCCGCGACCCTGGGATTGGAGGAAACGCTTGATAACACCATCCGAGGGGAACACGGTAGTCGTGGCGCCCAGCTCGGCTCCCATGTTGGCGATCACGTGTCGATCCATAGCGCTCAGGCCATCCAAGCCTGGGCCATAATATTCGATGATCTTGCCGATTCCCCCATCAACGCCATTCCGGCGCAGCACTTCGAGAATGACATCCTTTGCACTCACCCAGCCGGGCAATTCACCGGTCAGCCTCACACCTAAGATCCGCGGCATTTTGACGTAGAACGGCGCGCCGATCATTGCAAGAGCCACTTCCAGCCCACCTGCCCCGATCGCCAGCATGCCGAGTGAGCCGGCGGCACAGGTGTGGCTGTCCGAGCCCAGCAGTGTTTTACCGGGAATACCGAAACGCTCCATGTGCACGGGATGGCTGACACCATTCCCAGGACGGGAATACCAGATTCCAAACTTTTTGCAGGCGCTGCGCAGAAACAGATGATCGTCTGCGTTTTTGAAATCGGTTTGGAGCAGGTTGTGATCCACGTATTGGGCAGAAAGCTCGGTCTTAACTCGACGAACACCCATGGCTTCGAGCTCCAGCATCACCATGGTCCCGGTGGCGTCCTGAGTAAGAGTTTGGTCAATTTTGAGACCGACCTCCTCACCCGCTTGCATTCGGTCTTCGATCAGATGACTCTCGATCAACTTCTGCGTTACATTTCGATTCATAAGTTCATCTCTTTCTATTCAGTTATCAACGTGCCCGAGCAACCTGTACGGAACTCGGCGGACAAGCAAAGATGATCATCGACAAAGAAGCTGTGAATCGGTCCGCCGTAAATGTCCTCCGCCATTATTCATTGGAGTGCTTCATCGAGAACATGAGAGTAATGTGGATATTCACTCCGTCGGCAATGATAGCTTCGATAGCCGGAATTCCTTGCGGCGTTGCCGGAACTTTGATCATGACGTTCGGGCGATCGTAGCCGGCGTTTACCAACGCGCGGCGTGTCGCCACACTCACGCGCCGCGGACAATCAGAACAGGATCTCCGGAGAGGCGTACCACTTTTTCCGTTACGCTCCCTAAGACCCAGCGCTTTACGCCCGACCGTCCATGCGTACACATAGCGATGAGGTGATCGGGGGTCCGCCGGCCGAGTGCAACGATATTATCGGCTCCAGAGCCTTCGGATATGGCGAACGAAACCTTTTCGATTCCCTTGCGCTGCAGCTCCCCGACTTTGTTTTCGAGGTAACTTTGCGCCTCGCCCCTGAGCGCGGCCCCGATCTCTTCGTAATGGACCGGGTAGTAATCCTCCATGCCGGCGTAAGCGTTGATAGGGATCTGGTAGGCCCGGAGCAAAAGGACTTCCAGTTTTAATGCCTTGGCCAACTCCATGACAGGAGGAAGGACGTTTTCCGCCAGTTCCGATCCGTCGAGAGGGACGATCACGGATTTTAGGGCCGCTTCCCCTTCGCTCTTGGCCTCTTCGCTGGCGCGGATGAGTAAGAGCGGATGGGTTGAGCCCCGCAGCACCTTTTCCGCCACGCTTCCCAGGAGCAATCGGTTGATCCCCGAACGGCCGTGTGTGGCCATGGCCGTAAGCGTTGCATCCGAACCTGTCTTTTCAATGATCACCTCTTCCGCCTTGCCCTTTTCTACAGTGCAGTTTACCTCATGGCCGGGAAACGTTTTCGCTATGCGTTTCAGATACTCCTCACTGCTTCGAACGCTTGCGGCGATGATCGTTTCGAAATATCGAGCGCTGCCGTGGGATATCTGAGCGGCTAACGCACCCATATCGACGACGCCCAAGAGCTCGACCGGGATTTCGAGCGTCTCGGCCAGAGTTCGGCCGTAGGGCAGCACCGCCTCAGCCGTCTTCGATCCATCCAGCGGTATTAGCAATCGTGTGTACATGGTTTTCTCCTCTTCTCGTTACGTACCCTATGCTCGGGGCCTCTTTTGCCTCTCCCTCTTTTTTCTTCTTTCCCCTTGAAGGGCGCAATGTTCATGCCAGAGGAGCACAACAGGCACTCGTCTCAGAAGAAATGCATTTACCGTACTTCCTTGTGAAAAAGGCGCTTGCAAAAAGGGAGGGGCCCGAGTGCTTGTCCTCGTAAGCCAATAGGGATGAGGCAAAAATGTGAGTCACTGTGGCGTTGTTGTAATGCACCGGGAGGCGATTTAGGGGAAGGGATGATCTGGCCTAAATTTGGTCAGCAATCGAGAAGGCTCTTTTTTCGTGATGCGAAGAGCTTCTAATACGAAAGCATCGCGGAAAACCACGAGCAACTGGTCGCCTTCGATTCGGAATGTGATTTCTTTAAATGCTCACGCCTGCTCACTTGTCGCCTTATCGATCACTTGGAACAGGTCGTCAGCCGAGAATGGTTTGGAAAGAAGTGGCGCTCCCAGGTTTGCAGCGGCATGGCGCAATGTCTCATCGGCAAAGGCTGAAATCAGAATTACCTTAGCTCCAGCGCTATTCTGTTTTAGCGCCTCAGCGATTTCAGTCCCTAGCAGCCCAGGCATCCGAACATCGAGAATAAAGAAATCATAAGGATAGGACTGGGCTTTCCTGAAGCCATCGAGGCTGTCTGTGGCCCATACGACTTCAATCCCTTTGCTCTCTAATATCTCAGTTAAAAACTGGCAGAAAGTTTTGTCATCTTCTACAATCAGAACGCGCACTCGA
>JBBDNJ010000231.1:0-15190 GCA_040877705.1 Binatia bacterium | reverse complement strand
CTCAATCCCAGAATCCCACCAAAGACTTGATCGTTGTGCGCGCCGATCCACGGCGCGGGGCGGGCGGCGTCGGCGGCTGATAACGAAGGAACGGCGGGCAGACCGTGATGCGTAATCTTGCCCCAAGGTTGCGCGTCGGTTTCGACGATGTGGCCGCGCGCGCGTAAATGAATGTCGTGAAACAAATCTTCTCCCGACGACGGAATGCCGGCCGCGACACCGGCTTCCTGGAGCAAGCGAAATACCTGCTTAGCTGTGTACTTACGCGTCCATTCAGAAAGTTTTCGATCAAGTTCGTCGCGATGTTCCTTGCGGCCGCTTCCAGTCGCGAAACGCGGGTCGGCGGCCCAGGATGATTTGCCGATCACCTTGACCATGCTGCTCCACTGATCGTCACCGGAACAGGCGATGATGATCCAGTTGTCTTCACCGGAACACGAGTAGCAACCGTAAGGCGCGTAGGACTCGCCGAGAACTTCGCGGTACCCCATGGCATCCCATTCATTGCCGTTGACGGTGTAATCGAGAATCGCCGGCCCCATCATCGAGCCCTGCGCTTCGAGCATACCGGCTTCGATGAATTGTCCCTTGCCGGTTCGACGCTGATATTCCAGCGCGGCAAGCACACCGAGCGCCATCGTCACCGAGCCGACGCGGTCCGGCCAGGCGATCTTGCAGCGTGTTTCCATCGGCGAGTCGGGGTAACCCCAAAGACGCATGATCCCGGTGTAGGCCAGTAATTGCCATCCCCACGCAACCCAAGCTTTAAGCGGACCCGTAAGACCCCAACCTGGCATCACGGCTTGCACGACGCCGGGGTTGATCCGCTGCAAGACATCGAAGCTAAAGCCCAGCCTTTCCAAAACTCCGGAACTGAAGTTGTCGACGACGACGTTTGACTTCGCGACCAGTTGTTTGAAAAGTTCTTTGCCTTCAGGATGGCGCAAATTGATCGTGCAGCCGAGCTTTGCGCGATTCATGCAAGCGTGCACCGCCGCTTCGCGCTCTTTGCTTGCCACGACGCTCGACTCGATCTTAATCACTTCCATGCCATAGTAGGCCAGCAGTTCCGTGCCCAGCGGTCCGGCATACTGCTGGGTCAAATCGGCCATGCGCAAACCGTCGAGCATCGGCCGTCGCGCTTGAGCCTCGTCATTTTTGTTTTTCGCTGTGTTGGAAGCGAAATCTTCAAGTTCAGAGAGAATTTCATCTCGGTGCTGATCGAGCAGCGGCGCGGGCCGGCGAATGCGCATCGGCGTCAGCGACAACCGCATGGGAAATCCCGGAGCCGTGTAGCGGCCGATGACCGGATGATCGATCTCCTGGAGCCACTCGCGCACTCGGTTTTGCTCGCAGTTGACGAATTCGCCGATGGTGTTGAGCGGCGCGGCGGCGAGATGACGCGCCTGCGCCTGGTTGGCGAAATCGTCGGCATCGAATTGACCGATGAATTTGGCAAATGCTGTGGCGACTTCGCCGCCGTGCTCGTCGCGATATCTGGGATTCTCCCATTCCAGCCCCGCAAGCGATTTATCGGTCATCCAGTTCTGCGCGAACTCGCGCCACATATGCGGCATGTTCGTCGTAAAGTGCACGTAGCGGCCATCTTTGCAGCGGTAGATGTTTGTCCCCGCGCCGCCGTATGCCTTGGCGCCGGGTCGCCGCTCAAGCCGATTTTCCCGGCTATAACGGGCCACCGAGCTGCTGTTGGCGAAGGTGAGCGCTTCCTGCAGCGACATGTCGATGCGCTGCCCGGCGCCGGTTTGCCGCGCGTGGCGAATCCCGGCGAGACCTAACATCGCCGCCATGCCGCCCGCCATCTGGTAGGCGAGATGGCTCGGCGCCGTGCACTGTCCCTTGGTGTTATCGCCCTGACCGAACAAGAATCCGCCTGTAGCGTTAGCGATGGCATCGCTGCCTTGGTATTTTCGATACGGCCCGGTCCGTCCGAACGGCGTCAAAGAGACGGTCACTAACGCCGGGTTAATTTCCTTCAAATTTTGGTCAGTGCAGCCAATATTTTCGAGATAGCCAAATAGCGTCGCTTCGACAAATAGGTGTGCCGTTTCCAACAACTTGGCGAACACTTGGCGATCTGAAGCTCGATTCTGCAGATCGAGCACCAGGCTGCGCTTGTTGGTGTTCGCGTTGACAAAAGTCAGACTGCGCTCGGCATGTTCGATCTCGCCCGCAAACGGCGGCAGCATGCGGTTCGGATCGCCGCCGGGCGGCTCGACTTTGATGACATCGGCGCCCAGGTCGGCAAGCCAACGTGTCGCGTAGGACGCGGGAATATCGCCCAGCTCGACGATGCGAAGATGATTGAGGGCTTCGGGAATACTGCTGTTTTGCTCGCTCGACATCTTCGTTTTATCGCCCTAGGTCGACAACCACTCTGCCTCTGATCCCGCCCTTTAAGATTTCATCGATCTTGGGATTCAACTCTTTCAATGAACATTCTTTAACAACATCGCCGGATAAATCCAATTTCCAATCAGTCGCAAGCTTTTGCCAGACGCGCGCGCGCGTACTCATCGGGATCTCGACGGAATCCACTCCAAGCAGGCTGACACCACGCAAGATAAATGGAAACACGCTGACTGCAAGATCAGCCGACATTGCGTTGCCGCAAGCCGCCACAAGCCCGCCATATTTCGCCGACTTGATTGCGGTAGCGAGGATATTGCCGCCGACGCAATCGATGGCTCCGGCCCAGCGTCCCTTCTGCAGCGGCCTTCCGGATGTGTCATTAGCTTCGTCGCGGGAAATCACCGCCTTGGCACCCAGGCCGGTGAGGAAATCCTTTTTGTCCGTCTTGCCGGTGGCGGCAACAACGTTGAAACCCAACTTGGCGAGAATGCCCACGGCCACGCTCCCCACGCCACCGGTCGCCCCGGTCACGAGCACTTCGCCGGCATCTTTATTGAGACCTCCCGCCAGGAGTCTGGTAACGCAGAGCGCCGCGGTGAAACCGGCCGTGCCGTATGCCATGCTGTCTCTTAAGGTTAAGCCCGCGGGCAACTGCACCGCCCAACCAGCGGGCACACTGATGTATTGGCCGAATCCGCCGGGTGTGTTCATGCCCAAATCATATCCCATGACGATGACTTGGCTGCCAACGGCAATGTCTCTAGTAGAAGAATTGACAACTTCGCCGGCTGCATCGATTCCCGGTGTATGGGGATAGTTACGCGTTACGCCCTTGTTGCCGGTGGCCGACAGCGCATCCTTGTAGTTCAAAGAGGAATATTTGACCTCGATCAGTAGCTCGCCGGCGGGCAGATCGCTGAGATCGAGCCGTTTCACTTCTCTGGTAAATTTTTTTTCGGCCGTCTCGGAAACGACCATCGCTTTGAAATTCTGCGGTAAAGGCATGCTCATTACTCCTAATCTTAGTGAAGATGGGGCACAGCAAGCGACTACATAATCTTGAGGCAAACTGTCAAGGGCAGGCGCAGAAAAGATCGGTGGAGACAAAACGTTCCTCTATCCATGTCGTCATAGCCGGACTTGATCCGGCTATCCATCTTCTAGTCGGCGCATTGGCAACGTGCCGTGCAATTGCCGTGGCCGGAAAAACCGTGGATGCCCTGAACAAGTCAGGGCATGACGGAAGGAAGAGCCAAGGAAATGAGCAGCAGCCTTCGATTCCCTCCCGGTCGTCATGGCCTGCCCTCGGACTTGTTCCGAGGGATGGATGCGCGGATCAAGTCCGCGCATGACAGACAGAATGAGAAGATCCATCCACAGCGAAGTCACAGGATCAAACCTTGAGCGAGGTTTTCACACAGTCTATCGTTGAGGATGACAGGCTTCGGCGGATTTTTCAGCGAACTTTGGGACAGAATACTAACACCGGGACCACTCTGGCGCTTCGAAGGATTTTAGCAGCTCGAAGAAATCATAACGTAACTTGCAATGAGTGTCCGGTTCAGGGCAGAGTAAGGCTTGGAGGAACCTTTATGGCAACGGATGGCGGTCTGGCCGGAATTATTGCTGGAAGCACATCGATTGCAACCGTCGGCAAGCAAGGCAAGGGGCTCACCTATCGGGGCTACTCGATCGACGATCTCGCCGAGCACTCCACCTTCGAGGAAGTCGCCTACCTGCTGATTTACGGTCAGTTACCCACCGCATCCCAATTACGCGAGTACAAAGAGATGCTGCGTAAACAGCGCGGACTGCCGCCGCCGCTAAGAACCGTGCTCGAACAGATACCCGGCAGCACTCATCCAATGGACGTTTTGCGCACGGCATGCTCCATGCTCGGAACACTCGAGCCGGAAAACAAGGAACGCGATCAAATCGCGATTGCCAACCGCCTGACCGCCTGTTTCAGCTCGATGCTCCTGTACTGGCATCATTTCGTGAACAGCGGCGAACGCATCGACACTAAAACCGACGACGACAGCAGCGCCGGCCACTTCTTGCACTTGTTGCACCGCAAGAAACCCGAGGAGCCGTACCGCCGCGCCGTCGACGTTTCTCTCATTCTGTATGCGGAACACGAATTTAACGCCTCAACCTTCACCGCCCGCACCATCACATCCACGTTGCCGGATTTTTATTCAGCAGTCACCGGCGCCATCGGCGCTCTACGAGGGCCGCTGCATGGCGGCGCCAACGAAGCGGCCATGGAACTGATCGAAAAGTATTCAACGCCGGACGAAGCTGAGAAAGCAATTCTTGAGCTGATCGGCGCGAAGAACCTCATTATGGGTTTCGGTCACCGCGTCTACAAGATTTCCGATCCGCGCTCCGATGTTATTAAAGCCTGGGCGAAAAAGCTCGGCGAGGCCCAGGGCGACAAGCGGCTCTATGCCGTCTCCGAACGTATCGAGCAAGTCATGCGGCGCGAAAAAAATATGTTTCCGAATTTGGATTTCTACAGCGCCAGCGCCTATCATTTCTGCGATATTCCGACGCCGATGTTTACCCCGTTGTTCGTGGTCTCGCGCATTACCGGTTGGGCCGCGCATATCATCGAACAGCGCGCCGACAATCGGCTCATTCGCCCGAATGCCGATTATGTCGGGCCGGAGCCGCGCCCGTTCGTGCCGATGGCGAATCGCTAGAGTATGACCTCAGCGGCATCCAACATCCGTCCCGCCCCGGACTCCGTCCTGGTCGATATCGCCGAGTACGCGGCCGGCTACGTGCCTGACAGTGCGGCGGCGATCGACACGGCGCGCTACTGTTTCATGGACACGCTCGGCTGCGGCTTGCTCGCGCTGCGCTATCCTGACTGCGTCAAGCACCTGGGCCCCATCGTTCCTGGAGCCCTTCTGCCCAACGGCGCACGGGTTCCCGGCACTGCCTGGCAGCTCGAGCCGGTGCACGCCGCTTTCAATATCGGCGCCATGATTCGCTGGCTCGACTTCAACGACGCCTGGCTGGCGGCGGAATGGGGTCACCCCTCGGACAATCTTGGCGGCATTCTCGCTCTGGCGGATTATCTGAGCCGCAGCGGACAGCAATCATTCAATGTCGGCGACGTCCTGATCGCGATGATCAAGGCGCACGAGATTCAAGGCATCATTGCTATCGAAAATAGTTTTAATCGCGCCGGCCTGGATCACGTTTTGCTCGTGCGCTTAGCCACCGCGGCCGTCGCCACCGCGATGCTCGGCGGCGGCCGAGCACAGATTATTAGCGCCCTGTCCAACGCCTGGAGCGACGGCGGCAGCCTGCGAGTCTACCGTCACGCGCCCAATACGGGCGCGCGCAAATCCTGGGCTGCCGGCGATGCCACCAGCCGCGGGGTGCGCCTGGCGCTGATGGCGATGCAAGGCGAGATCGGTTATCCGTCGGCGCTAACGGCAAAAGAATGGGGTTTTTATGACGTGCTGTTTGGCGGCAAGGAGTTTACCTTTAATCGCCCATTCGGCTCCTATGTCATGGAGAACATTCTTTTCAAAATATCTTTTCCGGCGGAGTTCCACGCGCAAACCGCCGTGGAGTGCGCCTTCCGCCTGCACGGGATGGTCATGAACCGGCTCGACGAGATTGACAGAGTCAGAATCACCACACACGAATCGGCGATCCGCATCATCGACAAATCGGGCCCGCTGTACAATCCGGCGGATCGCGACCATTGCCTGCAATATATGACCGCTATCGGTCTCATCTTCGGCCGGCTCAGCGCCGATCACTACGAAGATGCCGTCGCCGCGGATCCGCGCATCGATGCGCTGCGCGCCAAGATGGAAATTGTCGAAGAGCCGCGCTACTCCCAGGAATATCTCGATCCGGAAAAGCGCTCCATCGCCAACGCGGTCCAGGTCTTTTTCAAAGACGGTTCCGCCACCGAAAATATCGTCGTCGAATATCCGATCGGCCACCGGCGCCGGCGGGTGGAAGGCATGCCGCTCCTGGTCGAAAAATTTGCCGCGAATCTGGCTTCGCGCCTGGCGCCGCCGTGGTGCGAAAAGATTATCGATCTTTGCTTGAACTTAGACACCTTGCAAGCCACTCCCATCGATCGGTTCATGGACATGTTCACTGTGAACTCTGCATAATTCCGGCGCGCCGCGCCAAAAACTTGGAGATCGAAATGAGATCGAGACAAGTACTCAGGCAACTGTTTCAACGCAACCGGCTCCTGGTCGCTCCGGGATGCTTCGACGGCTTATCGGCGCGGCTGGTCGAGGAAGCCGGTTTCGAGGCCGCCTATCTGAGCGGCGGCGCCGTTGCCCGGAGCATGGGCATACCCGACATCGGCCTGGTGACTATGTCGGAGGTGATCGAGCGAGCCGCCCAGGTGGTCTCCGCCGTGAGTATTCCGGTTATCGCCGATGCCGACACAGGCTACGGCAATGCGGTAAATCTCGTGCGCACCGTGCGCGAGTTTGAGCGCACCGGCGTTGCCGCGATTCATATCGAAGATCAAATTACACCCAAGCGCTGCGGCCACCTCGATGGCAAAGAGGTCATTTCGCTGGATGAAATGGCAAAGAAACTCGAAGCAGCCCTGGCCAGCCGCGGCGATCCGGATTTCTGCATCATCGCGCGCACCGACGCGCGCGGCGTGCACGGCTTCGACGATGCGATCCAGAGGGGCAGAGCATTCGTCAAACTCGGCGTCGATGCCATTTTCGTCGAGGCGCCGCAATCCGAAGCGGAGCTGGAAGAGATTCCGCGCGCGCTTCCCGATGTTCCGCTGTTAGTCAACGTCTTTAAAGGCGGCAAGACACCGATGCTGCCGGTTGAGCGCTTGCAACGGATGGGCTACCGCATCGCCATCTATCCTTCCGAAACACAAAGAGCAGGCATTTACGCCATGAGACAGGCGCTCGGTTTACTCAACAGGGACGGCACCACCGAGGCGATGGACGATGCGCTGACAACCTTCAAAGAGCGCGACAAAATCGTCGGCCTCGATGAGTGGCAAACAATCGAACGGCAATTCATGGCTGTCAACGTAGCGAAGTCTTAGGCCGAGTCCATAACCAAGACCTTCGTTTAAACCGTCGTAGTCTCATCGCGAAAGGGAGTTGCTCCGATGTCGAAATCAGTACCGCAATTTGACGTTCTCGAAACCACCATCGATAAAGTGCACGCTGCCTACAAATCCGGCCAGCTCACCTGCCGCCGCCTGGTGCAAATGTACCTGGAGCGCATCGACGCCTTTGATCAAAAAGGTCCGGCGATCAATGCCATCATCACGATCAATCCGGCGGCTCTCGACGAAGCTGATCGTCTTGACGCGGCTTACAAGAGCTCCGGCCTTGTCGGCCCGCTGCACGGCATACCGGTGGTCATGAAAGATCAGGGCGATGCCAAAGGGATGCCCACGACATTGGGCTCAGTATTGTTTAAGGATTATTACCCGGACAGAGACGCCTATGTCGTCGAAAAGCTCAAAAGCGCCGGCGCGATTATTCTCGCCAAAGCCACGCTCGGTGAATTGGGCGGCGGCGATACCCATGGTTCGCTCTTCGGTTCAACGCGCAATCCCTACGATCTGGAACGCACCGCCGGCGGTTCTTCCGGCGGCTCAGGTGCGAGCGTGTCGGCCAACTACTGCACCGTCGCCATCGGCCAGGAAGGGTTTGCATCGATTCGCCGGCCCTCGACCTGGAACTGCGTCGTCGGCATGCGCCCGACGGCGGGATTGGTCAGTCGAACCGGCGTTTATGCCGGTTGGCCGTCCGTGAATGGATCGCTAGGACCGATGGCCCGCACCGTAACCGATCTGGCCAAAGTTCTCGATGTCATGGCCGGCTATGATCCGGAAGATCCGGTGACCGCTCACGGCGTCGGTAGGGTTCCGGAGAGCTACACGAGCTTTTTGGATAACAATGGTCTCAAAGGAGCGCGCCTGGGAATTTTGCGTGATTCGATGGGCTACGATGCCGAACCGGACTCAGACGATTTCAAGAAGATTACCGAAGTTTTCGACAAAGCGGTTGCCGGCTTGAAGGCCGCCGGAGCGGAAATCGTCGACCCCGTCGTCATTCCGAATTTACCAGCGTTGCTCGCCAAACGCTCCGGCAGCTTCGCCGACGATGAAGAAGCATTTAGAAATTACTTTGGTAGGAGCGCCGCAGCGCCCTACAAGTCTCGCGCGGAAGCGATGAAATCGCCGGAGTTTGCCAAAGTCGTCAAAGGTTCGCGGCAGAGATGGAGCAGAAACGCGGAACCGGCCGCCCATTATGAGTACCTCAAGGCACGCGACGAACTGATGACCCATGTTTTGAAGATCATGGCCGATCACCGTCTGGACGCCATCGTGCACAAGGCTGTCGAGCACCAACCGACCTTGATCAGGGACGGGGTCAATCCGCCCTATGTCGATCAGAAAGGAGCACCGCACATCAATACCTTTCTAGTCTTCGTTCCTTCCATCGTCGTGCCTGCCGGATATACGCGGGACAATCTCCCAGCCGGCATTACATTCCTGGGCCGACCCTACGATGACGGTAGCATGATCAAACTGGCGTACGCATACGAGCAGGCAACGCGCCATCGGCGCCCGCCGGCGAGCACAACAGCACTGTGAATCACGAGTCGCCGGCGTGGAAGACCGGCGGCAGAGACGAGGACTTCGATCGCTACCTAGTGTCAGGGTGTGGATTCGGCCTGCCGCCAAAGCGTCAATAAATCAGGATCTGGTTCTCAACGGCCTTAACGCCGGGTACGCTCCGCGCGGCTCGGGTGGCGGTGATCCTTTGTCTTGGGCTGGCAACGCGCCCCTTGAGATAGGCGGTGCCATCTTGCACGGACACTGCAACTCCCCTGATCGCACGAAGGTTGATCGCCCGGTGTATTTCCACTTCCAGGGTTCGGTCGCTGGCCACAGGCTCCTGGCGAGACGGCGCCGGAGATTGTCGAGGCGGTGCAGGGCGATCTACTTCAGGAGCCTTTCTGATAATTGACGAGTTTGGTTCTTCTTGAACAGAAGAGCGGGAGCGGCCAGCCGCCGAATTCTCCGGGTTACGAACGATATCATCAGTTTGTTGGGGCTCTATCGGCGCTGGCTCCGCTCGCGGCTCTTGAGAGCGACTTCTCTCCTCAAACGGGTCCGGCGGTAGTTTTTCGGTGGGCAAACTCGGCTCGGCCGGCACAGAATCGTTCCCACGCAACCCGCTAAACTCTTTAAAGTTATCGCTCAATGCGACCAGCCCTCCCCACATCCGTTGAGAGTAAAACAAAGCACCGGCAAGGCCCAGAACAACGAGTAGGGCAAGAACTCCGATACCCAAACCAACCGATCTCTTTTCCGCTCGGAATTGCGGAAACTTCTCTTCCATGCCGATCACAAAAGCGGCGGAGTCCGGCGCCGCTGATCGCGTAGCGGCCGGAGGAACTTCCTTGACGTTCTTATCGGCGCGCCTTGAGCGGAATCCTGCCAAATTTTCAATCGCATCCTCGGACCACTCGCCGGCCGGCGCCGGAACACCGTTTTCCACGTTGGATCGTTCATTGAGTCGAAGATCGCGGGCGACCTCCTCGATCATGGCGGCGGAGACATTTTTCTTAGAGGCGGCATAGGCGATCAGTAAACCGTTGTCGCAAATGGTATTGATGAGCCGGGGAATTCCTCTTGAATAAGCGGCGATCTTGTCAACCGCCAATGGATTAAATAAATCTTCGCGCTCATAGCCGACCGCCTTGAGCCTCGATAGGATGTAGGAACCCACTTCGTACCCGGGCAGAGGGTCGAGCCGGCAACGCAGAGCAACGCGCTGTTTGAGCTGGCGAAGTTCCGGCTGGTCGAGCTTACGCTCGAGCTCCGGTTGACCCATCAAGACTATCTGAAGAAGTTTCTCGGTGTCGGTCTCCAGGTTGGAGAGCAATCTGATTTCTTCGAGCATTTCTAGGCTGAGTTTTTGCGCCTCGTCGACCAGCAACGTGACGATATTTCCCTTGGTCAGCTGTTTGATTAAATATTCATTAATCTGCGCGATCATTTGCAACCGATCGTCTGTGCGCTTTCGCAAGCCGAGGTCATTCAAAACGAGGCGCAGTAATTCGTTGAAACTGAGATGGGTATTAAAAACATAAGCGGTTTGGATGTGCGGCCCAAAACTCTGCATGAGCCGTCTAAGGAGCGTGGTTTTCCCTGTCCCCGCTTCGCCGGTGATGACTATGAAACCCTTCTGAGACTCGATCCCATAGCGTAAAGTGGCGAACGCTTCCTGGTAAAACGAGTTGGTGTAGCTGAACCGAGGATCCGGCGTGACACTAAAGGGCGCCTCGATAAAACCAAAGTATTCGTTATACATGCCGGCCTTCAAACTTCAGACTAACAACCTAACGTGCCCGGCGACTCACTACAAGTCAGCCCGGTTGACAAAATTTAACCGAGCAACAAAGTCCAGGTTTCCGGAGATGAAGGCGCCTTACGCCCGCCAAGCAAAAAGCTGGCACATTTCGTTGGTGTGAATAGTCGCCAGGTTCAAGCCTTTGGAATTAGCCGGAGCGACTTAGACCGCAGACGCTGGATCGGCAAAGATTGAAGAGAGCATTTGAACGCGGAGAAAAAGCCCGCTGATAAATAACCGCCAAAGCGAATCGGCATCACCCACGAACTTACGCCGATACTCATATCTCGATAATATGCTCCTGGGTTCAGCCGTCCCACGCACCGACTGATTCTTGTTCATTGGAGGTCGCCTACTCCCCATTGACTGGCGACGTTGGCATCGCGAATCCGCCAAACCTGACGGTGAAGAACCGCCATACTGTCGGCATCGCGCAGCAAATGCGCTTTGTCGGCGCCGCTCAGAATCGCCGGACCTTGGTTCAGCGCTGATTCACATAGCGCCCGATTCCGTTCGATGGCTCCAGTTGCTTTGGGGGTTTTGCCGCGTAACAGGCCGGCATGAACAGCATTGGCATAGGGATCGACCGCGACCTGCCGGAATCCATCCAAGGGCGATTTTTCTCGGCGCTTTTTCATGCCGGCCTGCAGATACTGGATGACCGGCGGTGACGTGATCTCTTCCGGGATCAAAAACAACCGCCATCGCCTCATGAGACGACCCAAACCAAGACGGCTGGAAAAAACCGACATCGGCACAGAAATCAGAAGCGAGATCCCGACCGGCAAAAGCCAGACCGAGACGATGGGATCGAGCCAAAACATGCCGGCGATCCACGCCAGTGCCAACAATGTCGCGAAACCATGCAGCCGAATCGCATCGAGCCAGCCGGTTTCATTATCGGTGCGGAATTGTGGCCCCCATTTTATCTGCTTTCCCATCAGTGTCACTACGACGAATTGGCTGTGAAACCACATACGGATCGGCGCGAGCAGAGTCGACACGACAATCTCAAGAACAATACTCGCGCACAACGGGAAAAAACCGCCGAAGAAATGCGTTTGCCGATTTTTCACGATCACCAGGAGACTTAAAAACTTCGGTAAAAAGAGTAGCACCGCCGTGGTTGTGAGCAATGCTATGGCCCATTGCGGATGCCATCGAGGCCAGATCGGAAACAAGCTCGGTTGGTTGGAAAAGTAAATCAACGGCAAAAAAGCCTGTAAGGCCAGTTCCACGGTATTCAGGATCAAAAAGACAAACCAAAGCAATGCCGAGGCATAAGCCATGATTCCCATGGCGAGAATGGCGCGATGGCCGCCGCGGATGCCATCGCCAAAAAGCAATCTCAGGTGCTGCAGGTTGCCTTGACACCACCGTCGATCGCGCTTGAGCTCGTCGGCCATCGTAGGCGGCGACTCTTCATAACTGCCGGTCAAATCATGAACTACCCATACTTCCCAACCGGCGCGCCCCATCAGCGCCGCCTCGACGAAGTCGTGGCTGAGTATCTCCCCACCCAGGGGCGCTTTCCCCGGCAGGCGGGAAAGGCCGCAATGCTCGATAAACGGCGCAACCCGAATGATCGCGTTGTGGCCCCAATAATACCCTTCTCCCAATTGCCAGAAGCGCTGGCCGGCAGTGAGCATGGGCCCGTAGGCGCGGCTGGCGAACTGCTGCACGCGGCCGAAAAATGAATCACAGTTAACCGTCGTCGGGGCGGTTTGGATAATCCCCGCTCGAGGATAACGATCCATCATTTGCGCCATCCGGACCAAGGTTTCCCCGGCCATGACGCTATCGGCATCGAACACGATCATGTAATCATAGTTTCGCCCCCAGCGCCGCAAGAAGTCCGCGATATTGCCGCTCTTGCGTCTGATATTATTGCGCCGGTGTCGATAAAAGATTCTGCCAAAGCCCTGCACGGCATTGCAGGTTTGCGCCCATGCAATTTCCTCTTCGGCTTGCCTCTCCGGATTGGCGGTATCGCTTAAGACAAAAAAATCGAAGCCGGAAAAATGCGCCGTCGCAGCAAGCGAGCGATAGCTCGCTTCCAATCCGGCAAACACACGGTCCACATCTTCATTACAGATAGGCATGAGCACGGCCGTGCGCGACCGCAGCGGCTGGCGCTCGCCGACGGGCAAATCCGTGATGGCAAAGTCCCTAGTGCGCCTCCAGAGCGTCCAGAAACCTGCGACCGCGCTCCAGAATCCCAATGAGATCCAGGAGAAGAGAATAGCAAACAATCCGAGGATGGCGATTTCCGACCCCTTCAGCCATGGATACGGAAATGTATTGCTGAGAGACCAGGTCGCAACCGCCGTCTGAAGCAGGATCAAAACGATCAATATTACCCGGCGAGACCTCGCCGTCTGTCGCCAGCCCGCCACGGCGCCGGATTGCGCGGCCGATTGAGTCAGAGGCGCGGCGGTACTGCGCATTTCAGTTTTGCCGTCAACGGCGCGCAGACTTCTCCACCGACGGACGAAGGGGTTGCGCTCAATAACATTCGGTAACATTGACAGACGTTTTATTTCAGGCATCGCCAGAGCGTGAACATTCCCTGGAACTATCCCGCTTAAATCGGCTTCAGGGCTCGAATCTCTTGCGCCCTTGCTCCACCTGGGATGGAACCGCCTTAGCTTGGAATGATCCGTTATGACTGGATAGGCTTCGCCCGCCGTTCGCGGCTTAGCCACCTCGCCTGCGATCGATTCCGACGTCGTCTCCACTCGCGTATTGACCTCCAGGGATGACTGCGGTGCTGTGATGGAGAATAAATTTATATGGTTATTTTCGCTCATGGTTGTAATAAATAACTCCAGGTCTCCGTAAGAGTGTCTTTCTCGTGCTGCAGAAATACCCGCAAGTGCAGCGGCTTGTCTTTCGGCGGTTTAACCTGAAAGGCAAGGCGCCATCCGCCGGTTACTGGATTCTTGACGATGCTTTGCTGTATCAGCTGGGCGTCCTGGCCGACGCTAACCGACGCCTTTACTGGAGCCGTGTCCGGCAAAGATTTGAGCTTGCCGCCTTCGAAATCTAAAACGATCCTCTTTAAATCGTCCTTGTCGCCAATGCCCACCCGGGTCGCTACGACTCGACCCGATGCCGCATTCAGAGGTTCGTCGCTCTGAAAACTAATCCTGTAGGCAAGGTCGATGGGTTGACCGGCGGGCGGCATGCTTCGCGGTATCCAATAGGCCACGATATTGTCGTTAGTCTCTTTGGGGCTCGGAATTTCCACTAGCTTGATTCGACCCTTGGGCCAATCGCCTATCGGCGTAATCCAAGCATTGGGGCGCATTTCATGCCGAGTCTCCAGATCTTCGTAGTGGGGAAAATGACGGTCCCGTTGCAGCAGGCCAAAACCGTGCAAGTTATCAAACGCGAAATAACTGACCTGTAACTTCGCCGGGTTGATCAAAGGCCGCCAGATCCACTCCCCCGTACCCGAGGCCATCATGAGCCCGTCGGAGTCGTGCACCTCGGGACGCCAATCTGTATTGGGGCGGGGTTTCTCCTCGCCGTAGAGAAACATGCTGGTGAGCGGTGCGATGCCGAGTTCTTTGACCCTTTTCCTTTCGAACAGGCGGGCTTTCACCTCGACGATGGTTCGATCCCCAGGCGAAACGGTGAATTCATAGGCGCCGGTGATACTCTGACTGTCGAGTAACGCTAAGATTTTCATGGAACGCGCTTTTTGGGCGGGCCGTTCGAGCCAAA
This sequence comes from Binatia bacterium, assembly GCA_040877705.1. Taxonomy (GTDB): domain Bacteria; phylum Desulfobacterota; class Binatia; order UBA9968; family UBA9968; genus WHTF01. The sequence continues at coordinate 695 of JBBDNJ010000231.1, read as the reverse complement.
ATTCTCGAAACGTGGGAAATTCTTCGCCTGTCGGCAAGGCTGTGTCGATCGCCAATCCACGAGCGGAAAGGCCAAACCCCTGCTTTTTTGCCACTGCCCGAAAATAGCTGGCGCCGGCGAACACAAGGACGTGATTGTATTCATTCTTCTTATAAAGAGGATAGGCAATTCGGAAACCCGCGAACCCAAGATCGGCAGGAATCTTGTCGGCAAATTTGTTTCTCCCGTAAGAAAACTGTTTCGGGGAAAAAGGAACCTTGCCAATACCTTGCGCATCGACAGTATGAATCGTCACACTGTGAGTATAAAAAAGACCGGGATGAATGAACTGTACCTGGAAATTACCGCCACTGTCTTTCCACAATGACTGGGCCGGATCGAAACGGATGTCGCGATAATCGTCGTAACTGATCTGTTTTAGGAAATCAGGTATGGCTTGCGGCGGTTTGAACGGTTCTGCCGCCAACTTTCGCGCAGCTTCCGCAACATCGTTTAATCCGAACGCGCCATTGGCGACGGCGGAAGACCTATCAAAAAACACGACAGATAAAATCAGAACGATGAAGGAGATAATCCTGGTGCGGTGCAAACACAAACGTAATGGCATCATATTTCTTACGTGAACCAAACCTTCTTCTGGTAGTAGATACCCACGGGCTTACGCCCGTGGCACTTGAAATGCGAAACCCAGATCA
>JBBDNJ010000230.1:0-15210 GCA_040877705.1 Binatia bacterium | reverse complement strand
CTTGTTTGTAACCACTAAATGGATCTTGGCTCGGTAATTCGGTATGCGATAAGGTCCGGTTAATAACGCCGCTGTCGAACAGGGCACCAGTCCACCATGCGTCCGCACATAGGCGCCCATGTCGCCGTAAACGATCGCTCGAAAGGCCAGGATCGTGCCGTCCTTGCGCGCGGCCACCTCGAGCTCGCAGCGATTTTCGCGCGAATGATTCGCCGCCATTAGATGCTCGCGGCGGTCTTCGATCCATTTAACCGGCTGTCTCAGCTTTACGGCGGCAAACGGGATCAAAAAATCTTCCGGATAAAGCTCTCCGCGGATGCCGAAACCGCCGCCGACGTCGTTTTCAATGAAGTGCAGTTTACGTTCGGGAAGTTTAAGAAACGCCGCGATGGTTTGCCGGTTGAGATGTGGCAGCTTGGTGACGCCCCAAACGGTCAGCTCCCCTTTGCCGCGGTCGAAAGCGGCAACGAAACCCCTGGTTTCCATCGGATTGCCGGTGAAGCGATGGACGCGAAACTCCTCTCGGCGGGTGTATTGGGCCTCCTGGAAAGCGCGATCCACGTCGCCGATCGCAAATTCATGGACCGCTGCGAGATTGGTTCCGACTTCTTCGCGGACCAGGACTTTATCTTTGAGGGCTTCGTGCACATCAACCACTGCAGGCAAGTCTTCGTAGTCAACTTCGATGGCATCGAGTGCGTCCTCGGCAAGATACCGGCTCTCCGCCACGGCCAGCGCCAGCGGCTCGCCCACGTAACGGACTTTATCGTGCGCGAGAAGAGGCTGGAGGTGGCGCTCCAGTCCGGGAAGCTGATACATCCGAATGGGCACGGGGACCGCCAGCTCGCCGAGATCTTGGAACGTGAGCACCTTAACCACGCCGGGGAGCTGCAAAGCCTTCGACGTGTCCATGGAACGAATCCTTGCATGGGCTCGCGGGCTGCGCAGGATGGCCGCATGGAGCATATTGGGGAGCTTGATATCGTCGACGTAAGTCGCCCGCCCGGTGATGAAGCGAATGTCTTCGCGCCGCTTGATCGGCATACCCACGTAACCTTGAGCTGTCTTGCTTATGGGTTCCATCTAGGTCGACCGCCCCTTCGATTTTGCCGATTCCGCGGACGCCTGCAGGATCGCATCGATAATCGGTTGATAGCCGGTGCAGCGGCATAGGTTACCTGAAATGGCATCGCGGGTTTCTTGCCGCGTCGGCATCGGATTGTCTTTCAAAAAGGCCAATGCCGTCATCAGAAAACCGGCTGTGCAGAAGCCGCATTGAAGCGCGTGCTGATCCTGGAAGGCTCGTTGCAAAGGATGCAGCTCATCGCCTTCGGCGAGGCTTTCCACAGTGTGTAACTCGGCGCCGCCGGCTTGCACCGCGAGCATGAGGCAGGAACGCACCGCTTCGCCGTTCATGAGGATCGTGCAGGCGCCGCATACGCCGTGCTCGCAGCCGAGATGAGTGCCCGTGAGATCCAGGTCCTGGCGGATGAAATCCGCCAAGGTCATCCTTACTTCGACCAGACGCTCATAGGTCCGTCCGTTGACCGTAACTGTGATGGCTTGCTTGGCGCTCACTGGCTCAGCGTCTCCTTTGCCTTGGCCAATGCCGATTGCAGCGCCCGGCGAACCAACACGCCACCCACCTCCTTGCGGTAAGCAGCGGAAGCGTGAACATCCGAATCGGCTTCAAGTTCTTTGGCGACGACTCTGCTCAGTTCGCTTAAAAGCGCCTGGTCGATCCGGCGTCCTTTCAAGAGCGCTTCACCCCGTTCCATCCTTTGGGGTTTGCCGCCCACACCGAACATAACAATGCCCGCATTTTGTAAAATACCAGCCCCATCCGGTTCCGCTCGCAAGGCCACGCCGACCAGCGCGAAGTCGCCCTTTCGTCGCGCGATCTCGTCGACGGCCCATGCCTCGCCTGAGCGCCATTTCGGCACGCGAATTTCCGTGAGCAACTCCCCTGGCTGGCAGGCGGTCGCCAAGTACCCGAGAAAAAAATCCGTTGCCGCCACGAGACGCGCAGCCGATTTGCTCCTGAGCAAGAACTCGCCGCCGAGAAGCAGACTGATCGCCGGGAGCTCGGCCGCTGGATCCGCATGAACCAAACTACCGCCGATGGTTCCGCGGTTGCGAATCTGAAAGTGGCCGATAAGCGGCATCGCTGCGGCGAGAATCGGATTTTGCTCGTGAACGATTTTGGAGCGCTCCAGGGTCCGCTGGCGCATCAGCGCGCCGATCGTCAGCCCGCCGTCCGGCGCAATCGAGATCGCGTCGAGATTGCGCAAACGGTTAATATCGATAATCACGCCTGGCCGCGCCAGGCGCAGATTGATCAGCGGCATAAGGCTCTGCCCGCCGGCCAGGATCTTCGCCTCATCGCCGTAGCGGTCGAGCAGATCCAACGTCTCTTGCATCTCTAGCGGCGCAAAGTATTCAAAAGAGGCCGGCTTCATGGCTATCGTCGATCGGCTATCAAACTTGGCGGCGTCCAGCAAGTTACAGGAGTTGGCGTTGCGATGTTCATGACGAGTTTCGACCGATCGCCGATTTGTATTCAGACTCAATATTCCCGCCTGGCCAGGACGATCCGAATTTTCTCTGGCGTATTCATGGAGCCTTCCCGGTAATTGCTGGCAAGCCATGCGTGTGAAAGATCGATAGTTAGACCTTTCGGTCCCATTTCAATAAAGACAGAAAGTTGCTCGCGAAAACATTCTTCAAGTCGTCCTCTTTGAGCTTGGCGGCTTTAGTTACGTGTTTCGAGATCTTCTCAACTTCCATGGACAATGGATTATAGGGATGGTCGGAGCCGAATAAAATTTTGCTCGTGCCGACACCGCGAAAGGCCTCAAGAAGGAGCGGCATCCAACCGACGACGGAGGTTTCCAAAAAAATATTGTCATTCTGCCGGGCCACGGCCACCGCGAGCTTTACATACTCCGACACGCCCATATGTCCGAGAATAACCGGGACATCCTTATGCTGGGCGGCAAGTTCCGCGATGACTCCAGGCGATGCTTTGCTCGACATCCCGGTGTGGAAAATAATCGGCACGTGATACCGGCGCGCCGCGTCATAGACCGGCTCCATAAGCTCCGCTTCATTAGGATCGAAGAACTCGATTTCCGGATGAAGTTTGATCCCTTTCAATTTCAGAGTGCCCAGACAATGGTCCAGCGATTTAGCCGTCGCCTCAGGACCGAAGTTGGGATTGATGCGGCAGAAGCTGATGATCCGCTTTGGATATTTCGCCATCTCCTCAGCCATGATTTGATTGGCCTCGGCATAATCCGTGTACGAGGCCCCGAGGGGAAAGGCGACGGCGCAATCCAGGCCGGCTTCATCTAAGTTACGCACCAAATCGTCACCTAAAAAACTCGCCACCCCGTGTCCCAAGGGAGTTTTTCGGCGACCCATGTGTGAATGAGCGTCTATTGCGTAATATTCCGAGTCGTTAATGCGTAAAGCCATTTCTGTCTCCTATATTCTGGGCCAACGCTCGCCTTTTTTACCATTAATCTTCAGACTCGATTTATTTAACGACTGTGAGCAGACGTTCGCAGCAAACTATTGCGACAGCTCTAGTATGGTTGAGAAATGGTGTCAACGATCCAAGTAAATCATTTTCCGACGTTCTCGTGCCGTCACATTTAATCAGCTGGCGGTGATAACGCTGCGACCCGATGCACTGTCACTTTTTTTCGCTGACGATATCATTTTGCACGTTTTTAAATGCTAAGAAATTCCTTAGCATGGGCGCCGAAAAGCTTGACAACTTTGGTAAGTAAATGCTAACTAACCTTTATGGGGAATGCTTTACGGTTGACGGCGGACGAGAGGCGACAAGCGATTGCCGAGGCGGTGCGGGACGTTTTTGCCGAAAAGGGTTTTGACGGCACCACAACCCGGGAGCTGGCTCGAGTGGCCGGTGTTTCCGAAGCGCTGCTCTACAAGCACTTTCCGAGCAAGGAATCTCTGTACGCGGCAATGCTGGATGCCTGCGCGAAGGGCCCGGCGTTTGCCGAGTTCAATCGCATTCTGGCGCTGCAACCGTCCACTTCGACGCTGGTGGTCATGGTTCATTTTTCGATTTCCTACTACCTGCATAACCGTTCGGGAGATCCGCACAAGGCGGCGATGAACTGTTTGCTGGCGCGCAGCCTTATTGGAGATGGAGAATTCGTGCGATTGACGTATAAAAAATTCGCCAATGCCTGGATCGCCAAATTCGAAGCGTGCTTGAAGGAGGCAGCCAAGGCAGGGGAGCTGCGCGAAACGCCGCTGCGCCGCGACTTGCGGGTCTGGTTCGTGCAACACATCGCCTTTTCGTTGATGCTGCACCTGCATCCGAAGATTCCGGCCGTCGATTACAAAGTATCCAAGGATGCGCTGGTCGAGCAGGCGACGTGGTTTGCGCTGTTGGGCGTAGGTTTACGAGAGCAAGCGATCAAGCAGTACTACAATCCGAAAGCATTATCCCTGCTGGGGAATTAGTCGTATCAACGTTCAGGTAAGTGAAAGCTTACTGTATTAATTGGGGGGGCGAAATGGCAAGAAAAGCTACCAATGTTGAAGCACGGAAGAGTTATGGAATGGAGGAACAGATAGGTTCTTTGTTCCAGCCTGATACTCTCCTGGCGGAAGAATATTTCGGGAATTTTCGCAGAAAAATACCGCTGGAGCCCGAGAAAGCGCTGATGCTGTCGGTGTTAGAGGACGGCGTGAACTGTTTTCAAGAGAATCTATTTGCCGAGAGCGGAAAAAAACGGGCGCTGTTGGATGAGGCGCGGGAGTGGCTTTTCAGCGACGATTCCGACCACGTTTTTTCGTTCAACTCGATTTGCGCCGCCCTCGATCTCAATCCGGGATACATTCGCCGCGGGCTCAGGCGATGGGCAGAGCAAAACCGAAAAGCGGCAAAGAAGAAAAACCCAAGCATGGCGCCCGAGCGTCTGGTGGCTTAGCCGTGAGAACGGTAGGGATGACGAAACTCCTCGGGCGGCATCGAGGACCCGTCCTAGCTTTGGGGTTTCTGCTGGCGGCGATGGTCGCAGGTTGCGATCGAAAAGCGCCGGTCTCATTCGAGCGGCCCCCGGCGCCGGTGTCAGTGGCGGCCGCGGTAGCGCGGGACGTGCCGATTTATATCGATGCCGTCGGCAAGATCGTCGCCCGCGAAGTGGTCTCGATCCAGCCGCAGGTGTCGGGGCGAATAACCAAGGTTCATTTTGCCGACGGCGCGGATGTGAAAGCCGGCGCCGTGTTGTTCACCATCGATCCGCGCCCGTATCAGGCCGAGCTCAACGAGGCGGAAGCCAACGTAGCGCAGGCGCAGGCCTCGTTAAATTTGGCCAAGACCAATTTCGCGCGGGTAGAAAGCGTGAGCGATCCGCGCGCTGTTTCGCGGCAAGATTACGATGCCAAGAAAAGCGCCGTGGAAGTGGCCGAAGCGGAGTTGCGGCGACACCGGGCGGCGGTCGAAACCGCTCGCCTTAATCTGGAATACTGCACGATACGCTCGCCCATCGACGGTCGCGCCGGACAACGGCTCGTCGACGTGGGCAATGTCGTCGCGCCGGGCGACAGCTCGTTGCTGGTGATTCAAAGGATGGATCCGATCTACGCCGACTTCAGCATTCCGGAGGGAGACCTCACCGAAGTGCAACGCAACATGGCGCGTCGAACGCTGCGGGTCGAAGTGCGCCTGGCCGATGAAGGCGCAAAACCCCGCGAAGGAAAGCTCACTTTTCTCGACAATGCCGTGCAAGAAGGAACCGGCACCGTGAAGCTGCGGGCAACCATCGACAATAAGGATCGGTATTTTTGGCCGGGGCGGTTTGCCAGAATTCGCCTGATCCTGGACACCCATCAAGCAGCGGTTTTAGTGCCCGCCGACGCGCCGCAATTGTCGGCCAAGGGGTCGTTTGTTTACGTGATTAAACAAGACTCCAGCGCGGAGTCGCGGACGGTCACTGTCGGCCAGCGCCAAGGCGAATGGGTGGTCGTCGCAGAGGGCCTTCGCGCCGGTGAGCGCGTGGTCGTCAACGGCCAACTCGGCGTCACCCCCGGCGGCAAGGTTCGTATCTCCGAAACTGAATCCAAGCGGGATTCACTCGCCCCCGCGTCAGCCCGGAACAAATCATGAACTTCTCCGAGATGTTCATTCGCCGGCCGGTCCTGACGATGGTTCTGACCGTGTCGGTGGTTCTCTTTGGAGTCCTTAGCTATCTTCGCCTTCCGGTCAACGATTTGCCGGCGGTGGATTATCCGGTCATTCAGGTGCAGGCGAGCTATCCGGGCGCCAGCCCCGAAACAGTGGCGAACAATATAGCGACGCCGCTGGAACGGCAATTCATGCAGATCAACGGGCTCGAGCTGGTGATCTCGAAAAGCACTCAGGGACATACCAGTCTAACTCTGCAGTTTGCCCTCGACAAAAGCATCGACGCGGCCGCCACCGACGTCCAGACGGCGATATCGCAGGCCACCGGCAATCTGCCTGTGGATTTGCCTTCGCCGCCGACCTTTTCGAAAACCAATCCCAACGATCAACCGATCATGTATATCGCGCTCACCAGCGATACCGTGACGGCGGGCCAGCTCTACGATTATGCCAGCACTCAGGTCGGCCAACGCATCAGCATTTTGCCGGGCGTCAGCCGGGTCAATGTCTTCGGCGCCAAGTCCGCGGTGCGAATCAAGGCGGATCCTTCGGCCATGTGGGCGCGCGGCATTTCCATGGAGGATCTGTCCGCCGCCATCCGCAACGGTACCAGCACCATCGGCGCCGGGCAATTCGATGGCGCGGGCGGCACGCTGCTGCTTCGCCCGCAGGGCCAATTGGACGAAGCGGAGGAGTACAGGGATCTGATCGTCAGCAGCAAAAACAACTCGCCGGTTTATCTGCGCGACGTCGCCGAGGTGAAAAACTCGATCCAGGACGAGCGCATCAAAATGCGTTTCTGGGCGCGCGGCTACGATCCGCCGGCCGCCACCGTCATCGTCGCCGTCAATCGCAAGGCCGGAGCCAACGCCGTGGAAGTCGCCCAGAGCGTTCGCGAGCTGCTGCCGCTGGTCAGCACGGAGTTGCCGGGATCGGTGCGCGTGACGCCGATTTACGACCGCTCGCAGACGATTATCCATTCCATTATCGACGTGCAGTTAACATTGGCTATTGCGTTCGTACTGGTGGTCATCGTTATCTTTGTCTTTCTCGGCCGCGTCGCCGACACGTTGATACCGGCGGTGGCGTTGCCGCTCTCGCTGCTCATTACTTTCGTGGTGATGGGCCTGTTAGGCTACAGTCTCGACAATCTTTCATTGATGGCGCTTACTCTGGCGATTGGATTTTTGGTCGACGACGCCATCGTGTTTCTTGAGAACACGGTGCGCCGCATGGAGCACGGGGAAAAGGCCCTCCAGGCCACCATCAATAGCGCCAAGGAGATCAGCTTCACGATCATTTCGATGACGATCTCGTTGGCGGCGGTTTTCATTCCGCTGGTTTTCATGCCCGGATTGGTCGGCCGGATTTTTCGCGAATTCGCCGTGACCATTGTCGTCGCCATCATGGCATCGGGCTTGGTGTCCCTGACCTTGACGCCGCTCATGTGCGCGCGCATGCTCAGCGACCGCGGCAAAGATTCCAGTAAAACCTGGATGGAACGAAAGATGAGCGGCTTGGAGAAAAGTTTTCTCGATCGTTACAGCCGGGCGCTCTGGTGGTTTCTGCGGTTTCGCTGGGTCTCCGCGCTCACCTGGGTGATTTGCCTGGCCGGCACGATATGGCTTTTCATGATCTTACCCAAAGCGTTTCTGCCACCGGGCGACAGCAGCTTTATTTTTGGCCTGATGATCGGCCGCGAAGGCTCTTCGCCCGAGCAGATGCATGCGTTGCAAGATCAGGCCGACGAAATTTTGCGCGCCGACCCCGCGGTGAGAGCAACTTTCACGATGACCGGCAACGGCCAATTCCTCGCTTCGAATCAGGGTTTCCTGCTGGCGTTTCTCGAAGGCCCCGAAGAGCGCGCGCCGATCCAGGACGTCGCCGGCCGGCTGATGGGCAAACTGGCCACGGTGCCGGGCGTCATGCCGTTTCTGCGGCCTAATCCGGTTCTCGAGATCAGCACCGGCGCAACCAATCAAAACCAGGGGCAGTATGCTTTTTCGCTTTCCGGAATCAACCCGAATCAAGTTTATGAAGCTGCCGGCAAACTGATGGAACGCCTGCGGCCCTATCCGGGCTTTGCCAGTCTCTCCTCGGACTATTTCAATCATACGCCCAATCTCGACATTGAGATCAGGCGCGAACAGGCGCGGCTGCACGGCGTCTCGGAAGCGCGCATTCTCCAACTGCTGCGCAGCGCCTATGCGCAAAACTATTTATATCTAATCAAGAAACCGGAAGATCAGTATCAGGTCATTCTGGAAGCCGAGGATGCGGCGCGCTCGGAACCGCAGGATCTTTCGTTGTTGCACATCAAGTCCGATGACGGCAGAAACCTTGTGCCGCTGAACACGCTGGTGACCTGGAAGAAATCGCTCGGCCCGCAGTCGGTGAACCATCTTAACCAGTTCACCAGTGTGACGCTCTTTTTCAATCTTAAGCCCAGCGTCGCCGTCGGCGAAGCCACCGACTTTATCAATAAGGCCGCCGCCGAGGTCGTGCCGCCCACCGTGCGCGCCAGCCTGCAGGGTGAAGCGCAGACCTTTCAGAACACCGTGAGGGATTTGACGATTTTGATGGCGCTGGCGGTGTTCGTCATGTACGTGATCCTGGCCATTCTCTACGAGAGCTACTTGCATCCTTTGACCGTTTTGTCGACGTTGCCCACCGCTCTGGTGGGCGGTCTCTTGACGCTTTGGCTCTTCGGTGAACAGGCGTCGCTCTATGCCTTCGTCGGCATGTTCATGTTGATGGGCATCGTTAAAAAGAACGGCATCCTGATCGTCGATTTTGCCATCCAGCGCGTCATGAACGGCGAGCCGGCCGATAAAGCCATCCATGACGCCAGCATGGACCGTTTCCGTCCCATTTTAATGACGACTCTTGCCGCAGTGTTCGGCGCTCTTCCCATTGCTTTGGCCTTTGGCGCCGACGGCGCGTCGCGTCAAACGCTTGGGTTAGTCATTGTCGGCGGTCTGGTGGTCTCACAGTTCATCACGTTGTTTATCACGCCGGTGATCTATCTCTATCTGGAAGAGTTCCAGGAAAAGGTGCTCGACCGCACCTCGTTCTTTCGTTCCGGGCGCGCGGCTGTGACACCGGAGAGATGAGACAGAGACAAAGGACACATGGAGACAAGGAGAGGAGGAGACCAGAGTGATTTTGCGCGATTTGCCGGATCGTCGACAGATCTAACATTTCGTTTCACATCTAGTCTATTTCTCCTTGTCTCCGTGTCTCCTTCTTCTGTTCCCACTCTGCTTGTCAGTTTTGCGGTTGCGTCGCTTGCGGAAACTAATTATACTTTTCTAGTTTCCTAAGTATTATGGCTTTCTCTCCAACAAAGCGCCGCAAGGTGGCCTCGAACGGGCGGCGCGAAGACCATGCTCCGGCGCAGCGGATTGTTAGCGCGGCACGGCAGCATTTTTTCGCCCATGGGTTTCGCGGCGTCACGATGGACGATCTTGCCGGCGAACTGGGGATGAGCAAGAAGACCCTTTACGCTTCTTTTCCCAGCAAGGCCGATCTGCTGCGCGCGGTCCTGATGGATAAGTTCCGCACGGTGGAGGTCGACCTTGAACGCATAACAGGCGGTTTTTCAAAGGACATGCTGGATTCACTGCATCAATTGCTCGCTTGCCTGCAGCGGCATGCCGAAGAAATCCAGCCGCCGTTTGTACGCGACATCCGGCGCGAAGCGCCGGAAATGTTCGAACTCGTGCAAAGCCGCCGCCGCCAGGTGATTCAAAGATATTTCGGCAAACTCTTCGACCAATGCCGCCGGGCGGGCATCGTTCGCAAAGATATTTCGACCCGCTTGATTATCGAGATCCTTCTCGGCGCCACTGAAGCGATTATCAACCCGACCAAGCTGGCGGAACTCGATCTTACGCCACAGGCGGGGTTCTCAACGGTCACGGCCGTCATCTTGGAAGGCGTGCTGACTGATAAAGGTCGCGCGAAATGATCAGCGAGCGGAGAAAAAGACAAGGAGACAAGGAGACTGGGAGACAAGGAGAATGCGCCCGTCCCACGCCGTAACCTATGCAGCGGCTTATTTTAATCGGTGGACTGATCGTTGTGATCCTTGTCGGTGGCGTCGTGGCCTGGTGGTTGACGCAGCGTGATAGCGCTTCGCCGGAATTGGCACTTTATGGCAACGTCGATCTGCGCCAGGTACAGCTGTCTTTCAACAACAGCGAGCGTATCGCCGCGGTGTTAGCCCGGGAAGGCGACCGGGTAAAACAGGGACAAGTCGTTGCGCGCCTCGATACCGCCCGATTGGAGCCGCAGCTAGCTCAGGCCGAGGCTCAGGCTGCGGCGCAATTTCACATCGTCAAGCGACTCCGCAGCGGCAGCCGTCCGGAAGAAATTGCCCAAGCGCGGGCAAATCTGCAAGCGGCGCAAGCCGACGTCGCCAATGCGCGGCAACAGTACGAGCGCTTGAGGAGCGCTGCGGAAATCTCTGCCGGCCGCGCCGTGCGCCAGCAAGACGTCGATAATGCGAAAACCGCCGTGCAGGTCGCCGAAGCCAAGCTCGCAGTAAGTCAAAAGTCATTAGACCTGACCATTGCCGGCCCGCGGCATGAAGAAATCGAGGAAAACGAAGCGCGCTTGAGGGCCTTCGAGGCGCAAGCCAGAGTGCTGCGCCAGCAATTGCAAGACGCACAACTCATCGCGCCGGTGGACGCGGTGGTACGCACCCGTGTTATGGAGCCGGGAGAAATGGCCTCGCCGCAACGGCCGGTTTTTTCGCTCGCGATCACCGATCCGAAATGGGTGCGTGCCTACGTCTCCGCCTCGGATTTAGGAAATATTCGACCGGGCATGGCCGCCGCTATTGCGGTGGATAGTTTTCCCCAGCGGCGCTTCGAAGGATGGATCGGATTTATTTCACCGGTTGCTGAATTCACGCCAAAGTCTGTGCAGACCGAGGAACTGCGAACCAGCCTGGTTTACGAAGTTCGCGTTTTTGTCAAAGATCCGGCGGACGAATTGCGACTCGGAATGCCGGCGAGCGTTTATGTCAGACAGGGAGAGGTTGGAGACACGGGCCCGCCACGGTGACCGATGAACGTATTACAAAATTCCAACGTTCTGGTAGCTCGCCACATCCGCAAGACGTTTCGCCGCGACAGCGGTGAGATCGTTCATGCGCTCGACGGCGTTTCCATCGATGCCGCTCAAGGGATGCTAACGGCTCTGGTCGGACCGGATGGCGCCGGCAAGACCACGTTGATCCGTCTTGCGGCAGGGTTGATGGTAGCCGACGACGGTGCGTTAAAAATTCTCGATATCGACGTTGCCGCCGAGCCGCAACGGGTGCAAGACCGCATCGGCTATATGCCGCAGAAGTTCGGCTTGTACGAAGACTTGAGCGTGCAGGAAAACCTCGACCTGTACGCCGATCTACACGGTGTCGGCACCGACGAGCGACGCGCGCGCTATCCGTGCTTGATGGCAATGACCGCGCTCGGTCCGTTTACCGAACGATTGGCCGGTAAATTATCGGGCGGCATGAAGCAGAAGCTGGGACTGGCCTGCACCCTGGTGCGGGCGCCGGAGTTGCTCTTGCTCGACGAGCCGACCGTGGGTGTCGATCCGCTTTCGCGCCGCGAGCTCTGGGACATCATTCTGCAGCTCGTGAACGATCAAGGCTTGACCGTGTTGCTGAGTACCTCCTATCTCGACGAGGCCGAACGCTGCGGTCACGTCGTGGTCATGCACGAGGGCAATGTGTTGGCCGAGGGGCATCCAAGTGAAATCAGTGAATTGGCCGCGGGCCACGTTTTTCTTGCTGAACCGCCGCCGGGCCTAAAGGCCAGAGATTTTCAAGCACGCTTATCGGACAAGCCGGAGGTGTTGGATGCAGTGCCCGACGGCGGGCGTGTGCGGTTCGTTCTAAAGAGCAGATACGGAGACACGGAGACAAGGAGACCAGGAGAAGCAACAGACAGAGATGGAGACAGGGAGACTGGGAGACCAGGAGATCCAGATAACTTAGACATCGTAGCTACTGCAGCACAGCCGCGCTTCGAGGATGGCTTCATGATACTTCTAAGAACAGACACGGAGATAAGGAGACACGGAGACAAGGACGCCGAGCTCGTTGGCGCCGCATCTTCTGGTCTCCCCCTCTCCTTGTCTCCTAGTCTCCCAGTCTCCCCCTCTCCCGATCTCCTTGTCTCACCATCTCCGGGTTTACCCGTCGTCCAGGTTCACGATCTCGTTCGCCGCTTTGGAAACTTCGTGGCCGTCGATCATGTGTGTTTCGAGGTCCAGCGCGGCGAAATCTTCGGGCTACTCGGTCCCAACGGCGCGGGCAAGACCACGACCTTTCGCATGCTTTGCGGGCTGTTGCCCGCCAGCGGCGGGACTTTGCGGGTGGCCGGCGCGGATCTGCGCCGCGCCCGTGCCGCGGCGCGCCAGCGCATCGGTTATGTCGCCCAGAAGTTTTCGCTCTACGGCCAGCTATCGGTGAAGGAAAATTTAGAATTTTTTGCCAGCGCTTATAATCTGCGCGGCGCGCAAAAGCGCCGGCGCATCGACGGCGCTCTGCGGCAATTCGATCTTACACCGTTGGCCGGTTTGCCAAGCGGCAACCTGCCGGGCGGTTTTAAGCAGCGCTTGGCCATGGCGGCGGCGCTGCTGCACGAGCCCGAGACGCTTTTCCTTGACGAGCCGACCAGCGGCGCCGATCCGTTGGCCCGTCGCGAATTTTGGCGGCGTATTACGGCGCTCTCCGAGCGCGGGGTAACGGTCGTTATTACGACCCATTTCATGGAAGAGGCCGAGTACTGCGATCGCATCGCGATCATGGATGCCGGGCGGATCCTGGCTCAAGGCACGCCCGCGGAAATTCGCAGCCGCGCCGCCGCAAAAGCAGGAAAAGAGCCGACCATGGAAGACGCGTTCATCGTGATTGTCGAAGCTGCGCGCGCAAACGCAACCCAGCAAGGCGCCGTTGCGCGAGGTGCCGCGTGATCTGGAGGGACGCGCGGGAGCACCAGCGATGGCGCGCCAGTTGGCGCCGCGTCGGCGCTCTGGTGCGCAAAGAGAGCCGGCAGATGATGCGCGATCCGAGCAGCATCGCCATCGGCGTCGTCATGCCGGTTCTGTTAATTTTGCTTTTTGGCTATGGGCTTTCTCTCGACGTCACCCAGGTGCCGGTGGCGGTTGTTCTCGAAGATCCGTCGCCGGAGGCAACGGAATTGGCCGCTGGATTTCAGCTTTCGCGCTATTTTGACGCGGTGATGCTGACTTCGATGGCGCGCGCGGAACAGCTGATGCTGGCGAGAAAGTTGGACGGCATCATTCGCATTCCAGCGGATTTCGCGCGCAACGCGGCCCTTGGCGCCGCCGAAGTACAGGTTCTCGTCCACGGCATCGATGCCAATCACGCGCGCATCGTCCAAAACTATGCACAGGGAGCCGTCGGTCAATGGACGGCGCGCCGCGCCGCACAAGGAATGGAAGTTATCGCCGGTCCCGTGGCTGTGCAGAACCGAATGTGGTTCAACGAGGCCAACGAGAGCCGCTACTTTCTGGTGCCGGGACTGATCGTCTTGATCATGACGCTCATCGGCGCGTTATTGACCGCCCTAGTCATGGCCCGCGAGTGGGAACGCGGCACGCTCGAAGCTTTGTTCGTCACGCCGGTGCGAACCGACGAGATTCTGCTCGGCAAGACGATTCCTTATTTTATCCTGGGCATGATCGGTTTGGCGCTGTGCCTGGTTGCCGCCAAGCTTCTCTTTCACGTTCCCTTTCGCGGTTCGATAACGGTGCTCGCCGGCGCGTCGATGCTCTACCTGCTAGTGGCGCTGAGCATCGGCCTGCTCATTTCATCGGCGGTAAAAAACCAGTTCGTCGCCAGCCAGATCGTCTTGCTCGTTTCGTTTCTTCCCGCGGTGATGCTGTCGGGATTTCTCTTTGATCTGCGCAGTATGCCGGATGTGGTGCGGATGATGACTTACGTGCTGCCGGCACGGTACTATGTCGCGCTTTTGCAGACGATTTTTTTGACCGGCGATATCTGGGCCGTGATCCTGCCCAATGCTGCGGTCTTGGCCGGCATGGCCACGGTGCTGGTGATCCTCACTCGAAGGGTGACTCAGAAGAGATTGGCGTAGGTCAAGAATGCTCGAAGCTTGTTTTCGCATAGTGGCGCTGACGCGCAAGGAGCTGCTGGCGGTTCTCAAAGATCCGCGCAGCCGCTTTAGCATCATCATACCGCCGATACTGCAGTGCCTGATCTATGGTTATGTCGCGACCTACGACTTGAACCATGTTCCCTATGCCGTGCTCGATCAGGATCGCAGCGCGGCATCGCGGCAACTGCTGGCGCGCATCGATGGATCGGGCGTGTTCCAGCGTGTGGCTAACCTCGATCGGGCGGCGGACGTGAAAAGCCTCATCGACAACCAGCGCGCTTTGCTGGTCATTCAGATCGATCAGGATTTCGAGCGGCGGTTGCTTTCCAATCGGCAGGCCGGCGTGCAGGTGATCGCCGACGGCCGCAATTCCAATACCGCCGGCACGGCGATGGGCTATGTCGGCGCGATTGTCGAAGGTTTCAATTCAGAATGGCGGAATCGTCACGGCCGGGACGAAGCGCCGATTCGGGTTACGACCCGCGCCTGGTACAACCCGAATCTCGAGACCCGCTGGCACATGATTCCCGCTTTGATCGGCACCCTGACGCTGATCCAGACGATGCTTTTGACCGGCATGTCGGTGGCGCGCGAGCGCGAGCAGGGAACCTTCGACCAGTTGCTGGTGACGCCGTTCCGGCCGGTGGAGATCATGGCGGGGAAGGCGCTGCCGGCGATTCTTGTCGGCATCGTCCAGGCCACTATGGTTTTGTTGGTCGCGCAGCTCTGGTTTCAGATTCCGTTCGCCGGCTCGTATATGACTTTATATGCGGGGCTTAGCGTGTTCCTGCTGGCAGCCATCGGCATCGGTCTTTTGTTGTCGGCGGTTGCGGCGACCCTGCAACAGGCGATGCTTTTTTCATTCTTGTTAATCATGCCCTTTTCGCT
>JBBDNJ010000229.1:0-15225 GCA_040877705.1 Binatia bacterium | reverse complement strand
GAACACATTCGACATGGGACAACTGACCGGGGAGACTCGAGTTCTTTTCGGCCATGCGACGGCGCAGGCGCATTTTGGCGCAAGCGTGTTTTGGTTGCGCCGTCTTGCCGCGCTCGGAGGTGAGGATCAGGCTATCGCCGGATGGCAGACGAAACGCGACGGGACCCGCAGGGGCATTATTGAAATTGTGAAGGAGCAGACATGATTGCGAACGATAAGGAACTCAAGGTGACTCTGGAGCGCATTGCTCGGTTTCAGGAACAGGTCGCACACTTACGAAGCGTGGAAACAAACCCTGAGAACTATCACGGTGCGGTTTCGGGGTTTCTGGCAGAGATCGATCGCATGCAGCTGGAGGTGCGGGAATACCTTAGCATCCACCCAGCCGAAGTGGCATCCAGTAGTACGTAGGAATCACGAACGGCTAACCAACGGCTTGAGAAAGCCGCTTCGCGCTTCTTAGCCTCAACGTTAGCTCGACAGAGATCAGCGATCCTTGAACGGATTAACGATGACGAGCGAGCCGAAGCGCTGGCCAGCGTTCAGGTCTTCGGAGTAGAGCTGGTCGCAACCGGCTTCGATTGCTGCTTGCACAATCATTGCGTCCCAGAAAGAAAGTTGCGATCTCTGTTGCAGTTCGATTGCGTTCTTGATGACAGCGAAACGGCCCACCGGTAGCAATTCGCCAGTACGGTCTGAATCCGGCAGCAAAGTTCAAATCCGCAATTTGTAAAAACGCCGGGCGTTTTCACCCAGCAGGTCGGCTTTTTCCGAGGCGGTCAGAGCCTCGGATCCTTTGATCGTCTGAACGCGGCTCCAATCCATGTCGCTATGGGGATAATCGCTGGCGTACATGAACCCCTTGCTGCCGAGCTGATCGATAATTGATCGCAGGTTCTCATCGCCTTCAAAGCCGCTCAAGATTCTGCCTTGGAGAATATCTTCATTAGGCTCGTGGACGGTAACAGGCAAATCATAAGGTTCTCGTCCCCAATCGCTCTCTTGGCGGCCGGCGCGCGGCTCGAGGACATGCTCGATGTGTTTTCCCACCCACCAGTTCCAATACGGCAGCCAGCTCGCGCCGACCTCCAGGAAGGCGCAGCGCAAGCGCGGCAGCTTCTTTAACAATCCCGACCCGACCAGCGACATCATTGCCACCATCATCGAAAACGGCATGGCGGTCACATGGGTGGAGAAAAAATCGGTGAAGCAGTCCGCCCAGGGCGTGTAGTGCATGCCGGTTACGGCGTGAAATCCGATGGGGGCGTCGAGCTCGTTCATCGTTTCGAAGAAGGGAATAAATTCCTTGGCGTGAAGCGGCGTATTCCCCACCATGCCGGGAATGACGACGCCGTTGAGCCCGAGTTTTTGCACGGCGCGCCGGGCTTCTTCGACGGCGGCACGCGGATCTTGAATCGGCACCAGGGCGACCCCGCCCAACCGTTTGGGCGCTTTGGCGCATTGCTCGGCGATGTAATTGTTGTAGGCACGGCACACAGCGGCGGCCAACTCTTTGTTTTCGAGATCGAACACCCACACGAGCGCCGTCGGATAAACGATCTGAAAATCGATTTCCATCCGATCCATATCCTGCAGACGGCCCTCGACATCGTCGAGGGAATTATCTTTGGCTTTCATCTGAGCATGGCGCGGCGTCTGATAGCGAAAGCCTCCTCCGCCCACGCCTTTGGTAAATGGCAGACGGGGCACGAGCCGCCCCTCGACCAACCAGCGTCCGGTATCTCTCGGCTCATCGCGCAGATCGACGATACGTCGGCGCGCCGAATAGAATTCTTTCTCCATATAACGCTCGAAAAGATCGAAAGGCTCGTGTAAATGTCCGTCCGAATCGATGACTTGCATAAGCATCTCCTTCTGAAGTCTGTCTTCAGCCCTTATCGGATAGCCCCATGTTTTTCAAGAAATAGGAGCCAAACGGCGCGGTCGCGTAAGGGTTGCGGTCATCGTCTATACCAAATTGTCGAGTTTTTCGCTTTGCTTCCCCCCTGCGTGACGATCGCTCGGCTTTAACTTTCATTGCTCTCGTTGGGTGCGAAGAAATAGCGCGATAATAAGCAATCCGACGTGAAGGACGCCGATAAGAAAGAACAGGTCTTGATAAGCCTGAGTCAGAGCTTGATTGATGAGCGTATAGGCGAGCAATGATCGGGCGCTTTCTTCGAGGGCGAGACCGTATTGGCCGGCGTTGACCAACAGGCCCTGGATCTGTGCGAGAACATGCAAGCGCTCGCTGGCGGCGAAAACCTCGCCTTGCAGAGGAGGGATCGAATACAAATTAAAGAACGCATAGCGCTCGAGAAGAAAAGTTAAGACGGCAACGCTGAAGGCTTCACCGAGTCCGCGGGTCATGCCGATCATGCCGCTTCCCATGCGGGCGCGGCCTTCCGGAATAGCGGCGAGGGCGACGGTGTTGAGCGGCGCGTTGAGACTCGACTGGCCGACGCTTTTGACGCACATGAAAAAGAAAATGAACGTGGCCGTGCTCCACAGCGACAATTGGGACAGCCCGTAAAGCGCGAAAATGAGGATCGCCAAGCCGCCGACGATGGGTATGCGCGGTCCCCAACGGTCGGTCAATTTACCGGCAATCGGCGACCAAAGGCCGGTGATGACGGCGCCAGGCAGTAGAAAAATTCCCGCTTGGGTGGGCGTGTAGTTAAGGCCCTTTTGCAAAAAGATGGCGAGCAGATAGCTTGCGCCGCGAAAACCGAAGACGCGAAAGAAGATCAAGAAATTCGCCAAGCTGAAATTGATATCGCGAAAGTAGCGCAATTCCAGAAACGGATGGTTGGACTTCAACTCGACGATGATGAACAGAACGAAAAACACGATCGATAATGCGAACAAGCAAACGATCAACCGGCTGCCCCAGCCTTCCTCGTGACCTAAATTGAGCGCGAGCAGCAAGGTGACGGTTGCGGTGGCCATGGTGACGAGGCCGAGCAGATCGAGAGGCGCCGTGGCAGATTTCGACTTCATGGGCGGGAGGAGATAATAGCCGCTGACAATGCTTAGCAAACCGGTGGGCAGATTGATGTAAAAAATCGCGCGCCAATGCACATGCTCGGTCAGATAGCCGCCCAGTAACGGGCCAAAAAAAGGCCCGAGAGACCAGCCCGTCATAAAGAGCCCCATGGCGAGACCGCGCTCGTGCCGCGGAAATGCTTCGAACATGATCGCCATCGAAATGCCGAGCAGCGGACCGGCGCCCACCGCCTGAACGATGCGAAAAAAAATCAGCGATTCCACGTTCCAGGAAAAAGAGCACAGCAGCGACCCGGCGGTAAATATGGCCGTGCTGGCGATGAAAAGATTGCGATCGCCCATGCGGTCGCCGAGCCAGCCGACGCATGGAATCAGCACCGTGCGGGTGATCATAAAACCGGTCAAGACCCACTGGATGCGATTGAGCGACGTGCCGAGCGAGGACATGATCGTCGGAATGGCGACGTTGACCGCCGTGACGCTGAGACCGATCGACAAGGTGCCGAGGAACAGCGTGATCGCGATCCACCACTTGCGCAGACCGTCGGAGCTTTGCGAAGAGCTTACGGCAGGATCCATGGGCGCGCGGCTCAAGGGGAGCTTCTTTTAATTCGCACGACGGCGAGCATTCCGACTTTTAGCAGGCCATCTTTATTGGCGACCGAGATTTTAACCGGCAGGCGCTGGGTCGATTTGATGAACTGGCCGGTGAGCTTCTGCGGGTTGAACAATGAAAACTCGGAAACCGTCGCGCCGCCGACTTCGGTTACTTTGCCGGCGAATTCCCGATCGGGATACGAATCGACTTGAATGACTACCGAGCGGCCGGGTTGAACGAAGCGAATTTCCGTTTCCTCGACGTTGGCCTCGACCCAGAAGCGGCTGGAATCGACGATCATGTAAATCGGTTGGCCGACTTGAGTCACTTCGCCGCGGTTGGCGCTTTTCTTTACCACCACGCCGCTGACGGGACTGCGGATGACGGTCAGTTGCAGCTTGCGCCGCAAATCGGCGAGCACTGCGACGGCGCGCCGCACCTCGGCTTTGCGCGCTTGCAACTCCGCCTGCATGACCGCGGTTTCACCCGATCTAATCCGCGCCAGATCGAGCAAGGACTCTCCCTCTTTGATTTTCTCCTGCATGGCGGACAGTTGAGCTTCGGATTGCCGCAGAATGGTCTTGGCGCGGTCGAGGTCCTGCTCGGCCACGAGTTGTTTTTCAAAGAGCTTGTGATTTCTATGCCAATCGTCTTTGGCCTGAATGGCGTGGGCGCGGGCATCGTCATAATTGTAGCGCGAGGAGCGCAGCGCCGCTTCGGCTTTTGCCACTTCTTCTTTCTGTCTGGCCTCGTGCAGTTCGATCCCCATGACCTTTTGCCGGGCTCTGCTGTGCAAACGATCCAAATCGGCTTCAGCTTGTTGAATCTGTATTTCCAGCTCGCGGCGGTCGAGCGTCGCCAGCACCTCATCGCGGCTCACCTGATCGC
Source organism: Binatia bacterium (assembly GCA_040877705.1). Lineage (GTDB taxonomy): Bacteria > Desulfobacterota > Binatia > UBA9968 > UBA9968 > WHTF01. The sequence continues at coordinate 10,733 of JBBDNJ010000229.1, read as the reverse complement.
CTTCTGTTTTTGTTAGAGATTCGATTTTTGCCGTCAACTCGGCGCTGATTGCTACGATATCCGCTTTGATCCGCGCGTCGTCGGTGGTCACGTAGCCGGAGGTGATCCACCACCAGAATCCGAATCCACCGAGCGCGATGAGCAACGCCGTTGAAACCAGCAGCGTCTTCCAGGGTTGTTTGATCATCGAAACACTCGCTTTGGCACGATCCGAAAAGTTGTCGATTTCTCGCGTGTCCGCGCATGATGGGTTGAAAAGCGGTGCGCGTATCGTCGCATGAAGTTAATTCCGCATCCGAGAGACGGTAATTGATTTAGCTGACTGCCGTAAGCCGTCTGCCGATTCGTCAAGGCGACGGGAAAAATACCCTGACTCGGGCCACAAAGTTCCACGGGATTTTGCACTATAGCAGAGGAACGTTAGGCTGGGTCAAGATACTTTGTCGTCTTTGACTAACAGAAGCAGCAGCATGCCGGCGATATAAGTACCGGCGGCGACATAAAATGCCGGCTCAAAGCCGTAGCTCTCCATGAGATAGCCGATGATCAGTGTCCAGATCGGCCCGGAAATAAAACCGACGAAGTAGAAAATAGAAAAGGCGGCGTCGGTTGTCTCGGCGCTGGCGAAATCACCGATCATGCTCTGCGTCAGCGAGCCCCGCGCCTGGACAAACGCGCCGTAAAGAATGAGGTTCAAGTAAAGCAGCGGACCCATCGTGGCATGTTGAACGAGCCAGACCGTCATGACCGCGGAGAGCAACAAGGTTGCTTGTGTGATTAGAGTTCGCTTTCCTGAGCGATCTGAAAACCAGGCAATCGCCAAAGGACCGACCAATCCGGCGCCCTGCATCAAAGTTAAAAGCAATCCGCCGCCCGATGCAGTGACATCGAATCGCGCCATGAAAAACGGCACAAGAAATGTCACGTTGACCCCGGTCCCGCGTCCGGCGGCGCCGACCATCAAGACCAGCGATGTAAAAACGATATTGCGGTTCTTCAGGCACTGCAGGTAAGCATCGATGTTCGATTTCATTTTCTTCTTGCCACCCGCCAATTTCTCGGCGTCGCCGGTGCGATCGCCGACGAAGAAGAGAGTAAGGCCCATCAATACGCTGGGAATGCCGAAGACGACAAAGGCGGTCTGCCAACCCATATAAAGAAGAGCCAGCGAGGCAAGAGCAGGACCTAGAAACGATCCCAGATTACCCGCTGAATGATGAAAGGTCAGAGCCCAGCCGCGGGCCTTGGGAAAGTAGCGTGACAGTACGCTGGAGCCGAGGGGGTGCTGCGGGCTCGAGCCGACGTCGATGGCTACGCGTGCCGTAATGAGCTGAGTGTAACTGGTGACGAAATACTGCAGCATCGCCACGACTCCGACGATCACATTACCTAACCCGAGCAGTGTGGTGCGCCGGAAAAATCCGGCAAAAAAACCATAAATGCCCTGTAGGCCTTGGCCGACGAAGCTTGACAAGGCGGAGAGAAAACCAAGCTGCAGCAAACCGAAACCCAGCTCCGTCATCATCACCGGAAAGAGGACCGACGTGATGCTGTATTGTAAATGATTCAGCGTATGGCAACTGCTGATCAGGCCCAAAGCGAGACGTTTTTGTTGATCGGTAATGTCGAGATCTTGCGTGCCGAGAGCCGCTGCGCTGGTTGCCGAGCCGGGCTGGTCGTTCATGATAAATCACCGCCTTCGATAAATAACCGAGGATTGCCTCTTTCTGTACAGGCGGTGGGTGTCTTCTGTCAAATACGGACAGGGAGACGGGGAGACAAGGAGACGAAGAAACAAAAAGAGACGAGAAGAGACGAAGACATTGGGAGACTATGACATGGGGGCGCGATTTATCGCCGCCGAATTCTCCTAATTCCGGACCGGCTTCGGTGTGTTGGCCGGCGTGTAAGAGGGAATGAAGAAGCTAATCATTAAACCGAAAACCATGAGAACGAAGGCGGCGGCGAACGCATACCAGATCGCCTCTCCCAAAGTCGCAATCAGTTGCGGCAAAAGTTCGGCGGGGATCTGAGCGCGGGTGCTTGGTTCCAGAAGGTTCTGCGGATTTGCAAGCTTCTGCCACAGATCGGTCGGGACTGTGGTGTTCGAGGACTGGATCTGATTCAGACCTTGTTGCATGCGATTGAGCAGCACCGTCCCCATCAAGCTTACGGCAAAGGCGCCGCCGAAGGTGCGAAACAACATGATCGTTGAAGTGGCGACACCGATGCGATTGGAAGGGGACCCCGTCTGCGCCGCGACCAGGGTGGTTAGATTCGCCAAACCCATGCCCACGCCGATGGCGACGGCGCTGACTATGACTGCGATGATTCCCGCGCTGACGTGCGGCGCGACGAATATGCCATAGCCGAGGACCAGCAAAGCCATGCCCGCAGCGGCGACGACACGATATCCATTGCGATTGATCCACCGGCCGGCCAGCAAGCTCCCGGCTGTCCAGCCGAGACTCAGGAACACCAGCACCAGTCCCGCTTGCGATGCGGCCGTGCCGAGGACGCCCTGGAGATACAGCGGCAGATAACTGATCGCGCCAAAAACGCCCATGGAGCAAAGTGTCGCAACCGCGGCGGAAGATCTGAAGAGACCGATGTGAAATAGATCGACCGGCATGATCGGCTCTTCGGCGCGGCGCTCGATGACGACGAAAGCCGCCAGAATCAAGAGGCCGAGCCCGATCATGGCGAGCGTTTGGGTATTCAAGGGGTGGTGCTCGTGGGCGCTCTGCGCCAGCGCGTAGAAAAGCAATAACAAACCGGCCAGCAAGGTTGTCGCTCCCCATAAGTCCAGTTTCGGAGTGCGCGTCTGCCTCTGTTCCTCTTTAAGCCCGACGATAATGAGAGTGGAGGCGATGGCGATCAGCGGCAGGTTAACGAAAAAGATCCAGCGCCAGTTCCATGCTTCGACGATGATGCCGCCGGCCAGCGGGCCCAGAATCGATGCCACTCCCCAGATGCTGCTGATGATCCCCTGCATCTTCGCGCGCATCGCCGGCGCATAGAGAATGCCCACCACGATGAACGACAACGAATAAATAGCGCCGCCGCCGACGCCTTGAACGGCGCGAAACAAGATCATCGCCTCCATGCTCTGCGCCGCGCCGCACAGAATCGTTCCCAGCAGGAAGATGCCGATGCCGATAAGCATGAGCTTGCGGCGGCTGAAAAGGTCGGCGAGTTTGCCGAAAATGGGAGTCGCCAGCGCCGACGTGAGCATATAGATGGAGAACACCCAGCTATACAATTGGAGACCGCCGAGTTGGGCGACGATCGTCGGCATTGACGTGGCGACGATCGTCGCGTCGATGGCGAACAGGAAGATCACCAGCATCACGCCGGTGACCGCCATGTTGCGCTTGGAACCGACGCCTCGGGAAAAGCTTTCAGGGGTGCTCACGTTGTCTCGATGGGTGGGTTTTAGTAAATCTTCGTGCGATTTTCAGATTGCATGGTTGAACGAGTTGACGAGGATAGTCAAGTAAGCGTTTGCTGGCGCAAGCCGGCGCCGTCGAAGATCGCGACGAACGCCCCCGGATTCTTTTAAGCCAGACTAGCTGCCTGCACAGCCAGGCCGCATCTTTGTCAATCTTTGACGACAAGCTTGTAGAAAAAACCTAATTCGCTTCTTGATTCGGAAAGATAAAATGCGCAGAGTTTCTCTTGTAAGTGGATCTTCGAGCCAAAATTAAGGAGTTTCTCATCGAACACCGGCTGCTGCCTCATGGTAGGGGCGTGCTGGTGGCGGTTTCCGGTGGGCCGGATTCGGTAGCGATGCTTTACCTGCTGCATGATTTGCGTGAGGAACTTGAGCTCAATCTGGAAGTCGCGCATCTACAGCATGGAATTCGTGGCGAGGAGGCAAAGAAGGATGCGCGGTTTGTCGCCGGATTAGCGGACCGGTTGGGGTTGCCTTGTCATTTAAAGGAACTGGATCTGCCACGATTGAAGCTGAAAGCAGGCAAGGGCAACTTGGAAGAGATGGGCCGGTTGGAAAGGTATCGTTACTTCGCCGCAACGGCTCATCGACGTCAACTCGACGCGGTGGCGACTGCCCATACCGTCAATGATCAAGCCGAGACGGTTGTCATGCGGCTATTTCGCGGCGCCGGCCGAAAGGGTCTGGGCGGCATGGAGCCGGTGCGCCGGTTGAAAGACACGCCTGACAACAGTTTCGCAAATGTCCTGCTGATCAGGCCATTTCTTAGTGTCACCCGGGAAGAGGTGATGGAATTTTTGGGCGCGCGCAATATTCCTTATCGGATTGATAGCACCAATTCGGACTTGTTCTACTTGCGCAATTGGATTCGTCTAAAGCTCATGCCCCAAGTAAGGGAGAAGTTCGGCGCTGAACTGCCGGCACGCTTGAGCGACCAGGCGGAGGTCCTGCGCGACGAGGAAAGTTATTTGACCGATCTCAGCCGGCAGCACTTGGAGAGGATAAGCAAGGCCGGCGATTTGAACCGAATGCTTTTGCTCGATCTGAGCAAGGCACTACAAAGACGAGTCATTCGGCTTTGGATCGAGCACAGGCGCGGTCACTTACGAGGAATCGATTTCGATCATGCCGAAGCGGCGCTGGCATTGATCGCTGCCGGTCCGCCTCATGGTCGTCTCGCTCTTCCGGGAGGTTGGGAGTTGGCGCGGGAATACGATACCGTTAAACTGCAAAGAGTTTCACGCAGTGTCAAACCGCAGTGTTATAGTTATCCTTTGCAAGCGGGAAGCAATTTGAACATCGTCGAGGCCGGCATAACGATCGCAAGCGAGTTGGTTCGCGCAGCACCGGCAAAATTGCCGGAGAACTTGATGGAAGTAGCATTTGATGCGGATTTAATAACGGGAAATCTGCTCGTGCGGAATTTTCGTCGTGGCGATCGATTCCAACCTCTGGGCATGACTGGACATAAAAAAGTGAAAGATTTATTTATTGAACAGAAGCTGCCCTTGCGCTTGCGGGCCGCAATTCCGCTATTGGCCATGGGCGGCGAGATACTTTGGATTCCAGGGCATGGACGAAGTGAAGTTGCCAAGATGGGTCCGACGACGACCATCGCTTTGCGTTTGAAGGCCACGTGGTGTGATTAAGTCGCGAATATCTATATTGATCTAACTGGTTGCGTATGTTAGTCTTTTCTGGTTGTTGAAATCTGGAGGATTCGGTTGAGTCAATCATCTAAACATATCGCCCTTTGGCTGGTTCTGCTGCTTGTTCTTCTAGGCATTTTTAGTGTCTTTAGTAAGCAGGCCGGCCGCGACCCTGAAATCATTTTTAGCGAGTTTATGGCCGCCGTGGACCGGGGAGAAGTGCAAGAAGTTGTCATCCAAGGTGACAATATCCAGGGCAAATTTAAAAACGGTGAGCGTTTCCGCACTTATGCGCCTGACGATCCAGAGTTGGTGAAAAGTCTGCGTGAAAAGAAAGTGAAAATCGCCGCTAAGCCGGAGGACGATTCGCCCTGGTATTACGTGCTTCTCATCAATTGGTTTCCGATGCTGCTGCTCATTGGAGTATGGATATTTTTCATGCGCCAGATGCAGGTCGGGGGCGGCAAGGCGATGTCTTTCGGCAAGAGCCGGGCGAAGTTACTGACTGAAAATCAACACCGCATCACGTTTTCCGATGTGGCCGGCGTGGAAGAGGCCAAGGACGATCTCCAGGAAATCATTTCTTTTCTCAAAGATCCAAAGAAATTTACTCGATTGGGCGGGCGCATTCCTAAAGGTTGTTTGCTCGTCGGGCCGCCGGGAACGGGCAAGACGCTGCTTGCGCGCGCTATTGCCGGCGAAGCCGGCGTGCCATTTTTCAGCATAAGCGGGTCGGACTTCGTCGAAATGTTCGTCGGCGTGGGCGCGTCTCGAGTACGCGACCTTTTCGTGCAAGGCAAAAAAAATGCGCCTTGCATCGTTTTCATCGACGAAATCGACGCGGTGGGACGGCATCGAGGCGCCGGCCTGGGTGGCGGCCATGATGAACGCGAGCAGACACTCAATCAGCTCCTGGTGGAAATGGACGGGTTCGAGGCCAACGAGGGCGTTATTCTCATTGCCGCAACGAATCGGCCCGATGTTCTCGACCCGGCGCTGCTTCGCCCGGGACGTTTCGATCGCAGAGTCGTCGTCCCGAGACCCGACGTGAAAGGTCGCGAAGGCATTTTGCAAGTGCACACTCGCAAAGTCCCAGTGGGGACGGATGTCGATATCGCCGTACTGGCGCGGGCTACGCCTGGTTTTGCCGGCGCCGACCTGGAAAATCTCGTCAATGAAGCCGCACTCCTGGCCGCGCGCAATAATAAAGACAAAGTCGATATGCGTGATTTTGAGCTGGCCAAAGACAAAGTAATGATGGGCGCCGAGCGCCGCAGCATGATCATTAGCGATGAAGAAAAGCGTAATACCGCTTTTCATGAAGCAGGGCATGCTTTGGTCGCTACGCTGCTGCCGGGCGCGGATCCGATTCATAAAGTGACGATCATTCCGCGTGGCATGGCTCTGGGTTTGACCCAACAACTGCCGATCGATGAGAAGCACACTTATCCCAAGGAATATCTCTTGAATAATCTGGTCATCTTGTTCGGGGGGCGTGTAGCGGAGGAGCTGGTACTCAATCATATGACCACCGGCGCCGGCAATGACATTGAAAAGGCGACCGAGTTGGCGCACCGGATGGTTTGCGAGTGGGGTATGAGCGAAAAACTGGGTCCCATGACGTTCGGAAAGAAAGAAGAAGAAATTTTCCTGGGTCGGGATTTCACACAGACGGCCGATTACTCCGAGAGCACGGCTATCGAGATCGACAGCGAAATCAGGCGCATCATCCAAGAGAGTTACCTTAAGGCCAAAGATCTTTTAAAAACCAATTTGGCGTTGCTCCATAAAGTCGCCGAATCGCTTCTTGAAAAAGAAGTTCTGGACGGTTCGGAGATCGACGCCATTGTCAGAGAGTTTAATGGCAACGGCGGCGACCCGCTGAATTCTAAGAGCGCCGCGGTGGTTGCTTGAGCCGATCTTGAATTGTTTGCCCGCCGATTTTTTTTTCTTGCCAAAATGATGGTCGTCTCGTGAGAGCGAAACTCACGAGACGGCCGTTTTCCACTCATGCGTGGTCACATGACATGATTAGAGAAAATGGTCGTTGATCGGAGTGAATAATTTGTGTCCGCGCCCAAGATTCAAGACTTGAATCCCACCGAAAATTTCACAGTAAGCGCCAGCCAAAACGTTGCCAGGGTTTTAACGACCCGCCATGGGCCAATCGACATGACTCACCGTACGGTTCTCATGGGCATCGTCAACGTTACCCCGGATTCGTTCTACGACGGCGGCAAACGATTCGATAGCGCAAAAGCCGCGGCTGATGGGATCGAGATGATCGCAGCGGGCGCGGAAATTTTGGACATCGGCGGCGAATCGACCCGGCCGGGTGCCCGGCCCGTTCCAGTCGAGGAAGAGCTAAGGCGCGTTCTCCCGGTGATCCGTGACTTGCGCACAAGCGTCAACACGCCCATCTCTATCGACACATACAAAGCCGCTGTCGCGCGCGCGGCCTTGGACGCAGGAGCCGATATCGTCAATGATATCAGCGCGCTGCGATTCGATCCCGGGATGGCTGCGCTGGCTGCCGGCGAACAGGTGCCGATCATCCTCATGCACATGCAAGGGATTCCGCGCACGATGCAAGTCGAACCGCATTATGACAATGTCGTGCAAGAAGTAAGCGACTTTCTGGCGCATCGAATCCGCCATGCCACCGAGGCAGGCCTTTCTAAAGAGCAGATTGTCATCGATCCGGGCATCGGTTTCGGCAAAACCCTGCAGCATAATCTTGCGCTGCTTAGAGGTTTGCCGTCGCTCACGTCCCTTGGCCAACCGTTGCTCGTCGGAGTTTCGCGTAAGGCTTTTATCGGCAAGGTACTGGATGCCGCCGGTCCACAAGAGCGCCTGGAAGGGAGCCTTGCGGCGGCCGTTGCGGCCGCCTTGGGCGGCGCCAATATCCTTCGAGTCCATGACGTGAAAGAAACGCATCGCGCGCTTCGGGTCGCGGACGCGATCCACTTTGAACAGGCGGTAGTATAGCGGGCAATGACGGAAGTTTTGACTCAGCTGCGTTGGCAGGACGGCTTAGACATCGGGATCATTTCTTTCCTGATCTATCGTCTCTTGCAGATGCTGCGCGGCAGCCGCGCCATGCAGATGATCTTCGGCCTGGCGGTGATTATGCTGGCGTATCTTTCATCCCGCGCTTTAGGTTTATTCACACTTAACTGGATTTTGGATAACTTTTTAGGTTCCATTATTCTTGTCATTATCGTTATATTTCAGAGCGATATCCGGCGCGCTTTGACCCAGGTGGGAACCGCGCCGCTGTTCGGCGCGGAAAGAATGGTGCAGCGCCGTGAGGACATCATCGAGGAAGTCACCGAAGCGATTCGCACCTTGGCTTCTAGAAGGGTCGGAGCCCTCATCGTGCTGGAGCGGGAAGTCGGCCTCAATGAGTACATGGAGATCGGCACGAGGTTGGATGCCCGAGTGAGTCGCGAGCTGCTCGAAAGCGTCTTTCTGCCGGGATCACCGATCCATGACGGCGCGCTTGTCATTCAAAAACGGCGTGTCACCGCGGTGCGTTGTGTGCTGCCGCTTAGCGTGAACCCGCATCTTCGTACTTCAATGGGAACTCGCCACCGCGCGGCCATTGGGGTTACCGAAGAAACCGATGCGGTGGCGATTGTTGTTTCCGAACAAGAAGGTACCATTGCGCTAGTGGTGGGTGGAAATGTCACCGAGAGGGTCGATGCGTCACGGTTGCGTAGCGCTCTTCAGGGTTTAATTGCGTTATGAAGGAGATGTGGCACCAAATTGCTTCGACGGCCGGGAGCAATCTGGGCATCGGCGTGCTCTCGTTTGTGATTGCCGTGGGATTGTGGATCGCCGGCCACCGAGATGTTGAGCGAGCTATTGAGGTGCCTATTGAGTTTCGCAACATACCGGCAGATTTAATGGTTATCGACAACCGTGTGGATTATGTCGTTTTGCGTTTAAGTGGGCCGCGGACCTTGATTTCGACTCTCGACGCCGGGGATTTGAGGCTTTTTCTGGATCTCCATGGAAGCAAATCCGGCTCGTCAAGCTTCCCCTTAGGACCTAGCTTGTTTAGTATTCCGCGCGGGGTGACCATCGCCCGGATCACGCCTCCGGTTATTCATTTGAAATTTGATCCGGTGATCAAACGGATGCTGCCTGTGGCTGTTCGGTTATCAGGGAAGCCCTCGCCTGGTTACAAAATCGAGGAAACGCTGGCCCAGCCCGAATCGGTTTCGGTACGGGGGCCCGCCGAGGAGGTGCGGCGCTTGACGGCGGTGGAAACATTTCCCATTGACGTTGATGAAAGCCGCAATTCGATTAAGCGCAAGGTGGGACTCTCGACGGACGGAAAATCCTTGACGTTCACGCCTGATCGGGTGGCTGTCGCCGTCACCGTAGTCGAGGAGGAATTCACCAGAGACTTCAATGGGGTTGAAATTTCAGTTCGGGGAGCGAGCGGCGAATTTGCCGTCACTCCAAAAACTGTGCACCTACAGCTGACGGGACCGCGGAAAACGATGGAAAAATTGGAGCTGGGAGCGGACCATGTCTACCTGGACCTCAAAGGCTTGCCTCCGGGCGAACACTCAGTGGCGTTAAGTTTAAGCCTTCCGAATGAAATTAAGGTGCTCGAACAAAAGCCGGCGCGATTTAAAGTCAAAATCATCAAGTCTCGATCTCGATAGCCTATTCTAGGAGTTAATAGCATGTCTCAAGCGCAAGCTAAAAATCACAAGCATCAACGTCGCTTGTTTGGTACGGACGGTGTGCGGGGAATTGCCAATCAGGAGCCCATGACCTCTGAAATGGCTTTGAAGCTGGGGCGGGCCATAGCCAAAGTATTACATGACCCCATTGCCCAGCCAGCCCAGGGTTCGGGCCGTTCGCGATCGCCGTCGCTCGCTAAGACTCTCGGCGGCGACACCGAGCATCGGTATAAGATCCTCATCGGTAAAGATACGCGGCTCTCAGGCTATATGCTCGAAACCGCGCTGGCTTCCGGCATTTGCTCGATGGGCGCGGACGTTCAACTGGTCGGACCCTTGCCGACGCCGGGAGTGGCTTTTTTGACGCGCACTATGCGAGCGGATGCCGGAGTGGTGATCTCGGCTTCTCACAATCCCTATCAAGATAATGGCATCAAGTTTTTCTCCTGCGATGGATTCAAGTTGCCGGATGAAGTTGAAGCTCGCATGGAGGAAATGATCTTTAACGGCGAAACCGACCGAGACCGGCCGACGGCTTCGCAAATCGGCAAGGCCTTTCGCATTTCCGACGCAGTCGGGCGTTACAATGTTTTTGTCAAAAACAGTTTTCCGCGCCACCTGACGCTTGAAGGATTGCGGATCGTAGTCGATTGCGGTCATGGAGCCGCTTACCGCGTCGTTCCGGAGATTTTGTCGGAACTAGGCGCTCAGGTGATTTCCATCGGCGTTCAGCCGGATGGCAAAAATATCAATTCTCGATGCGGCGCTCTGTATCCGGAGACGGCACGCGATGTCTTACGGCATGAAAACGCCGACTTTGCGGTTTCTTTGGATGGCGACGCGGACCGCGCCATTTTCACCGACGAAACCGGCGAGATTCTCGATGGCGATCAGATTTTGGCCATGTGCGCCAAAGACATGCAGGAAAAG
>JBBDNJ010000228.1:0-15307 GCA_040877705.1 Binatia bacterium | reverse complement strand
GTCGTTATCTCTCGGCAGATGAATTTTCCTATGTTTCACAAAAGACCAGCCGAATTCCGAAAATCACGATCCCAAGCCCGGGTTTATGGGCGAACTTCTGGTCGCCGGAATATTCCCGGAACGTGTATCCAACCCTTGACGCGTTTCTGGCCGACATGGTTGGAATCCTGCGCGAGGAAGTTACCGAGCTCGTGCGCCTGGGAGCCGCTTACATCCAAATAGACGCGCCGCAGTACGGACTCTTGCTCGATCCACAGACGCGAGTTTTCTATGAAAAACTTGGCTGGAGTCTTAAACAGTGGCTCTCTTTGGGCATTGAGCTGGACAACGCGGTCACGGACGGGTTTCCGGATGTGACTTTCGGGTTTCACATCTGACGCGGCAATCAAGGCAGCCGGTGGCTGTCGCAGGGAGGATATGAAGCGATTAGCCGCGAGTTGTTTGGCAAGCTAAAGCCACAGCGCTTGCTGTTGGAGTACGACGATGAGCGCTCGGGCTCCTTTGAGGCCCTCAGAGACGTGCCTGAAGATAAGTTCATAGTTCTCGGATTGATTACAACAAAGAAGCCTGAGATCGAGTCTTTAGACTCACTCAGACACAAGGTGGCGCAAGCCAAACGCTACATTCCGCCCGAGCGTTTGGGACTAAGCCCGCAGTGCGGCTTTGCTTCTTCGATAATCGGCAACAACATTTCGGCTGAAGACCAGCGACGGAAACTGGAGCTTGTGACCAAGACAGTACCGGCCCTATGGCGCTAGCGGGCTGCTGAAAAGCCTCATTTATGTTTCGTCAGACTGGGTGAAAACTTAAGCCGTTTTCGACGTGCTGATGGTTGAAGAAGTTAATATTCATCAAATAGGCTTATCTGCGCCCGTGGCTCGTTTGAGATTTCCACATTACCAGTCTTCGTGAACGAGAGACTCTCGACGTTGAATTTGCAAGATCACGATAAAATCGATGAGAAGGTACGCAGGCTTACCCTCATCAATTCCGTAATCGGCGTTTCCATAGCTGGAATTTCTACCCGGGTGTTTATGATCTCGGTGCCGACCTTAGCAACCGCTTTGGGAACGGACATCCTCGGAATTTCTTGGGCGCTGATCGTTTATCAAATGGCCGGCATCGGCCTCGGCGTCATCTGCGGTCGCCTGGGGGACATCTACGGCCACCACAAGATGTTCGGCTTTGGCATGGGCGTCATGGCCGTTGGCTCGCTTCTCTGCGGGCTGTCACAGGATGTTTTGCAATTGATCCTGTTTCGCTTCGTCCAGGGAGTCGGTGGCGCCATGATTCAGTCTTCCGGCCGCACCTTGGCTTTCAGGGCCATGCCTGCGGGTTCCGAGGGAAAGGCCCAGGGACTGATGGCGTCGTCACACCAGTTTGGATTTTTTATTGGCCCGCCCATCGGCGGTCTTATCATTGACCTGGTTCATTGGCGCGGCATTTTCTTCTTATTGTTTGTGCCGAGCCTGGCTGGAATGGCGCTTTGCTTCATGACCGGACGCTCGGTTGCGCCGTCCGCTGAGCGTCGCCAGTCGATCGATTATCGGGGAGCGTTGCTCTTCCTTGGCTTGACGATCCTCATCACCATGCTCCTCGATCAAAAAATCGCCGGGGTTTTGGGCGCAGGCAGCCAGGCGCTGCTGGGTTTGGCATTTGCGGGGGCGCTCTGGGGTTTCATTTCCCACGAGAAAAAGATCCGCAGCCCGATGGTCAATCTTTCTTTGTTCTCGGTGCCGGCTTTTAGCTTCGGCTCGGTGGGCCTGCTCATGTGCTGCATCACTCAAGGGCTGGTTCAGTTTGTCGCGCCATTCTATCTCCAGGACGTGCTCAAGCTCTCGCCAACGTTCATCGGGGTCATCTTTATCGTGCCGTCGCTCCTCAGTATGGTGCTTTCGCCGGTGAGCGGCGCTTTGACCGATCGGATCGGCGCCCGGTTCCTCTTGATGAGCGGCGTGGTCATCCTGATGATTGCTTATTTAATCGGCGCCAACCTGCGGGCGGATTCCCATTGGATCTTGCCGAGCACCCTGCTTGCGCTCACGGGTATCGGATCGGCCCTTTTTAATACGCCATCGCAGGCGGCAATGATCAGCTCTCTGCCTAAGGAGCATTGGGGCACGGCGATCGGGATTATCAATGGAATTTTTGGTCTGGGACACATGCTCGGCATTTCGCTGAGCGGAATTTTTCTGACCTTGGCCTTCCGATATTATTCCGGAATTCCGGGGACGACGCCCAACCCCGGCGACACTCAAGTTTTCGTCGCTTCGATGAACGTGACCTACATGTTCGCCCTTGGCATCAGTCTTATCCCGTTGCTGACTTCAATGAAGATGAAGAAAATCATCTAACCGACCGGCGGGAGACTGAACGTTTAATCACAGAGAACGGAACCCGAGGAGTGAGTCACCGTGAGCAAGACATCGCGGTTTTGCACCGATGTCCACAAAAACTGTGGATAAAGTGTTAATAACTTACGCTTCTGGTCTCTTAGAAGTGGCTCGGGGACGCTGCTCTACGGATTGCCGTCAGTTTAGGCACAAGAAGCTTATTTGAATCAATAGGTTGTGATTATTGCCCCAAAAACTATCTATTGAGCGATGCCGCCGGATTGACCATTATTGGCAATTCTTGGCAGCTTTGAACCGCGCTTTCCCTGCACCATCCGCTCCACTTATCCACAGTTTTTCCCGTGACTTTTCGAGGAGTTCTATGGACCCGGCCTGTCCGACAAATGACACTTCGCGAGGAGTTTTGTAGCAATATTAGGACGAGATCGCCGCATTTATACTCGCATTCATCGAGGCGACAATACGCCGCGAGTACGGCGGCCGCGTGCGCGTGACGGAGCGGCAATTTGGGATGGGATTTCGTTTTCGCGTGCTCCCCTCCCGTACGCAACCACAGTACGATAAGCAGGATCGCTACAAATCCCGTTAACATCGGCACAACCACTAAACAACAAGCGCCGTCCCGGTCCATCGCGTTTAAGAAAAAACGCGGATGCGGGCGCCGCGGATAATCGTCGAAGGGTCGGGAAGCTGAGCCGATTGGAGAGGCGCGATTGACGCGCTACGTTTAGGTGAGATCAGAAGCGCAAGGCAACGTCAGCGTTTGTAGCTTTCGCTACCCCAGAGCTCTTTCAGGAAGCCGCTCTTTTCTAGATTGAAAACGAAGCTGTTGTCATAGATCTCTGCCGGTTTTCTTCGAACAGTCGTCCCGCTCTCGCGGGCGAGGTCGACGGCTTCGGCGACCGCTTTTGCGGGGACGACCATTGTCCGGTCGAGGATTTCCCTGGCGTACACATCGTAGGCGGACTGCAGCGCCTCTTGGTCTTTGGTGCGCATGGCTTTGGCTACCGAAGCTTTGGCCTTGTCGGGATTTTTCTCGACGAAGTGGATGATCTCGGCGAAGGCCGCAACCATCCGCTGGACGACCTCGGGACGATCGCGCAGCATCTTATAACTGGTATGCACGCTGCTGTAGATGAACGGCAGGTTCAGATCGATCAAACGATAAAGCACGTTGAAGCCTTCGTTTCTGGCGCGGACATCGAGTGGCGGCGTAATGATGACCCCGTGGACTATGCCGGCCGCCATGGCCTGATAACGCTCGCCCTGGCTGCCACCAATGGGCCGGATCGTCACCGCGTCCGGAGGCAGGCCTAATTTTTTCACGACTGCGCGCGACAGCCGGTCGCTCAAGTCTCCCGCGCGCGCGATACCCAAAGTTTTCCCCCTAAGGTCCTCCGGCCGTTTGATTTCTTTTCGCGTGACCAACACATAAGGCAGCTTAACCAGCGGAGACGCGACGAGTTTTGCGTCGATCCCCGCCGCCAGACCGGGGATCGTTGCGTCTGCGGCGCAATAGGTGAACTGGACCTCGTCGCCGGCAAGAGCCGCGAGATTAGGACCGCTGCCGCGGATAAAAATATTCTCGAACTTCATGCCGTACTTGTCGAACAGGTTGTTATCGAGCGCCGTATAGAGATGCACGAAACCGCCCGAAATGGCGCAGGTGGATATTCTCATTGACAGGGTGCGCTCGCCGGGCTTAGCGAGATAAGGATTGGCGAACGAATTAAGCGGCGCGACAAAGAGAGAGATTAAGAATGCGAGAACACCTGGCTTCATGGGGTTGGACTCTATGGCAATTCTCCGGCGCGCGTCAAGCTGAATCCTACGCGATGCGGCAAGTTCGAAAACGGCTTTAGAGTGGCGAAGTCGATGCGGCGTTTAGCAAGCTGGTTTTTAGCGGAGACGCGATCACTTTGCTGCGTCTTATGCGCAATTCCCCTTGAAATGACCAAGTGGCTATGTTAGCTAAATTAAATTGACGTTTTCCTTCCCACTGCCACAAACACAAGGATGGATTGTTAGATGCTGCGCTGGTTGCCAGAAGACGTATCGACCTATGGTCACGAAATCGACTCGCTGTTCTACCTTATTTATTACATTACGGCCGCCACTTTCATTTTAGTCACCGTGTTGATGGTCGTGTTCCTGGTGCTGTACCGCGAGCGGCCGGGTCGCCGAGCGACTTATAGTCACGGCAATACCACCTTGGAAATCATCTGGACGATCATTCCCGCCGCTATTCTGATCGTTCTTTCGTTCATGAGTGTGAACACCTGGGCGAAGTTGAAGAGCGAAGTGCCGCCGAGTGATTTCGCCATTCAAGTGACGGCTAAGCAGTTCAATTGGGATGTTTTTTATCCCGGACCGGACGCCAAGCTCGGCACCCAGGACGACATCAGGTTCGACAACGACGTTCATGTGCCGGTCAATAAAGTGGTGCACGTCCATCTCACCGCCAACGATGTGATTCATAGCTTGTTCATTCCTAATCTTCGGTTTAAGCAGGATGCGGTGCCGGGGCGCACGGTGACGGGTTGGTTCGAAGCCACCAAACCCGGCAAGTATGAAATGCCTTGCGCCGAGTTGTGCGGCTTTGGCCACTCAGGCATGAAGGGCTGGCTGCACGTCCACAGCGCCGAAGATTACGCCAAATGGGCAGCGGAAAATTTGGCTTCTAAGCAGCAGTAACACTTCTCGAGCGAATTCATCCGAAGCAGCTTTACGGAGGATAATAAACGATGAGTCAGACAGTAGCGGCCGGTGCGACGCACGCAGTGCACGGGCATCACGAAGAGCTTGGCTTTTGGCGCACGTATATCTTTTCTATGGATCACAAGATGATCGGCCGCCAGTTTCTGTTTTTAGGCCTTTTTATGTTGATCATCGGCGGCTTGCTGGCGATGATGGTGCGATGGCAATTGGCTTGGCCGGAAACCCCGGTTCCCGGGCTGAGCGCAATCCCGGAGCCTTATATGTACGAAGGCATCATTCCGCCTCAGACGTATAATGCGCTCTTCACCATGCACGCGACCATCATGATTTTCTTCGTCGTCATGCCCATCATGGTCGGCTGCTACGGCAATTTTCTGATTCCCTTGATGATCGGCACGCGCGACATGGCTTTTCCTCTTCTGAACATGCTTTCATTCTGGGTCGGCGCAATCGCCGGTGTCATCATGCTGTCGAGTTTCTTTGTCGTCGGCGGACCTGCCGCGGCCGGATGGACAGGCTATGCCACGCTTTCGGCGAAAGCGGCGTATACCGGCGTCGGCATGGGCCAGAATCTTTGGATCATCAGCTTGCTCGTGCTGGGCATCTCGTCTCTGATGGGGTCGATCAATTACATTACCACCATCGTCAACATGAGAGCGCCGGGCATGACGTACTTCCGCATGCCGTTAACTGTTTGGTCACTGTTCGTCACCGCTATTCTTCTATTGTTGGCCTTGCCGGTTTTGACCGCGGCTCTCGCCATGCTGCTCTTCGATCGTACGCTTGGGACCAGCTTCTTTCTTCCTGAAGGCGGCGGCCAGCCGCTGCTTTGGCAGCATATGTTCTGGTTTTTCGGCCATCCTGAGGTTTACATTCTGGTTCTTCCGGCCATGGGCATGACTTCCGATCTGCTGTCGACTTTTTCACGCAAACCGATCTTCGGCTATCACGCCATGGCCTTTTCCATGATTGCCATCGCATTTCTCTCCTGGATCGTTTGGGGCCATCATATGTTTATCAGCGGTATGAATCCGCTGCTCGGCACGGCTTTCATGATGACGACCATGGTGATCGCCGTCCCCTCGGCCATCAAGGTATTTAACTGGCTGGGAACTCTATGGGGTGGCAATATCCGGCTTACTTCGCCGATGTTGTTTGCGCTCGGTTTTGTTTCGAACTTCCTGATCGGCGGTTTGAGCGGCATCTTCATGGCCTCGACGCCGGTCGATATTTTCATCCACGATACTTATTACATCGTCGCGCACTTTCATTACGTGGTCGCGGGAATTATCTTCGCGCTGTTTGCCGCGGTCTATTATTGGTTTCCTAAAATGTTCGGCCGCATGATGAGCGAACCTCTAGGGAAAATCCATTTTGCGTTGACTTATCTCTTCTTCAATTTGACCTTTTTCCCGATGCATTTTCTCGGCGTCGGCGGCCATATGCGGCGTATTTATAACCCGACCCAGTATGAATTTCTCCAGCCGCTGCAGCATTGGAACGTCTTCATCACCATCAGCGCTCTGCTCCTGGGCCTTTCGCAGGTGCCGTTTTTGATCAACTTCATCTGGAGTCTTTTCGGTGGCAAGAAGGCCGAACGCAACCCGTGGCAAGCGAACACACTGGAATGGTCGGCGCCGACGCCGCCGCCGCACGGCAATTTCGAGGTCCAGCCGACGGTTTACCGCGGCCCGTACGAGTATAGCTCGCCGGAGGTCAAGGAAGATTGGTTGCCGCAGGATAAACCGCTGGCCAAAGGCGCCGCGGTGCGGGGCCACTGAAGAAAAGCACAAGGATGAAGACTGAAAGCGAACCCATGAGTTCATCCTCCGGCTCATGTGTTTCGTCGCATTCGCCATGGCCCCATCGACTGGCGGTGATTACCGCGTGCGCGACCTTCCCGCTGCTGTTTATCGGCGGTCTGGTCACCAGCAAAGGCGCCGGGCTGGCGGTGCCGGACTGGCCGACGACCTTCGGCTACAACATGTTTCTTTACCCGTGGTCCAAGATGGTCGGCGGTATTTTCTACGAGCATAGCCATCGTCTCGTTGCCTCAGGCGTAGGACTATTGACCATCGCTCTGGCGTTATCGCTGTGGTTCCAGGAACGGCGCAACTGGCTGCGTTGGCTGGGAGTCGCTGCGCTGGTGCTGGTCGTCCTGCAGGGAGTGCTCGGCGGCCTGCGAGTGGTTCTGTTGGAGCACGTGCTCGCCATCGTTCATGCTTCCATTGCCCAACTGTTTTTTGCGCTGACCGTAAGCCTGGCTCTGTTTACCTCGACGGAATGGCGCCAGGAGCCGACCGATCCGCCGCTGGGCGACGGCGCGCGTTTGCGCCGGCTGGCGACACCCACCACCGGGCTGATCTATCTGCAAGTGATTTTCGGCGCGGTGCTCCGGCATACCGGCGCGCGATTGGATGCCCATTTGCTGTTTGCCGGGCTGGTGACCGTGCACGCGGTTCTTCTCGTGATTCGCACCATGAAGGTCCACTCGGACCAGCCTAAGCTGGTCCGGCCGGCATTTTTTCTCATTGCGCTCTTGGCTTTACAGCTATTTTTGGGGACCCTGTCGTATTTCGCTAAGTTTACTACCATACTGAAAATGCCGGCCGGAGCCACCGTGTTTTTCACCACGACCCATCTGGTGGTCGGCGCGCTTATGTTGGTTACAAGTCTGGTCCTGACGCTCAGAGCGTATCGATATCTGACTGCTTCGAAGTCAGCCGAAGAACAAAACGTTTTGACGGAACAATATTCCGCATGAATTCGAGCAGCGAAACCGTGGATTTACCGATGGCGCGTGTCGTTCGGCGGCTTGCGGATTTCTGCGAGTTGGCCAAACCGCGCGTGGTTCTTATGGTGTTGATCACGGCTTTTGTCGGTTTTTACGTCGGCTCGGCTGACCTGCCCAATTATCTTCACCTGTTTAAAATGCTGCTCGGCACGGCCTTGGCTGCCGGCGGCACGCTGGCGCTGAACCAGTATCTCGAGCGACAGAGCGACGCCCTGATGAAGCGGACGCGCCGCAGACCGATTCCCGATGGACGGGTGCAGCCGGGAGAAGCTTTCTGGTTCGGCGTGGCGGTGACGATGGCCGGACTTGTCTACCTGGCCTTGGCGGTCAATGCCATCAGCGCCTGGATCACGGCGCTGATCACTGTGAGTTATCTGTTTCTGTACACTCCGATGAAGCGCAAGAGTCCTCTGTGCATCCTTGTCGGCGCGGTGCCCGGAGCGTTGCCTCCGGTGATCGGCTGGGTGGCTGCGCGAGGTCGATTGGATGTCGACGCCTGGGTTTTGTTTGCCATCCTGTTTCTCTGGCAAGTGCCGCACACGCTGGCTATTGCATGGTTGTACCGCGAAGACTATGCCAAGGCGGGAATTCAATTTTTGCCGGTCATCGAGCCCGAAGGAAGCAGCACCAATCGGCAGATCATTTCGCATTGCGCCGCTTTGCTTGCGGTTAGCCTGTTGCCGACGCTTTTGGGTTTAGCGGGTGCGGTTTATTTCGTGGTCGCTTTCGTTCTGGGTGTCGGATTTCTCGCCAGCGGCGTGCGTCTGGCGATGGAATCGAGTCTAAACGGCGCGCGGCGATTGTTGTTTGCGTCTTTGATTTATCTTCCGGTGTTATTGTTGATGATGGCTTTGGACCGGGTACCGCTATGATTAATATGTGGCTCAGGAGAGATGAGGTTGAAAACGAGAAGAATTGGCGCCTTGGATCGATTCTCGCCGGCATCATTCTACTCTATATAGGCGCTGTGATCGCTTTCATCATAGTTTATTGAAGGAACCTATCGGCAGGATTATGGCACGGAACTCTACCGCGCGGCGGCTTGATGAAACGGCGCCGGCTGCGCCAGGGAAACGGCTGGAGTTCGGCGGCGGTGAGCCGCCGGCGCCGCCGGTGCGGCCGAATCGACCGATCGGCAGTAATGCCTGGCTCGCCACCCTGATGTTTCTCGGCGCCGAGGCGATGTTCTTTGCCGGGCTGATCGGCGCTTTTATCGTGTTTCGAGTGGGCAGCGCGATCTGGCCGCCGCCGTTTCAACCCCGATTGCCGGTCGGCATCACGGGCGTGAATACCGTCATTTTGGTTTTTAGCGCGGTGACGATGCACGCGGCATTGCGCTCCGTGCGCGCCGGCGCAACTGCCAGGGTGAGCCGGATGCTGGCCGTCACCGCCGTGCTGGGCGGCGTTTTTTTGCTCATCCAGGGGTACGAATGGGCCCAGTTGATTCATTTCGGTCTGACGGTGTCGAGCAGTGTTTACGGCGGATTGTTCTACACCCTGATCGGGTTTCATGCTTTACATGTGGCCGGCGCGTTAATCTGGCTGGCGCTGGTTTTCATGCAGGCCAAATCGGGTCGTTTTTCAAAGCAACAACATACCGGATTACAGACTTGCGCTATGTATTGGACGTTTGTCGTTGCCTTGTGGCCGATCCTTTACGGCTTGGTTTATCTCTATTAGCGCGGTTCGGTTGACAGTATAAAAACGATACGCTAGCTTTCGGCTGTTTATTCGCATGATTCGATGGTTTTCATATTTCTCCATGGTTCTCTGCGGCGCTTTGATAGCGCCCGCGACAGCGCATGCGTGTGCCGTTTGCCTGACCGGCGCGGGCAACGATTCGGTCGCCGAGGCATTCAACTGGAGCGTTCTGTTCTTGATGGCGACGCCGTACACCGTTGTCGGCGCGATTGTCGGTTGGCTGGTTTATGCCAACCGCCGCAGCGCCGCAAAAGCCAAACCTGAAGACGGCGGCGGGCCGCTGACATCGTTAGCATCGTTACAAAAGGAGAATGGAAGATGAGTGAAGCTGCTGCGGCGCATCAGGCGGTCGAGCCGGCCGAGTCGCCTCTGACTCCCGAGAGTTGGGGCAAACTCGGCATGTGGAATTTCCTCGCCGGGGATGCGATGTCTTTTGGCGGATTGATCGTCGGCTACGGAATTCTCCGTTACTCAAGTTCGAATTGGCCGGTGCCGTCGGCGGTCTTGGGCATCAATTTGACGGCGTTGATGACTTTCTTGCTGATTGTCAGCAGTGTCACCATGGTTAAGGCGTTAGCCGCGATCCAATCGGGCGATAAGCCCGCTTTCAGAAAGTTCATGGCCTTGACCATATTGGGTGGAGCCACCTTTCTCGGCCTGCAAGCCTATGAGTGGACGCACCTAATTAACCACACGTTGCCCGAGCACAAGCTGTCTTTTTCGAACCACTTGTTTGCCACCACGTTCTTTGTGCTGACCGGGTTCCACGGCTTGCATGTGACCGGCGGCGTAATCTATAACTCGGTGGTGCTGGCATTAGTGAACAGCGGCCGATGGGGCGCCAATCACGTCGAGATTGCCGGGCTCTACTGGCATTTCGTCGACCTGGTCTGGATCCTGATCTTCACGTTTATTTATTTATTGTAACGACAATCCTAGGGGACAAGACATGGCATCGACAACGCATACACATCCTAACTACATGGGAATTTTTTGGGTGCTCCTGGTGCTCACGGTGGTGGAGATCGGCATTACCTTCCTCGGGTTGCCGAAAATGGTGATGGGATCTCTGCTCGTCGGACTGGCGATATGGAAAGCCGCGCTGGTTGCCATGTATTTCATGCATCTCAAGTTTGAGCCGAAAACCTTGGCGATGATCGCACTCGTGCCGTTTGTCCTGTGTGTTTTTCTCATTCTGGTGCTGCTGCCCGATATCGGTCCCGCTTGATCGAAGTAACCTCCCTACCGACCGTCAATGCCACGCTGAATTCGCTCAGCGCCGTACTCTTATTCGCCGGCTATCGTTTCATCAAAGCCGGCAAACGGTCCGCGCACAGAACCACCATGCTGGCAGCCTGTGGCAGCTCAACCTTGTTTTTGATTTTTTATTTGATTTACCACTACCATGTCGGTTCCGTGCCTTTTCGGGGACAGGGATGGATTCGCACCGTTTATTTCACTATCCTGATTTCACATACGGTCTTGGCCACGGCGGTTGTCCCGCTCGCCATCGTCACCCTGATTCGAGGCTTGCGAGAAGATTTTAACAAGCACCGGCGCATTGCGCGTTGGACGTTTCCCATCTGGCTCTATGTCTCCGTGACCGGGGTTGTCGTGTACTGCATGCTTTATGGGTTCATGCCATCGAATTGACAATGGCTTTGCCGGCGTTGTGATAGACTAAAATCTTCACGATAGAATTTTAAGAACGTTGTCGTAGGGAGGATAGTGAAAACTGTTGGGATTGTCGGTTGCGGCGCCATCGGGCGCGCGCTACTTACGGCGGGGGATAGCGGCAGGTTGTCCGTGCACCTCGCCGGCATTACCAGCCGGACCGAGAAAAGCGCGCGCGAGTTCTTATCGACATTGAGTAGTCCGCCGCCATATTTATCGCTACAGGATTTGGTTGCGGCCTCCGATCTCATAGTCGAAGCAGCGGGCGGTTCCGTGGTGCCTGGCCTGGCGATGGAGGTTTTTGCGGCCGGCAAAGATCTCATGGTGATCAGCATCGGCGCTTTGCTCGACCATCCCGAAATCATGGAATCCTCCCGCCGCACCGGCTGTCGCTTATACATGCCATCCGGTGCCATCGCCGGCTTGGACGGTATCAAATCAGCATGCGTGGGGCAGATTACCCACGTCACCATGACGACGCGCAAGCCGCCCGATGGACTCGAGGGCGCGCCGCATATGATACAAAACGGCATCTCACTTGCGAGATTGTCTGAGGAGAAAGAAGTTTTCTCAGGCACGGCGCGCGCAGCGTGTAAAGGGTTTCCAGCCAATGTAAATGTGTCGGCGGCGGTGAGTTTGGCCGGGATCGGTCCGGATCGGACTCGGATTCGCATTCTCGCCGTTCCCGGACTTCAGCGCAACTGTCATGACATCGAAGTTGAGGGCGAGTTCGGCCGCCTGCACATCCACATCGAAAATGTTCCCAGCGAGAATCCGAAAACGGGAAAGTTGACGGCGCTGTCCATCGTTCGTGCGCTGCAGGACGTCGTCGACCCGGTGCGCATAGGGAATTAACAGCGCTCATGAACAACAGCGACCTGATCGTGCGCATGTTGGAGAGTGCCAACGTGCGCTGGGTGTTCGGCGTGCCCAGCGGTCCCGTCCTTCCTCTGATAGAGTCATTGCGGCGGAGTTCGGTTCAGTTCGTTTTGACGGCCAGTGAAACGTCAGCGGGATTTATGGCCTCGACCGTCGGCTACTTGACGGGAAATCCCGGTGTCTGTGTTTCCACCGTCGGTCCCGGAGCCACCAATCTGACGACCGGAGTGGGCTGCGCCTGGTTGGATCGCGCGCCGGTGCTTGCGTTCACCTGCAACGTGCCGACCGCTTGGCTTGAGCGGCGCATCCAGATGCGCATCGATCATCAAGCACTGTTCAAGCCGATCACGAAAGCGACTTTTTCTCTTCGTGACGGGCGCGTGAACGAAAGCTTGGAGCAGGCTCTAGCGATCGCTGCCAGTGAACCCCCCGGTCCGGTGCAGCTGGATTTGCCCGAGGATGTGGCGCAGGCAAACGCCATGGAGGCGGTGACTCATCGGTTTCAATCGAGTCCGTTTCCGGATCGCTCCGGCGATATCGTCCAGACACTTTCAGCGGCCCTGGAAAAATCGCGCCGGCCGCTGGTCATTACCGGTCTTAGTTTCAGCCGCTGCAAAGCCGCAGATAAACTGCTGCAGTTCATCGAGCGGCAGCAGATTCCATTCGTGACGACGCTTCACGGCAAGGGTTTTTTGCCGGAGAGCCATTCCAACTGGGCAGGAGTCATCGGCCGGGCACGGCGCACCGACATTAAAGCATTTACGGATCAGGCCGATCTGATTATTGCCGTAGGTTACGATCCCATTGAAATGAACTATGAGGATTGGGTCGGCGGGAACCCGGTGCTTCATGTCAGTACCGAAGCCGCTGAGAATGGCGGCAGTATTGCCTTTGTCTGGAACCACGCTTGTGACGTCGAGATGGCAGTGGAGGCAATGGCCGAGCTTCCGGCGATCGCTAACGCATGGGCGGCTCAAGACTGGCAAAATCATCGTGTTTCATTCGATCGCGCATTACGTCCCGACAGCAGCAATTTTGCCGCACATCATGTTTTGGATATCTTGCGCCGGAAGCTCGCCGCCGATGGCATTCTGGCGTACGACGTCGGCGCGCACACGCATCAAATTGCCAGCCAGTGGCGCACCGATTATCCCAAGACGCTGCTGGCCACGAATGGCTGGTCTTCCATGGGCTATGGCATGCCTGCGGCATACGCGGCGAAGCTGGTTTTACCTGGTCGCGACGTGGTCGCCGTGGTGGGTGACGGTGGCTTTCAGATGACCGCGGGCGAGCTGTCGATGGCGCGGCGGTTGCGCTTAGCAGTGCCGGTCATCGTCTTGAACGACGGCTGGCTCGGTCTTATGAAAGTAAAGCAGGAGCGTAAGAATTATTCTCTGTCGGGAGTATATCTCGGCGCGCCGCCGGAATCGCCGGCGCATTACTTCGGCGTGCCATGCCGTGCCGCCAAGACTCCCGAACAGTTCAGTCAGGCGCTTCAATGGGCCTTTGCGTTGGGGGGGCCCAGCGTTATCGAAGCCTTCATCGATGTCGAGCCTTACTCCCAAACCGTGTTCGATTGAAAGCAGATCCCTTCGTGGATGAAATCTCCACCACTCGGGACCGCTTCCGTTGGGCCATTCTCGCCTTGATCAGCGTTTCTCATATCGTCGGCGCCTCCGCGCAGTACGGCATCAATACACTGGCGCCGTTCTATAAAGATGAGCTCGGACTGTCGCGCGCGCAAGTCGGTCTGTTTTTCTCGGCGTTCTATCTGGCGATGACCGGCGCCTCTTTTGGCGCCGGCTGGCTGGCCGATCGGCTCGGCGTCCGCAAGACCTCCTTGCAAGGGCATTTGATTTTAGGATTGTGCACCGTTGGGGCGGCCTTTGCGCCTTCGTTTACGTGGGCCTTCGCGAGCTTTTTTCTCGCCGGATTGGGTTACAGTTTCCTCAATCCGGCGTCGACTAAAGGAGTGATGGGGTGGTTTCATCGCGACGAACGGGCAACGGCCATGGGTATAAAACAGACCGGAGTGCCGGCCGGCGGGGTGGTCACGGCGATGCTGGCTCCAGCGCTGGTTTTACTGATCGGCTGGCGCGGCGCGTTGGCCGCCTTGGGCGTGATTAATTTTCTTTTCGGATTTTTGTTCTTGCTTTTCTGGCGCGATCCCGCCGGCGACAACGTAAAAGTTGATTCTACCGATTCCGCGTCGCCAGACGCCGCAGCGCCGCTGAAGATCTGGAGCCTTCTTCCGGTCAGTTGTGGCACGGCGATTTATCTAGTCGGGCAGATGGCGCTGATTACCTACACACCGCTTTATCTCAAGGATGCCATGGGCTTTTCACCTTATTGGGCAAGCCAGGCGCTGGCATTGACACAAGGCGGCGCCATGCTCGGCCGCATCGGTTGGGGCGTGGCCAGCGACCGGCTGTTCGGCGGGCGGCGCAAGATCGTTTTGATCGTCATCGGTGTTTTATCGGCCATGCTGATTTTCGCGCTGAGCCTCATGACCCGAGAGTCATCATACTCTGTGCTGTTGCCGGTTTTATTTTTCTCCGGCGTCTGTCTGGTCGGATATCAGGGAGTTTCCTACGCGCTCATCGGTGAGATTGCGGGCAAAGCCAGAACCGGCGCCGCATTAGGAATAATGATCACGATCAACGCGGGCTGCGCGACCCTAGGGACGCCGATCTTCGGCTACATCGTCGACCGCACCGGATCGTATGCAATCGCATGGCAGGTGCTCGCAGCCACGCTTGCATTGGGCATCATCGGACTGGCTACTCTGCTGTCCGAACCGCGGCGGTAAGAGAGCGCCTCGCGAACGAGGCGGTTCGAACAGTTCAAAACGTTCAAGTCGTTAAAAACGCTTAAATTGATCGGTTCTTTCCGAAGCACTTTTACAAACGTTTGGAGCGGCTTGACCGCCGCTGTATCGCCATGGGCAAACCAGCGGAAGCGGTCGGTGACGTAAGCAGGGTGTTTAGAACAATTCTCGATCGCTATCGTCCTAAAAATTGCTTTTCGATAATTTTCCCGCGGCATGGAGGTGGTGGGACTGCATTACAGCGCGGCCGGTAGCGCGATCCGGCAAGTGCGGGAACGGCCGACTGAGTCGCAGGCTAAGTCGTTGAGAGAGCTAGAACGCAAAATCAGTAGGGTCGAGGACTGGCGCGGTATGTCTTAG
>JBBDNJ010000227.1:0-15401 GCA_040877705.1 Binatia bacterium | reverse complement strand
TCGTTGACGAGCTTCGCGCCCGTGTCCGGTGTGTAGGGAATATCAACAGTCACGGTTTCAACCATAAAACTCCCTCCCTTCAGTCACGCTATCACAGAGGACCGGCCGGTAAAAATGCTTGAGAAAGGCTGAAAGCTGAAAACGGAAAGCTGAGATAACCTCGCAAACGAACGCTTCATAAACCAGGCATTCGACGGTGAAAGCAAAAGAACCAAAATGACAAACGTGACGATTCTCATTTCTCGATCCTCCTTTTCCTTTAGCCGCCGTCTGTGTGTACTCCGTAGCTGCCGTATAACTCCGGTTCCTAACTGCTGTCAATGCATATCTTTCCGGGCTCTGATATGGTTGTAGCGCTCGGCTGATATGGGTAAAAACCTTGCCATAGCAGGTACACAGGTATATTGGAAATACGGTGGATAGCTCCGTTACAGTCTCTTGATCGAGGAGCCAAATCTCGCGAAACTGTAATTTTTGGACTCGGTAATATGGCGGTCAGTACATTCAATAGGTGTGCGAGCCGCTCCGCGACGCGATCAGAACCACTTATGACTAATCCTCTGATTTCGCTTTTTACGAGCCGTCGACGAGTAGTGGAAACCTTCACGCCGGAGCGTACATTGGCGGACGTCGTTCTACCGCCTCAGACCCGGCGTACCTTGGAGCACGCGTTGGCCCAAGTTCGGAATCACGCGTTGATCTTTGGCCGCTGGGGTTTAGGTGAACGCCACACATTAGGACGTGGGCTAGCGTTTAACTTTGCAGGGCCGCCCGGGACTGGAAAGACGATCTGCGCCGAAGCTATCGCCCATGAACTCGGCATGAAGCTTCTCGTTGTCGATTACGCCGAGGCCGAGTCGATGTGGATAGGCGAGACTCCGAAAAATATCGTCGCTACGTTTCGCGCGGCGGCTGAGCAAAACGCAGTCCTCTTCTTTGACGAAGCTGATGCCATTGCCATGCGCCGCTCGGCTGGCGTCACCTTGCCTCATGACCGTGAAATGAACGTGACGGTTAACGTTCTCCTGCGCGAGTTGGAGGCGTTTAACGGCATAGTGATCTTTGCGACCAATCTTGCATTGAACTTTGATCCGGCGTTTGAACGCCGCATCCGAACCCATGTGCTTTTTGACATGCCGGGAGTGGAAGAGCGTGCGCGTATCTGGGAGCTGCAGATTCACCCGAAAAAGACGCCTCTGGCACCGGACGTCGATTTCCGCCGGCTCGCCGAGCGGTACGCGCTGAGCGGTGGCGACATCAAAAATGCGGTTATCAAGGCCGCCGCAGCAGCAGCGGCCGAAGCCGGCCCGGACCTAGGCAAGCGGATATGCCGGCGGCATTTCGAATGTGCGGCGGAAGAGGTAGTTTCGGCAAAGGCAATCATGCAGCAATCGCTTTTCGCCGGAGGCGGTGTTGCAGCACCCGATCCCTTTGCTGTGTGGCGAAAGCTGGAGGCGCAGTGGCGAACCGCAATACTCGTGGCGCTTGGCCTGGCCGGCAGCGCGTTCGTCGCCGCCCTTGCGGCAGTCGCGTTGGTGCTCCTGCGTTAGTGCGTTCCTTCCCTGAGCGCAGGCAAACGCGGCGGATCGCTGTCAACTAAACGGCCGCCTCGGTGCCGGAACCCATATTCGAACTCAAACACGGCGTCAAGAGAACCAAGAATTTTGCCAACGTGATATAATATCGCCCGAGTTAAGGTCGTAACAGATTGGAGAAACAATGCTCAATTCCCGCGTGAAAAGGGTCCTGTTACTTATTCTTGCAGGCTGCTTTGTATCAACTTGTGTGCAAATTAAAGAAGGTGGCAGAACAATTGGCCACACAACTCGGGATGTCGCCCGAAAAATCGGCCACACAACTCGCGACGTTACGAGAGAGATTGGTCATGGTACTCGCGATGCGGCCAAAGCTGTGGGTGAGGGAGTAAAAAATGTCGTGAAACCAGAGGCCGAAGACGAGAATTAAAAAACTTCACAGAACGATAGAATCATTGCCTGCACAATTCACTGACGACCTTGGCCAAATTTGTCACTTTGGGTGAGCGGCAAGCGTCTCGTAAAATTCAAAATTTCCGGCGTTTCAAGCTCTTCCGACGTGGCAGGACGATTGCGTAAGACAAGTTTATCCCGTTTTGGCGCTCAGAGAACAGCCATTACAAGGGTCGTCACACCTGCGCCATTTTCGCCGGCCCTGTGTTTAAAAACATGAACCAAGATACCGCTTCACCACTGCGGGCAACCTTCTTTTGGCTGGCGGAGAGTCCATGCGCTATTTGGTTGGCTTGAATGAGCGAGCCTGTGCCCACGTATCGATGTCCCGCCTAGCCGAGAATCTGAATACGATCGAGGTCACAGCACACCCATGACTCAAGTCAGCGCATCCACGTCCCACAAACCGTCGTTCGCTGCAAAACCCAAGGTCGGCGAACTTCTAAAGCGAGAAGGCTTGTTGAGCCAAGAACAAATCACTCGCGGACTTGCCGCACACCGCAAGGAGCCGTCAGTGCCGTTCGGCAACGTCTGTGTTGAGCTCGGATTCGTATCCTCGACGGACCTGGCGAAAGTCCTGACAAAGCATCATCGCCGTATCCCCTTGGGGGAACTCCTGTTGCACCTCGGACTGATCTCCCCCGACCAACTTGAATCCGTTCTCCAAGAGCAGCAAACACAAAACCCTCGTAAAAAACTGGGCTCGTTACTCGTTGAAAAGGGGCTGATTGACGAGGCCGCGCTCATTCGAGCCCTCTATGAACAGTCACAGCAAGCAAACGAATGCGGGCAACGCAAACCCAATAAATTCGACGCCCTCGTCGCGATGGGTTGTTTGGATCAGGGGGAGCTCGATACCGCTCTAAGAGAAGCACGAACGCGCCAATGTCCTGTCGAAACTCTGTTGATGGAACAATATCGGCTGAGCAAACAGGAAATAGGAGCCGCCTTAAGCGCCTTTTACCTTTGTCCGTTCATGGAATACGACGACCGACAGCCCGTTGCGCCGGATTGTATGCGAGGGATCAACCTCAATTATCTTAAAAGCAATTACTGGATCCCTTTACAGGTAACGGAAACACGCGTCGAAGTGCTCATCGATGATCCGCGGGCCTTAGATAAGATCCGGGACATCAAGGGTCTGTTCCCGGGCAAAGAAATCAAGTGCGCGGTCGGCTTACGCGAGGATATACTCAAATACGTTAATCGCATCAGCGTAAATCACGATAAAAAGACCGCGCATGAATCTCTTACAGCCATCCTCGGCCAGCTCGATGGCAAAGACGAAGACGAAAACCACAACGAAACCGAAGGCGAGATCGTCATCAACGAGAACGATAGCGCCATCGTCCGCCTCGTCAATCAAGTCATTACCGATGCCTGGAAACAGCGAGTGTCCGATATTCATATCGAACCGGACGGCAGCCAACACAATACCCGCATACGCTTTCGCGTTGACGGGCGGTGCTTTGAGTACCTGCAAGTTCCGGCTGCCTATCGCCGGGCTCTCGTGTCCCGGCTCAAGATCATGGCACATTTAGACATCTCTGAACGGCGCAAGCCGCAGGATGGCAAGATCAGATTTCGGCTGGCGAATCGCGAGATCGAGTTGCGCATGGCGACGATCCCCACCGCCGGCCTCGCTAATGAAGACGTCGTGTTGCGCATACTCGCGGCAGAGGAGCCGATGCCTCTCGATCAGCTGCGAATGACGTCGCGTAACTTGAAGGAATTTCGCGAACTACTGGAAAAACCCCATGGACTCATCTTGTGCGCCGGACCGACCGGGTCGGGTAAAACCACCACGCTTCACTCAGCTCTAGGCGCGATCAATACACCGGCACGCAAGATCTGGACGGCGGAAGATCCCGTCGAGATTACCCAGCGCGGCCTGCGCCAGGTCCAGGTCAATGCCAAAATTGGCTTTAACTTCGCCGCCGCCATGCGTGCCTTCCTGCGCGCCGATCCCGATATCATCATGGTCGGTGAAATTCGCGATCGCGAAACCGCCGAGGTGGGCATTGAAGCCTCTCTCACCGGTCATCTGGTATTGAGCACGCTGCATACGAACAGTGCGGTCGAAACCGTGACTCGATTACTCGAAATGAACATGGATCCCTTCAATTTCGCCGATGCGCTACTAGGTGTATTGGCGCAGCGCTTGGCGCGAACCCTCTGTCAGGATTGTAAAGAATCGTATCATCCGGCCAAAGATGCCTATGACGCGCTTGCCTATGGGTATGGCGAGGCGGCGTTCGCACGATTGGGGATTTCATACGACGATCGGTTTCTTCTGTACCGGGGCCGAGGATGCGGGGAATGCCGTCAGACCGGCTACAAGGGGCGCATTGGCTTACATGAGCTATTGGTCGTAACTGAAGAAATCAGGAAGCTCATTCATGGACGGGCAACCGTCGCCGAGCTTGTCGAGATAGCGCTACAACAGGGGATGACGACCTTGGTGCAAGATGGTGTGCTTAAGACGCTTGATGGCTGGACCGACTATGCCCAGGTCAAAGCGGCGGCGATGCGCTAGATTACCGGCGCAATGCTCGCCGAATTCTGTCCAGATTAGGTTGCTTCGAATGTAAGATGTTTTCCGTCTGATCTTGCGCGTATCTGCCTGAAACGATGTCCCCGAGCTCGCGTGCGATAATGAATGCGTGTAGTCAGATCCGTGAGCTTTGTGTCGTCATCGTCCTCGCGATCTTGCCTGCCTGCGGCGGCGAGCGATTCGATTCCATCCGCAACCTCCGTTCCGCCGGGGAAACCATCATCTGTTTCGGCGACAGCCTCACCGAAGGGGTCGGCGCGGGTCCGGGCGAGGATTATCCGGAGTTGTTGTCGCGCCGGTTGGCGATGCCTGTGATGAACGCGGGCCGGCGTGGCGATACGACTGCGCGCGCACTGGAGCGGATTGCTGACTCGGTATTGAACAAAAATCCCCGGCTGGTGATTGTCCTATTGGGCGGCAATGATTTCTTGCGCCAGGTGCCGCTGCAAGAGACCCGAAAAAATCTTCAAGAAATCGTACGGCGAATACAAAGTCATGGGGCAATGGTGGCGATCGTCGGCATGAAACTCGGGCTCTTTACTGATGAATACAGTGCGATTTTTGAAGAGACGGCCAGAGAGTTTGGCGTCCTCTACATCCCGCGGGTGATGAAAGGGATTCTCAACGATTCGAGTCTCAAAAGCGATCCAATTCATCCTAACGGCGCCGGTTACCATCTGATTGCCGAGCGTATCGCCGAAAAGACTAAGCCGCTGTTGCAGCACGCCAACCGCTTGAGAGGCGCGCACGCCGGCGATTAGCTCCTGGACGGCGAGAGTTGGATCCACCGGTGTTTTCTATCAGTCATCGCCCGCGGTAAACGAATAAGACCGGTTCGAACCGCGGTTTTCGCAGGCTGGTTGCGTATAGAGAATTAAATCTGCGGCGGGAAGGTGATTCCTGGGCTACAGTTGTGAATTTTCCGAATACCATAATAAGCGGTAAGGTGGTATTTCTTTTCACGAGTCACCCAAAGAGATATCAGAGGGTAAAATAAGCGTTCGGTGAAAGGTACGGTAGTCGACAGATCCCTGCTGGCTAGGGTCGCTGTCACCTGCGTGGCATCACGTGTCCGCGGAAAAACTCGACTGCTGCAGGACACTCCGAGGGACAAGGCGGTTAGACAATATGGGTCCGGCTCGTTAAGGAAGAACATGCCGATCATTTCAGGTGAGGCGCATTACGCGCTTGTGACGAAGGCGATTGCGGCCGGCCGCGTCGTGCCTTTTCTAGGCGCCGGCGCGAGTTTGTGCGGACGTCCGCCGCGCACTGCCTTCGAGCCCGGCAAATATCTGCCCAGCGGCGCCGAGCTGACCGAGTACCTCTCGGACAGCTATCCGGCCGGAGAGCCCCGAGATCTGCTGCGGGTGGCGCAGTTCGTTTACGTCATGGAAGGCTCAGGACCGCTCTACGAGCGTTTGCACACCGTCTTCAACGCCGACTATCCGGTAACTGCTTTGCATGGTTTGCTTGCTTCGATCCCGGCAATGCTTCAGAGCAAACACTACCCGAACCCGCATTTGCTGGTGATGACCACGAACTATGACGATCTCCTGGAGCGGGCCTTTGCGGCGGTGGGCGAGCCCTGCGATATTGTTTGGTACGTTGCCGATGGCGACAGTCGAGGCAAGTTCCGCCACCGAACGCCCGACGGCGAGATACGGGTCATCGATAAGCCCAACGAATACAGTGCGCTGTCGCTGAAAGAGCGCAGCGTGATCCTGAAGATCCACGGCGCCGTCAACCGGGTGAACTCTGAAGAGGATAGCTACGTTATCGCCGAAGATCACTACATCGACTATTTGACCCGCACCGACATCGCCGGGCTCATTCCGGTCACGCTTGCGGCCAAAGTGAAGAAGAGTCATTTCCTATTTATGGGCTACAGCCTTGCGGATTGGAACATGCGCGTCATTCTGCAGCGCATTTGGGGCGGCCAACAGCTGACTTACAAGTCGTGGGCGATTCAAAATGACCCGCGTGAGCTGGATATCGAATTCTGGAGGAAGCGCGGCGTCGACATTCTGGACGTGGAACTGAACAGCTATGTAGCTGCTCTGCAGGCGCGGCTTGCGGCGCTGCCGATTTCTGAGGATGGCCCATGATCCCGGCGAAGCGCCGGTGTCCGTACGTCGGACTGGTGCCGTATTCAGAAGCCGATTGGCAGTTCTTCTTCGGCCGTGAGACCGAAACCGAGCTGATCATCGCTAATCTCGTGGCATCGCGTCTGACACTGGTGTTCGGCGCCAGCGGCGTCGGCAAGAGTTCGGTCCTGCGGGCTGGCGTCGCGCATCGCCTGACAGATCAGGCGCGCAAGAATCGAGTTTCATATGGCACTGCCGAAGCCGCCGTCGTGGTGTTCAGCGCTTGGCGTGATGACCCGCTTGCCGCTTTGACGCGGTCTATCCGCGAATCTGTCGCCCACGCCGTCGGTTACGATCCTGGAGATTCTGGAGCCACGCGACGGTTGGCCGACCTGCTCCAGGACTGGGTCGAGCTGGTTGGCGGCGAGATCCTGGTCGTGCTCGACCAATTTGAGGAGTACTTGATGTACCACGGCCGGGAGGACGGAGAGGGCAAGTTCGCGGTCGAATTCCCGCGCCTGGTCAATTCGCCGGGATTGCGAGTGAACTTCCTGGTGGCGATCCGGGAAGATTCGGTCGCGCGTCTCGATCGCTTCAAAGGCCGCATCCCTAACCTTTTCGATAACTACTTACGCTTGCAGCATTTGAGCGTGTCGGCGGGCGAGGAAGCTATCCGAAGGCCGCTTGCTGCGTTCAACAACGGTGATCTTACAGAGCCCGTCGAAATCGAAAACGAGCTGGTGCAGGAGGTGCTGCGCCAGACACGCACAGATTACGGCCGCGCGGATCAGGGGACGCAAACAAAGGAGGTTTCCGGCGGCGCCGAAGCGACGCTCGCGCAGATCGAAACGCCGTATCTGCAGATGGTGATGACGCGTTTATGGGAACAGGAGGAAAAGGCGGGTTCGCATATCCTGCGGCTGGCCACGCTTGTCGAAGACCCACCTACGGGCCTCGGCGGAGCAGACCGCATCGTCCGCAGTCATCTTGATGGCGAGATGGAAAGCCTCGATCCCTCGGAGCGCGATGTGGCGGCGCAGGCATTCCGATTCCTGGTCACCCGCACTGGCAGCAAAATCGCGCTGGCGGTGGACGATCTCGCCGGTTATACGTCTCTGCCCTCCGAAAAACTGGCGCCGGTGCTCGACAAGCTGACGGCCGGTGGACGGCGGATACTCCGGCCGGTTCCAGTGCCGCACCGGCCGGATATCATCCGGTACGAAATATTTCACGACGTCCTTGGCCCGGCAATTACAGACTGGCGGCGCCGCAGCGAGACGGTCAAACAACAGGAGGCGATCCGGCGCGAGCAGGAAGAGCGCAGCCGGAAAGAGCTGGAGGATGCCGAGGCGAGGCGCCAGCGCGATCGGTCACGCTACCAGAAGATCGGTTTGGTGCTGCTGTCGACCGCCGTTCTGTTTCTGCTGTTCGCCTTTTGGTTCGCATTGCAGCAGAGGCGCGCAGCCGAGGAGGAGCGTGAGCTAGCCCGCGCTGCCATGGCACAGGCACAGGAGGAAAGCAGAAAAGCGCGTTTCGCCCTGGACCAAGCGCAGCAAGCCGCACGCGAAGCTGAAGCAGCGGCTCGGGCCGCCATCGAAGCGCGCTCGGCTCAGGCAAGCCGCGTCAAGCTCACTGGGGCCGCCCTGGGCAGCCGGTTGCGCGAGGCTTTTCTGAGCGGTGATACAGATAACGCCGTGGCCACCGCGCGCGAGTTGGGGCTTCTCAATGTAACCGTCCGCTTCCGTGCCCAGCGTGTTTCCCAGAATTACGGTATCGAGCAGGGACAGGTGTACGAGTACAGCATGCAACCGCTGCCTGAATCGTTTTCGGGCGGCTTGCGTAGCTTGGCCGCCGTTACCTTCAAAATGAATCATCCTACCTTCCGCAATCAGGTCCTGACCGGCGATCCCAAACGAAACTTTCGCGCCAGCTATATTGGCTGGGGCTGTCTCACCCGCGTTCCCGTGCTGCTCGAGTACGCCGACCCGCGGCGCGCGCCGGAGCTCGCGGTCTTCGACATGTGTGACAACCTCAACACGGTAAGCCGCTAATTTTCTAAACTCTGCCATTGCCTTATCTTTATCTATTGACGAGCTCCGGCTTGCTGTAGTAGCGGCGCAGCCAGCAGCGATCGGCTGCTTTACCACGAGCCTTACTTGTAGTTCCTTGGGCCGGTTCATCAGCTCCCGTCTTCTTTTTTGTACCCACCTAGCAGCGCTCGTCTGCCACCGTCCCAAAAACATTTCACATTGGCAAAGCCCGCTTCTTTCAGCCACGTCAGTTGGTCTTCTTGTGAAGGGGTCATGCGATCGAAATTTAGGAAACAACCGCCGGGTTTGACCAGCGAAAAGGTCTCCGCGTAGATCGATCGAATAATGTCCGGTTCGCGAACGTTATGGATTGCTATCGAGGATAGCACGGCGTTGAAACTGCCTTTGATCTTCCGGCTCCAACCTCGTTTACTGAAATCACATAAGGCATACTTGAAACGTCCTTTAAGAGATTCCATGCGCTTGCGACCAAGCTTGGCCATCTCTACCGATCCATCCTGGCAGAGGGCTCTGGCATTGGGAAAATGGTCGAGCATAAACTGCGCTAGCGCCCCATACCCCGCGCCTAAGTCTAAGATCTCGAGAGCAACCCCTGGATCGCTGGACAAAGTTTTTGCCATCAAACGGAAGATCTCCTCGCGATCGACTTCCCTTTCGTCTTGACGCTCTGCCCACTGGGAAACGTAGTCTTTAGAACTCCAGTCGTGATGATCCCAAGGGTCTAGTAATTTCGGCATCGATAGCCTCCCAGAATGTATTCGCGCCGGCTCGTCATCACCGACAACTATCACCCGAGCATATTGCCCCGCAATCGACGGAGCTTAGCGAAGCCTCAGTCGCGGAGTTTGGACGACCGGCTGAAGGTAAAACGTCGGCGGCGGTGGATGATTGAGGGCGTAGCGAGCTTCACGGCCGCTACCGAGACCCGAGGGTGATGCCCGAGTTAAAAGCCGATTTGCCGAGCGGCTTAATCAAACCAGGCCGTCGTTGTAGTTGCTCTTTGGCACGAAGTTGAAGAACTGACCCGACCCTTCAACCATTCGTTGCGAGTGCGGCGTTCCCGCGGGGATCTGCACGCCCACCGGACTCTCCACGATAACCTTTTCACCGCCGATGACGAATTCCGTCTTCAGGCCAGCGAACTCTGATCCCGTACCCATGACGATATGATACGTGTCACAATTGTGCGTGTGCTTGTCAATATAATTTACTTGCGTGGATTTCACATTGGATACACTGCGCACACCGGTATAGAACCCCGCTTCGGGTTTCAATTTGCCGTCGACAAAGACATAACGCACGCCCGGCGCCGCGTCCGTATGATGCTTGATTTCCGTCGTCGGCCGAACATCGGGGTGAAAGATGTAATTCGCATATTTCCCGAAATCGCGCTCGCCCTTACTCGGATCAGGCTGGCGATCCTCGTGCGTATAACCGCGGCTGCGGAAAAGAACCGTCACAGTTCCGGCGCCTCGCGTAACTTTATACTCATGCACCGCGCCGGTGGGAATATAGACGCACGCCGGTGAGACGATCCTATGCACCATGCCTTCGAAAATAATCTGTCCTTCGAGGCCAGTGAGATCAGGATTGTTGCCGATGAAATAGTAAAACTCATCGGTGTTGTGACAGTGGGGCACCTGGTAGTCCGGCACGTTCGCCGGCAGATCCTTGGCTTCATGGATCGCAACATAGATATCGGCCTCCGGATGTGAATCGCGATTGATAAAGACATGCCGTTTCACGGGCAACTCGGTGCGCTCGCGCAACGGACGCTTTTCTTCGTGGCGGCCGCCGAGCGCGCCTGGTCTTGCCTTTACGATAT
This sequence comes from Binatia bacterium, assembly GCA_040877705.1. Lineage (GTDB taxonomy): Bacteria > Desulfobacterota > Binatia > UBA9968 > UBA9968 > WHTF01. Next base: position 4,899 of record JBBDNJ010000227.1, on the reverse strand, counting down.
ATTTTGCAAGATCCATTTTTCCTCACTCCATCCTACTGTTCGCCCATGACTCTTTTCATCCGTTCGATAATCTCCGGCGGCTGATTGTTGACTTCCTCCGCCAGAGCTGCCAAACCGTCCCTGAGTGCTTCATTCTCTCAATCGGTCGAGCTTATTACCCCCAACTAATTCCCTAGAACCTTCTTTAGTCGTTCGATGACATCCGGCGGCTGGCTGGTAACTTCTTTGGCCAATTTTTGTAGCTCTTCGCCGTTTACGGGATCGAACTCATAATTTCTTTTCTTAACGTCGGCATGGAGCGCCGGGTCCTTCATTGTCTTTGCGTAGGCCTCACGCAACAGTTTCACACGATCGGCGGACATGCCTGGAGGTCCGAACATAGGTCGTCCCATGTCACCCGCCGTGAGCAGCACCTTGGCGAGGCGTCTGCCGGAGTCAGGAGTTTTGTATTGATCCATGAGCTCAGCGATGGTTGGTGTGTCCGGCAACCGCTCGTCTCTTTTACTGCCGGTCTGGAATAGATGGCGGACGAAACCCTTCTTGCGCCATGTGTGATACGGCTCGCGGCCAAAGAAGGCCTCAATGGTGAAAGCCCGGCACTGGATCTCGCCTCTCTCGACGCCGAGATCGATGTCGGTTCCGCCCGGATAGCCGGTGACGATGGCGAATTTCGCTCCCACGGTTTCCTGCATCAACTTCGGCAGAAAGGAGTCTGGTCCGGTAACTCCCGTTGCGCCGCATTTGGGCGGCTCCTTCGCGTTGCGCACATCTTCGATGGTTTTAAAAGGGGTATCGGCGCGCATATACATCTGGGAAGTGCCGCGGGCCGGGGAACCGATCCAGTTAAACTTGGCCCAATCGAACTGGATTTCTTTTCGTCCGATCAGCTGATTGAGATAAAGAGACGGGATGGCGGTGCCGATCAAGGTCAGCCCGTCGGGCTTAACTCCGGTATAGAGATGATTCACAGCGACGACATGTCCTGCGCCGGGCATGTTCTGGACGATAAATTCCGGATTGCCGGGAATATGTTTGCCCATGTGGTTGACGATGAGACGTGCCCACATATCGTAGAGATTCCCGGGCGGGGTACCGACGATAACTTTTATCGTCTTACCCTTGTAAAAGGAATCCTGGGCATGTGCAGTGAAGCTCCACAACAGGCAGAGCAAAACAGTAACGAACCATTTCACGGTGACCTCCTGCTGGAATCGATTCCAGCCTTTGCTAAAGTTGTGTCGGAAGGATCTCCTTTTCCTCTGGGCCCCAAGCTAGTCGAAAGCGCATCCCAGCGTCAAGAGTAAAAACCTACGGCGAACCCTTCGCCGATGGTGTGGCGGCTGCAATGTTCAAGTTAAAAACGGTCAAGGTGCCAGAGGTTCAAGTCGTTCAACGCCTGCGATGTTATGAACAGCTTGAACGATCAACGGGAGATAGGATAACTCCAGGAGAAATGAAAATCGTTGAGGGTCGATCGTGATGCGCTTGCTCTTGCCGCCGATGCTCACGTAGAATCACGCCAGCAACGAGCAGCGCGTTTCATCTCTACCGGGAAGAGCCGGAGAATTCGTTGCACACGACGGCGGCGCCGCAAGTGCCGGCGATAGGTAGATAGGGGCTGTTCCAGTCGTTCCAATCGTTTTGAACGGAGCGTAGCGGTTGAACGGCTTGAACGATTTGAACCCTTAATCTGAAGGAAAAGATTCTTATGCCAGACCTACGCACTTGGCTTGGTGAAGTTGATAAACTAGGTCAGTTGATGACCGTCGACGGGGTTCATTGGGATCTTGAATTGTCGACGTTAACGGAGATCATAAACGAACGGTCGAAAACCCGGCCGACAATCGTCTTCGATCGCATTAAGGACTATCCCGCCGGTTATCGTGTCGCCGCTAATCTGGTGTCGTCCTCGGAACGCTTGGCTCTGACCTTGGGGATGAAGCCGGGGCTGAGCGATATGGAATTTATCCAAAGCTGGCGCCAACAGGTTAAAAAAATTGTTCCCGTCACGGCTGAGACTGTTGCTGAGGGCCCGCTCTTCGAAAACGTGCAAAAGGGGCAGGACATTAACATCCTGCAGTTCCCAGTGCCGCGCTGGCACGAGCACGATGGTGGCCGGTATATCGGCACCGACGATCTGGTGATCACGCGAGATCCCGAAGAAGATTGGGTCAACGTCGGCACCTATCGGATCATGGTGCACGGTCCGGACCGGCTTGCACTGCATATGTCACCGGGCAAGCATGGCCGCGTGCACAAAGAAAAATATCATTAGATGGGCAAGCCCTTTCCGGCGGCGGTGTCCTTCGGGCACCATCCGATCAACTTCGTCGTCGCCTCCACCGATGTTCCTAATCGCGTCAATGAATACGACTACGCCGGCGGTATTCTCGGCCGGCCGTTGCAGGTCGTGAAAGGGCCGCTAACGGGTTTGCCGATCCCCGCCGATGCCGAGATCGCCATCGAAGGGGAAGTCGGGTTGGACGATGTCATGCCGGAAGGGCCGTTCGGCGAATGGACGGGTTACTACGCCAGCAACCAACCGGCGGTGCCGGTGATTCAAGTCAAAGCCGTTTACTTTCGCAACGATCCGATTCTGTGCGGCTTCCCGCTACTGAAACCATCGAGCGGCGACAACCTCCATTTCTCGCTGATGCGCTCGGCTTTGATCTGGAATGCGCTGGATGAAACCGGCGTGCCCGATGTCAAAGGCGTGTGGTGTCATCCGGCGGGCGGCCGTTTCCTCACCGTCGTTTCGATCAAGCAGCGTTACCCCGGCCATGCGCGCCAGGCGGGAATGATCGCCAGCCAATGCCGCTCCGGCGCCTACCTCGGCCGCTACGTGGTGGTTGTCGACGACGACGTCGATATTACCAACTCCGAAGAATTCCTCTGGGTGTTCAGCAGCCGGTCCGATCCGGCGCAGTCCATCGAAATTCTCCGTCGCGCGTGGAGCGGCCCGCTCGATCCGCGCATCGCGCGCGATGAAGTCGGCCACAGTTCGCGCGCCGTCATCGATGCGACGCGGCCCTATGAATGGAAAGAAAAATTCCCCAAGGTAAGCGGCGCGAGCCGCGAGCTGAAAGAGAAGGTCGCTGGCAACTGGCGTGCGTTTCTCGACCAGAAGATTGGCGGAAGATAGCGAGGAGAAAGGTTAATAAAGTTGAACCTCGTCGCGCCGTCTTCAGGCCTATAATGAGTGTCCTTGCCGGGGTCCTGTGCTATACTCAGGATAATTTTACGAGCCTCCGTTATGGAAAAGATTGTTCGAAAATTTCATCTTTCTGAAGACACTGAAGCCGCCGATCTCGAGGGGTATCGTGTTCTTACCGGCAACGATAGACTGCAAATCCTCCTCGAATTGATCATGCCTGAGAATCCAAATGAGGCCATTATCGAACGATCTGTGCGAATTCATCCGCTTGCTGAACACGAACAATGTTAAGTATGTAATCGTCGGTGCCTGGGCATTAGCATTTCACGGTCGACCACGTTACACGAAACATTTTTTGCAGACAGACACTTGCTTCGGAGGATATGCAAAGTAGCCTTAGATGTTGCAGTTACGGAATGAACGGATAGAGGGAGAGACAGATGCTCAAAACCACAGGTCTCATTAGCGGTCATTACGAATGTCGTTCCCTAGCCGAAACCTTGCCCGTCTTCACCGATCTCTTGGCGATTGAAATCGTCGAACGACATAATGGCCAAGCCACGCTGAAACACCCGAACACCGACTGGCGCTTGATCGTCCATGAAGGCGGGCCCAATGCGCCGGAGAAAACTTTTGACAATCATTACGGCTTTCGCGTGGCGAGCCACCCGGAAGTCGAAGCGGCCTGGCAGTATCTCGAAGGCAATAAAGAAAAATACGGTTTCAGCAAGATCACCAAGCCGCAGAAGGCCCACTTCGCCTACTCGGTCTATTTTCGCGAGCCCGGCGGTAATCACCTCGAGATCGAGTATTACAATCCCGGCGGCGCGCTCCATGGCCGATCGCACACCGCTCATCATTGGGACCATCCGCTTACGAGCGACGGCTTTCCCGGACGCGGGTATCTGCCGCAAGCTTTTACCCACGGCACGCTTCAGTGCGACGACGTCGAGAGAAGCCGCCGCTTTTACGTCGAGGTTTTGGGATTGGAGATCGCCGCCGGTTTCAATACGGCCCAATACATCAAACATCCTTCGACACCTTGGTACATCGTCGTACTGAAACGAAGCCCACGTCAATACCTGGCTCCCGTGAACCGTTTCACTCTGCAATTGGGCTCCGCCGCGGAGGTCGAGCAAGCCCACCGTGAGTTCAGCTCAAATGGCGAAGCGGCCGGTATTACCGAGCTGGGTAAATTAGAAACGGCCAATGGCGCGGCAAACTTTATCTTCAGCGACTTGGATAAAAACTGGTGGGAGCTGACGGCGAAATCCTAAATGCTGTTCCTCAAGGCGGGATTTTTCATGCGCTAGCCAGCTTCTGCTTGTTGTTCGCGCTCTTGCCGATCTTGTTGCGTGAAAACTTCTTCCTGATATGAGGACTACAAAGCCTAGAGGATCAGCGCTCTTTGGGAGAGGATGGACTTGGCGAGGAGCTAAGCCGTATGGCTGGGGAGATGGAAGAGCGGAAGCCTAGAAGCCAATCGAAGCGGCTTTCAATGAAATAACCCGGCGATAAAGAAATAGCACCCGAGGTGTTACGAGGGAAGGACCGGCGCTGAAAAGGTTTCCACGAGTGGGGGGAGGCAGTAGCGGCGCTGGTCAAAGAATATGGCTAACGGTAAGAAGGGGTCAAGTAACTGCGGCGCGATCAGGCAAATGTAAGTACGATGCTATCTCGGCTATGCGAGGGACAGGGAGGGAAACTGAAAGATTGTAATGGTTGTTATGTCTGACCCCGTGCAC
>JBBDNJ010000226.1:0-15405 GCA_040877705.1 Binatia bacterium | reverse complement strand
CGCACGGTTCGGAGGGCGGGGACGGCGAAAGCCGTTTCCGACCCCTATCACGCATGGTTATCATCGTATTGAGGATGGATGCCCGTAACAAGTACGGGCATGACGGCCAAAAAAAGGGACATCCGGCAATAGCAAAAGCTCTTTTGTACTTTCCACTGCCGTCAGTCCTCCTCAGGCGCCGGCACCTGGTGCGACAGCATAATTTCTTTCTGCTCCTTGGCTGACTGCATAATCGCCAAGCAGACCTCCAACGTCGCCATGCCCCACGGTCCGGTGTGTCGAATCGGTTTATTCAGCACCACCGCTTCGTAAAGTTCGATCAGCTCGCCGCGCCGGGAAGGTCCGCCGCCCCCTACCAAAGGAACGTCTTTGGTGCCCTCGTCGTTGTGAACGTAAAGTCCGTACTGCGACTGGCGGATATCGCCGCGCTCACAGGTGGCAACCAAGATTCCCAGGTCGTTCGGCAGCCATGGCTTGCCCGGAGCGCCCCTGCTAAAGACTTCGCGCTCTTTCGATCCGCCGATACGCATGTCGTCCTTATCGGCATTTTCGTCACGGCTGCCGTCCAGCAACGACTTCCGAATCGCCGCGCGCTCGGTTTCCGAATAGCGGCTGTTTTGTCCTCCCCACGGCACCAGTTCCGAGGCGAGAAAGTAGCCGTAGCCGTTGTGCATGAGCGTAGCCGGCGTGCCGTCTTCGAATTCGATAAACGCCGAGTAGTAACCGGGAATCGTCCGTCCCTTAAACCATTGGCCGATGGTTCCACGGACGCTGCGTACCATGCCGCCGCCAAGCAGCCGTAGGGTGTCGATCTGGTGCGGTCCCTGGCGGTAGGGGACACCGCCACCCTGACTGATGTCGAGCTCTTCCGCCGTCCTGGGTCGCAGCATCCAGTCGGTGTAGGCCCAGACGTGCAGCGCGCAGAGCCTGCCCAGTTCTCCCGAGCGGATGATCTTGCGCATTGTGCGGATATGCGGGCCGAAGCTCTGCGTGTGACCGCAAAGAAGTTTGATCTTGTTTTTGCTCGAAGCTTCAATCATTTGCCCGGCTTCGGCCAACGTCACCGCCATCGGTTTCTCGACCACCACGTGCTTGCCGTGATTGGCGGCGATGATGCTATGAGCGGCGTGAAACTTATTGGGCGTTGAAACCCAAACCGCCTCGACATTTGGATCGTTACAGAGCTTTTCGATGCTGTCGTAGGTTTTGGCGCCGTAGCGCCGCCGAAACGTCTCGAGTACCCGCGGGTTCACGTCGGCCGCGGCGACGAGCTCGAATTCCGCGATCTGTTCTATTTGCGACAGGATCTCCGAAGCGCCGACGCCGATGCCGACGATGCCGAGTTTAAGTTTCCTTGTAATGCTTGATGAATCCATAACCGGTTAATTGTTCCTTTCGAAAGTGGCTCCTACTTAACAGGCCGAAGCCTACTTCTGTCAAGCGGGCGAGAACGATTTGGGCAAGAGCTATGACGGTGGAAATTGTATGCGGTCGTTCTTTCGTTCGTCATGCCCTGACTTGTTCAGGGCATCCACGCTCTTCTTCGCGTAAGCGGTTGCACTGCGCCTGGCGAATCCGTTTGAACAGATGGATAGCCGGCTCAAGTCCGGCTATGACGCCTAAAAGGTAATCGAAGACTGCTGCGCAGTTCTCTCGCTCTTTCTTTCGTCACGACAGCACCTGTTCCGCGCATCCGCGATTGTGATATGTTCCTCCAAGCCCGAACCCTGATCGTCAGCTCAGTCCGCAAAGGAGGTTCCCATGATCAAAACTACCGGCGTTTATCATATTGGAATTCCTGTTAATGATCTGGATCGCGCGGTTAAGTTTTACACGGAAGTCCTCGGCATGACCGTTGCCAAGCTCAACCGCGACGACATGGGAAAGGGGCTCGGGCGCGCCGATTTACGCTCCGGCAACGGCATGATCGTACTATTCCAACGGCCGAAAGCATTGGAAGGAGACGCCATCGAGCGAGAAGGGGCGACGCATCAGGCGTTTAGCGTAAGCCGCGACGACTTCGAATTGGCCAAGCAAAAAATGACGGATTGGGGCGTCAAGGTGCATGACACGCCGGCTGTCGACCGGCCGACGGGGAGCGGCTTTTACTTCTTCGACACGGAAGGAAACCTGCTCCAGCTCTACGCGTCGCCGAAATAAACAGGTTCAGTAGATCGATTCAAACGATTTGAACAAATTGAACGTTTTGAACGCCTTGAAACCGTTTTTACGAAGCTTAGCTTCATAAGAGGCTGCCTCTCAAAATCACGGTCGCGACGCTGAAGTAAATGATCAATCCGGTGACATCGACAAGCGTGGCAACGAAGGGCGCCGACGCGCTGGCCGGGTCGAAACCGAGAAGACGCAGAACAATCGGCAGAACGGAACCCGCCAGCGTTCCCCACAGCACGACGCCGATTAGACTGACGGCGACAGTCAGCGCGATGAGCATGTAATGCTCGCCGTACGAATGAAAAAGGCCTTGCCACGCCAAGATACGCACGAGACCGATAGTCGCCAGGATACAGCCCAACACAATACCGGCGCTAAATTCGCGCCGCACGACCCGCCACCAATCCGAAATGCGGATCTCTTTGAGGGCCATGGCGCGAATCACTAAAGTGGATGCTTGAGAGCCGGAATTTCCGCCGCTACTGATAATCAACGGCACGAACAGAGCAAGAACGACGGCTCGTGAAATCTGATCTTCATAATAACCCATGGCGGTGGCCGTCAACATTTCCCCTAAAAATAAGGCGGCGAGCCATCCGCCGCGTTTCTTAATCATTTGCGATAACGGGATCTGCAAATACGGGGCGTCGAGAGCTTCCATACCACCGATCTTGTGAATGTCTTCGGTGGCCTCTTCGCGAAGAACGTCGATGATGTCGTCGTGAGTCACGACTCCCTTGATCCGCGACTGGGCATCAACGATGGGAATCATCATGAGATTATGTCTGGCGAACAGATCGCTCAGCGCCTCTTGGTCGAGATCGTCGCGCGCCGTGACCACATTGCGACGCATAACATCCTGGATCGACTGGTCGCCGCGGGCCGAGAACAGATCTCTAAAAGAAACCACTCCAAGAAGTCGTTCTTGCGGATCGACGACGAATGCATAGTAAACATTTTTCTCACGGTCGCGGGCGTCGCGCCGGAGATAACTGAAGGCTTCCTCGACGGTCATGCTTGGGCGCAAACGAGCGTAGCGTGGGCTCATAAGACCGCCGGCCTGGTCTTCGGCGTAAGCAAGCAGCCCCTTGACCTCGCTTTTTAGCGGCTCATCGATCGACGAGACTAAATCCTCCCGCGCGCGCGGCGGCGTCTCCTGAATGACGTCGGCAGCGTCTTCCGGTGCCAGCATGCGAATCCAATTCCGTCGCTCAGCGGATGAAAAATCCTCCAGCAGCTTCGCCTCGTCACGCGCGCTAAGTTGCTTGAAGAAAGGCTCGCGCTCTTCCGGTGGCAAGAGTTGAAATCCTTCTACTTTCTCGTCCACGGAAAGTATCGGCCAGGCGTCGTAAAGTTCAGTAGAAGAAAAGGCTCTTTCAGCCATGAAACCTCCGCGGTGATACAAACAAAGCAGAATAGATAATCCGTGTTAACGGTGGATGAATTCAATTCGGCATTAACGCTAACAAAGCAACGTGACGACCGATCCTTCAGCGAGACAGCGTAGGAATCTTCCAATAATCGGTAGTGCTATCAATGTGCGAAGTATAAATCCGCTAGGGCTCCAGACGATAGAACTCGGCGCAGTTATCCCAAAGAATCTTCCGCTTGTCGTCGTCGCTGATTGTGAGTTCGAGGAAACTTTCCACGGCATGGGGAAATTTCGAATCGCCGTGGGGATAATCCGTGGAGAATACCAGGCGATCGGTGCCGATATAGTCGATTACGTATTTGACGCCGTGCTCGTCGGGTTCGACCGATACGAAGCATTGTTTTTTGAAGTACTCGCTCGGTTTCATGGTCAGATCTTGCGCCCAGATATCGCCTTCGCGCTCCCAACCTTCGTCTAGGCGCCACAAGAGCCATGGCAGCCAGGTGCAATTGGCTTCCAGAAAGGCAGCCCGCAGCTTGGGATGGCGCGCCAAAACCCCGCCGGAACATAGGCTCACTAAGCCAAGCATCTGCTCCATCGGCTGGGCGACGGCGCGTCGAAGCATGAAATTCGGTTCAAACTGGTCACCGATTTGCCGTGCCGCCGACGATGAAGATTCATGAAAGCCGACCGGCAACTGGTACTCTTCCAACGTCGCCCACAGCGGTTCGAAGTAGTCGTCATACCAATTGCGGCCTTCCATGGTGCTGGAACGCATAAACACCGCGCGAAAGCCCAATTCCGTAGCGCAACGCCTGGCTTCGGCGACGGCTTCATCGACATCGAAAGGCGATATCATGCCAGCGCCTAGAAGGCGGGTCGGGTTGGTTTTACAGAAGTCGTAAAGCCAATCGTTGTAAGCGCGAGCTAATGCGGCGGCGAACCTGGGCTCCATGCGCGGTTCGGCCAGCACCTGCAGGCCGCGGGTGGGGTAAAGCACCGCGACATCGATGCCTTCGATGTCCATGGCCTCGATTTGGACTTCCGCGGTCCAGCCGCGCTCGGCATGCGGCCCATAGGTCCCCTGATTCTTGCGGAAGTTGTGGCCCTGATGATGCGACGAATTGCGATTGTGGCTCGCGGGCAATCCCCAATAACGGCCATCCGGATGGGCCATGCGCAAGTCGCGAACGTTCTCGCTGGTGAGTCCGCGCGGCGCATCGGCTTTGTATTTCGAGTCGATGTAGCGTTGCCACAGGTCCACCGGCTCCATTAAATGCATGTCGCTGTCGAGAACCTTGAAATTATTTTTCATGGGCCACCTTTACTCAATAACGGTTTACTTACCGATATCGCACCCGGCAGCTTGGGTGTCAACGTGAGTATTCTTGACGTTGGGGGTAGACGTGAACTGGGGACGTGGGTAGCCGGATCAAGTCCGGCTATGACGATGAATGATTGTATGCGATCGTTCTTTCGTCCGTCATGCCCTGACTTGTTCAGGGTATCCACGTTGTTTCCGGCTGGACTAGTTATACAGACCCACGCTTTGCCGCCCCAAGGCAATTTGGTAGATTAGATTCCACCATTCATCGAGGAGGTATATCGTTCATGAAAATATCGCGCGTTTGGCTCGCGGGGACGGTTCTTTTGCTGCTCCTGAACGGCGCAAGTTATGCTCAATAGCGGTATGAAGTCGTAACTTTTGACAAAGAGGGAAAGACTTCAGTATACGCCAACCGATAAAGGCATTCGTTCAAATCGTTAAAAATGTTCAAGCCGTTCAAATCGTTCAGATGCGGTCGAGACGTTGGTCCAACTGTTCACAGGGAAGACGCTTGGCAGGTTCAGAATGAACGGTAGAGACGGAAATATTCTAAGACGCTGGAGTGAAAATGGGTTTGGCGGGCGAATCGTCGGAAATAGGTGTCGACCAGATCGACCGAAGCGGCAGCGACAATCCCGGCGAGTGGTTGTTTAAGTGGCGGATACAAAATAAAACCGCGGAACCCATGCGGTGTCTTTCTGTACGCGTGCCGCATGAAAAATTTAGGGCTAGAGAAAGGGTTTTTGAGCCGCCGCTGGAAGTTGCGGTGGGGGCAAGCGTCATCCTCAACATGGCGGTTTTTTGCGACGAGCCGCCGGAGACGATTGTCGAGAATGCATTTTTGATTCTGCATATCGATTGGCGACAAGCTCATTGGAGACTTTTCGTGAGATTAGAGATTCGAGTCGGGACACAAGGAGCACCCGACACGGTAACGGAGTCGATCACGGTTCAACGAGTCGGCTTCTCGGGGCTTTCATAAACCAATAGGAGCCATCGAATGGCAAGCAAAGAGCAAGATATTTACGTTCTACAGCGCATGCGCGGCTGACACAGCAATTGAGGCCTCGGCTTCGAAGAGACCACGGGTATGGTCTCCAATTCGCTGAAAATGGATCAAGAGGAAATCATCGAGGCCTTGGCTCGTCTGCGCCGAGAACAGGCTGACAATCCTGAATACAAAAAGTTGCGGCGCGACTTGCCGAAAGATTGGCCAGTGTGATGGAGGGTGTTGTGCTCGGGATGACAATCAAAGGTTTGGGCTCCGCTCTTGTCAACAGGGGACGACCAAAATGTGTCATACCGGCGGAAGCCGGTATCCAGTCTCTCATTAGAATAAACCTGGACACCGGTTTTCACCGGTGTGACGGAAGGCGGATTGGCCGATTCAAAAAATCGATGGAGAACGCGATTCAACATTACTTTTGCAGCCTGACGGTCGGCTGACGCAGTTTAAGAGCAGACACTCCACTCCAGAACTCTCTTTTCCCTGTCATCGCCTGCACGTGACCGTCCCATTCCAGAGTAAAGGCGGTCAAACCGAGCTTCACGGCGGCTCGCACTTTATCTCGCGTCTCCGCATCATTGGCTAATAAGCGGATCGCATCGATCTGACGGTTGCCGTGGCCCTCGTCTTGAGCCGCGTGCAACCGGTACGTTTCCGCGGCCCGCGGCGAGAAGCCGTAATGGCCGGTGAGTTCGCGATAGACCTTCTCGGAGATTTTGCCTTCGCCGCCGAGCTGGCTTTCGACGAACGCAAGCATGGCGACCCCTTCCAACGCCGACCGCCTTTGGCAACAGCCGATGATCATTTCAATTGCCGCTAGCGTTCCGGGAGCGGGTTCCGCATTGTCGGCTGCCTCGCGCGAAATCCCGCCTTCTTCGAGAAACTGCAGCATGATATCCATGTGGGTGCGTTTGCCGCCAAGCTCTTCCATAAAGTTTTCCAATACTGTTTCCATCACGGCATATTCTTTGGCCGACACGGCGTTGACGGCCATATAGCCAAAGAAAATCGGATTGGTGCGGACGCGCAGATAGTGCTGGACTTCGCCGAGGATGATTTGTTCCCTGGCCCAACGATGCTTGATGATGCCGTCGAACCAGGGATGCTGCTCCATGGGGACTTCTTCGGCGTAACTCCAGAGTTCGGCGATGAAATCGTCCTGTGTCATGAAGTGACTTTTATCGAACCTGAGTTGGGATGTCTATGGCCAAAAGACGCGATCGTGGATCGTGCGCGTGTTCGTGCCAGAGAGTGACCGGATGCGTGAGATCTTTGTAGGGGCGACCCTGTGTGGTCGCCCGATGATGGGTGGAGGGCTGGGCAGGCACACAGGCCTGCCCCTACATCGGACGTTCTGACGTTTAGGCGCTGGCGGCTTTCTTCACTAGCTGACCGCCTTCCACCCGCTCCTTTAGCCTTGGATAAAAACGCAGCGGATTGTCCCAGAAAATTTTACGCTTCAGCTCATCGCCGATATCCTTGCGATTAATTAGATTCGGGATGTCCTGGGAGAAGTCACGCTGATCGCGTTCGTGCGGGTAGTCGGACGCCCAGATGAGCGCATTATCGTTGCCGACCTGCGCGGCCAGCGGCAGCGCCGACTCCTCGACTTCCACGGCGAAGAAGATGTTTCCCTTTTTGACGTATTGGCTGGGTTTCAGTTTGCAGCGCGGCGAGTAGTGTCCCTTGCGCTTCTGCTCCTCGTCCATCCGATCCATCATATAGGGCACCCAACCGACACCGCATTCGATGCAGCCGAAGCGGAAGTTCGGAAACAGTTCGAATACGCCTTCGAACATCAGGGCGGTAAACTGGCGGATCTGCGCGAAGGGGTGTTCCAGCGTGTGTCCAATGGTGAAGTTGTTCACCATATCGAGACCGAGCGACGGCATGCTCAGCCCGCCGTGAGTCGATACCGGAACGTCCAGTCTCTGGGCTTCTTCCCAGAGCGGATAAAATTCAGGACCGCTATAGAGTCGTCCGGCGGGAGCCACGGCGGGCAACACGGCGCCGACCATGCCCAGCTCGTTGACACAACGGCGCAGTTCTTTGACCGCTTCGGAAATATCCTGGATCGGCAGCAGGGCGACGCCGACCAAGCGAGGGCTCACCGCCATAAATTTATTATAGAGCCAGTCATTGTAAGCCCTGGCCATGCAAATCGCCCAGTCCTTGTCCTGTATCGCGCCGTGAGTGAGTCCCTGGGTCGGGTAGAGAACCGTGAGCTCGATCTTGTTCTTGTCGAGAAAGTCGAGCCAATGATTCGCTTTGGGACCGTCGCCACCGCCCGCCCATCCGCCTTTCTGGCGCAACGAGCGGAGGTAACCATCCATCGTGAGACCCGGCCAAAAGGAATAGCTCTGGTGCCATTCCAAATCTTTGTAGGGTGGGCCGATGAACTCGCGCAGTTCGCTGTCCAATTCCATGACGTGCCCGTCGGCATCGATGATTCGATAGTCAGCCATTTTAGTCTCCTCTCTCGATTCGCGTTATTGTCTGGTTTCGGAAAGTGTTTGTCATTCCGATGAGCTGCGACGAGGAATTTTGGTCGACTTTCGGAAAGATTTCTCGCCTCCAAAGTTGTCATTCCGAGAAGCGGCGCGAGGAGGAATCTTTCTTTCATGTCAAGATTTCTCCCTGCGCCAGACTGTGTGAAGACTCGATTCTTGAACCGATCCTACACTTCGCAGTGCATGCATTGTTCGTCATGCGCGGACTCGATCCGCGCATCCATGTTTCTTCAATCCCGTGGATGGCCGGAACGAGTCCTAAGAATATCACGTCCCTCGCGTGTTCTCCGTAAACAGCTCTTCAACCGACAGTGATCGCCCCAGCATGCCTTGCTGGTCGGCGAATTTAATTAGATTCTCCACGTCGTTATAGTTCTCTTTAAAGCCCTGGTAGAAGGGGTCTCTGCCGAAGAACTTTCGCTCCTCTTCCAAGTACGAGCGTGCCCACGCAAAACTGAGGCGGTGCGGTTGCTCCATGAAATCATTGTACGCCTGGCGCGACGCCATAAAAGCTTCGTAGAGGCTGGTGGCTACCCATGGATCGCGGTCGAGAATTTCTTTCTTGATCACGACCGGATGCATGATCGGAAAGACTTTCGTGCGCTGGTAATATTTCCGTTCGTCTTTTTCAAATTCCGGAAAAAGCCGTTCGACATTACCTTCGCCGCGAATCCATCTTTGCGGCAAATCCGGTTCTACTTCCGCATCGACCTTGCCCTCGACCAGCAAATCCTCCAGCTTACGGTGACCTTCGACGAATTCGACTTTGATACTCGGCGGTAGTTTGAAGCCGACGTGTTCCTTATTGACGATGACCCAGGTGACGTCGCTTACGCCGAGATCGTAGCTGTTCATCAGCATGCCCTTGGTCACCAAGGCCAGGGTATTTTCATAGCTGCGCAGGCCGATGCGGCCACCCTTTAAGTCCGCGGGCCTCTTGATGCCGGAACCGGCGCGAATGAAACAGAACTTATGACCCCACATGCGACGCGGAAAAAAGGGAATCGCTTGCAGCCAATCCACATCCTGGCCGCGCGCCACCAGATAAGAAGACATGGAAAACTCGCAGGCGTCGTACTCGCCGTAGCGGTACATGCGCTCGTGGCGAATCCCGCTCTCGACTGTCATGAGGTTGAGATCGATGCCCTCGGCTTCAACTTGTCCCTCGCGCAAGGGTTGGAGATAGTCATATTTGTCGCATGCGACGGTGAGTTTAAATTTTCCCATACAGTTTTTCCTCTCTCATCCACTCGCAAAGAGCTAAGAGCCCGCTGGAACGCTTTGTGCCATACCCTTAGCTCTTCGCGAGATGCGGCAAAGCTTATCGTAATTGCTTCAGATCATAGGTGGGTCGCTAACTCATGTCAATAAACCGGAATGCAGAGTCATGGGCTGGGCTTCGCCCTGGCGTTTGCGTTTTTTGGCAAATCCGTTTTATACGTTTGTTTGGAAAGCAAGGAAGTTAAGGTAGCGATTCGTAATCGCTAAGCTGACTAAGAAAGACCAGAATGCTAGCCCAAGCCGACGCGAGGTGCAGGGCGGCACGATTAAAGATGGAGAAGGTATGACCGTAAAATTGTCGCCAGATGTTGTGCCTATCATTAATGCCATGCTCGCAGAGGATAAGTTGGACAACCCATTCATTCTGAAGGTCCTCGGCTATGGTGTTTTTGGCGTTAAGGAGCGAGTGCTTAGGCTTGCCGATGTCGTAATGGCTCTTAACGCTCTCTCGGAAGACGTTCAGGCCATGATGGAAAAAAAGCCTGCGAATGGGAATGGCTGGCGCCTTGGAAGCATCTCGGAAGATGTTCAGACTGTGACGACGAAAAATGCTGCGGATAGGGATGACTGGCGCCTTGGAACGACACGGAAGATCATTCCAGCCTCTAAAGCCAACGGCGAGTACTAGCGCGACGCCACGAGAACTGGGCTATCGATTGTCAAAATTCAGGAGGCGATTCGACCGAGCTGCAAAACAGCCCGGAAGAAAAGTTGCGTCAAGCTAATCCAGATCAAGATTGGGTGTCAAAGGAAATCTACATCCATCGTAGAAGGCCAAAATCACGGAAGGTGACCACATAATATCTCAGTCAACTGGGAGGGCGGTTCATGGCCAGAATCAAAGGTGTAACGGAGAGTGAGGCGAATGATGAAGTACGAGAAATTTTCGAAGCGCAAAAGAAACGCCATGGCTTTGTGTCAAATGCCGCGCAGGTATCGGCCGTAAGACCCACAATCCAGAAAGGAGTCCAAGCCCTCGCTCAAGGAATTCAGGAATCTGGGCTCATTGCGCCTGATCTGCGTCATCTGGTCTGTGTTAAGACGGCCAACATCAACGGCTGCCCGTATTGAATTGACAGTAACGCATCCGGTGCGATGCAAAACGGGGCGACAGCAGAGAAGGTCGAAGCGGTGCTGGGAGATTACAAAAGAAACCGGCTGTTTTCGGTGCGCGAGCGGCTGGCACTGGAGCTAGCCGAGCGGATGACCTACACGGGAAAACGGGTCACGGATCGATTTTTCAATCGTCTCAAGAAACATTTCACCGACGAGGAGTTAGTAGAATTAGCTGCCGTCATCGCTCTCGAAAATTTTCGTAGCAAGTTCAACCCGGTCTTCGGAGTAGAGGCGAACAATTTCTGTCCTCTGCCAGGAGTGCAGGAGGCGGCCGCTGCCGCGACACGTCGATTCCACGAATGAGCGACGCCGGCAAGTGAAGCCGGGTTTATCCAGGTGAGATTCAGTGCGAGAACCAATTATGAACCGTAGAAATGAACAACCAGAGTGGACGGATGTCGTTCGAGATATGGTCTGACTCTATGTCTTAATTTTTCTTTATCGAATTAATGCGCCGTAAAAGCGGCGCCGCCGCACTGTGGCGTGTTTACCGGACCGAAGGCAGCATGGAAAAATCTACCAGCTTTTCCGCATCGAGATCTTCAGGAATCGGGCGCTCCTCGCGCAATAGGTTCAGATAGCCGCGCACTTTCTTGATGTTGACGCTCCCGTCATTAGATAAAAGATTAGTCATGGTATCGTAGGAGCGCGCTGCTTCGCTCGGGCTAATCTTAAAACGCGCAACAATCATCTTGACGGCTTCCGGGCGGACCGGCATATAACACTTCGAACCTGAGACCCAAAACCTGACACCCAGAATTCAAAACGGTTACGCCGCGCTTTCCCATTTATTGACATCCACTTCCCAGCCTTTGGTTTGCGACAGGTCCAACGCATTGCCTTCGGGGTCACGAAAACGAACCTCGGCATAGGGTCGGTTCGAAGGGCGAGGCGCGATGTTTAATACGCTGCTCAATTCGGCCATGGTCGCCTGCATTGTATTCGTGAGAAAGCCGATATGGTTAATGCCGAATTTCGCTTCATGACCTTCGATCTTATTGTAAAAGGGATGAATCGCCAGGTTGGTTTTACCGTCGGCACAAAAGCGGTTGCCGCGGCCTTGCTGCCGCCGCTGGTAGCTGGACGGCACTTCGCGCAGACCCAAGACCTGCGTGTAAAAAAGCAACATCGTTTCGGGATCGAGTGCGTTGTAAGCGATATGGCGCACCCGTGGAAACGATTTTTCCTTGCTTGCCGGCACGCCAAAGCTCCCTGTCGAAAGGCTGACAGGGCGGCATTCGCTGTCATGAATACGGATCTCGCCGTGATGAATGTCTCTTGGTTCCTGGATGATCACGCCGCGTGGATTCCACTTCAGAAAACGGCCCTTCACCTCTTCGAGATCATCGACCTCCAGGCCGATGTGATGAAGGCCGTTGTCCATATGCATTTCGCCGAGAGCGGGTCGTGTTTTGAAGAGCGTAAGATTGTAGAAACCATCGGTGATGGATATATCGCCGTCAGGCGAACGGCCGAGTTCCTCGGTGCCGAGAAATCGATGGTAGAACTTCGATAGTTTTTGCGGATTCTCACTGAGATAAGCGATGTAACGAAGCGTCGCCATGATCAGATCCTCCTGGGCAATTGGAATAATGGGGCAAAGGGGAGATTCAAGGGATCAGATCCGGATGATATCAACGCTCCAAAACCCCATTACTGCAACTGTTTTAATCCCGTATGTTCTGAGTGAACCATTCCAGCGGCAGCGGATGCCCGAGTCCTTTGGCTTTCGCCAGGTTGTATGCTGTTCCGCCGACAGCGGCGAACTGCAGGCCCTGTGTGCCCTGGTTATTCAAAAACGTGATCTGTCGATCGTTGGCGCGCCCGACCCAACGACCCGCCATGACATCGGGAACCGTGCCGATATCAGGATTGTCGATCTCCTGGTGCGGCGAAGCGGGAATTTTCTTTTTCTCCTCAACGGTGCCGGCAATGAATCCGAACATGCCGTCGCTGCCGGTGACGACTTCCGGCGCGCTGCGGTCCGCATAGAGAGTCGATGTGCCCAGGCGTGCTCGGACATCCGCGCGATCGAGGACGTCCGGACCCGCTTCGTTGTTGCGCACATTGTTGATGTGCATTCCCGGCTCCAACCATTCAGCTTTTATGACAGGAACTAACGAATCCGTCGTCAGTGCGACCACGTCGGCGCCTTTGAGGGCTTTCTCCGGCGTATCCACCGCGACCACTTCGATGTCCAGAAGTTCGGTCATGTCGCGAGCGTAGCTTTCGCGGTTAGCCTTCGTGGGACTGAAGACCCGCATCACCTCGATGGGCCGCACATGCTTAATCGCCTCGGCATAGGTCCGTGCCATGCCGCCGGAGCCGATCATCGCCAGGACTTTCGAGTCCTGGCGCGCCAGATATTTGGTTCCCAGTCCGGCGCAGGCGCCGACGCGCATATGTTGCAAGTAGCCGTCGTTGAGTATCGCCAAGGGCTCGCCGTTGCGCGTGCTGGTGAGAAATATCAAACCGCAGTACGTGCCGCGTTCCATGCAGTACTTATCCTCGACCATGAAGCCGTCTTTGTCCTCCCACGCCAGCATGTCGGATTTCATCCGGATGGCGAAGATGCCGAGCTTGCGCGACGCTCCTTCCATAGTCCCCCAACGGTAATAATGAGGTTCCTCGGGAACGTAAAAATCGATCCGCGGACGGTAACCGGCGCGCAGTTCGTTGAGATCGCGATAGGCATCTTCCATAGCCTCGATGCAGGTGGGCATGTCGAGGACTTGCTGGATATGATCGTTGGTCAGGAAAATCATTTCATCGCTCCTAACGTGATCGTATCCGTGACATGTGACCGAAAAATGACCTTAGCACGAACACGTAACACGACACGGATACATTATTTGCTGGCACGCTAACATCGAGTTTGGTATAGCCCGACGAGATTACCATGTAAAGCTGATCGGGAGGGTCCCATGAAAGCAGTCGCAGGGTTGATAGTCGTTCTCATGTGCACGCTGGGCGTCGCCGGCCGCGCACCGGCACAGGATCGGTTCCGCGCCGCCAGCGGCGGGTTCTCTACCGCGATTCACGCCTTGCTGTGGTTAGCGTATGAGAAAAAGCTCTTCCAGAAATATGGGCTAGAGGGCGAATATCTCGCGCTGGAGAGCGGCACGCCGGCCATGCAAGCGCTGTTGGCGAACGAGCTGCAAATCGTCTTTACCACTGGAGCGCTGGCGATCACGGCCAACCTTCAGGGCGCGGACACGACGATCATCGCCGGCGGTATCAATTTCATTCCCAATAAGCTGCTGGTTCGTCCTGAAATTAAAACGCCCGAGGGTCTGAAAGGGAAACGAATCGCCATCAGCCGCTTTGGCTCGGCATCGGATTATGCGACGCAAGTCGCTCTTGAGAAGTTGGGGATCAGCCCGAAAGACGTGACCATTGTCCAAACCGGAGGCAATATGACCCGTTTGGCGGCTCTGAGCCAGGGCACAATTCACGCGACGTTGTTAAGCGAACCGCACACGACCATCGGCATGAGAGAATTCAAATTGAACTCATTGATCGATTTGGCCGAAAGCGGCGTGGCTTTCCCGCAAAACTGCTTTATCGTCAAGCGCAGCTATTTTGAGGCAAACCGTTCGAAAATCGTAAATGCCATGAGAGCCATCATCGAGAGCTACTTCATCTTGCGCCATGACAAACCGCTGGCGCTTGGGTTGATCAAAAAATACAGCCGGGTCAGCGACGAAGACGCCAGCCTCGGTTACGATTATTATCTGGCTAAATATGGCGACGGCGTGATGGTCTTGCCGGATAGGAAGGGACTGGAGTTTATTCTTTCACAGGTGGCCAAGACCAATGCCAAAGCCAAAGGACAGACGCCGGAAAGTTTGAAATTGTTGGATTCCAGCGTACTGGATGAAATCAAGAAGAGCGGGTTTATCGATAAGTTTAAAAAGTAATCGATCGTCAAAGGACGATGCAAACGGTAGGGGCCTGTAGGGGTGCCTGATTCA
This sequence comes from Binatia bacterium, assembly GCA_040877705.1. GTDB lineage: Bacteria > Desulfobacterota > Binatia > UBA9968 > UBA9968 > WHTF01. The sequence goes on along the minus strand of JBBDNJ010000226.1, from coordinate 647 downwards.
CCGGGACGGCCATGTAGGGGCAACCCTATGTGGTTGCCCGTTCTCGAGGACAGGCACACAGGTCTGCCCCTACAAAAACAGATTCCCGATGTGTGAGAGGAGAGAAAATCATGGCCGGTGTTATCGATGCCGATACCCATATCGCCGAATCGGAGGCGATGTGGAAATTTATCGATCAAGAGATGTATCCTCGCAGGCCCATCCTGGTCAAAATTCCCGACGACACCTGGTACCAAGACCGAAATGCTTTTTGGCTCATTGACGGCGAGATTTTTCCCAAGCCGGCCGGCAAGGCGAGCTTTAGTTTGATCACTCCATCGGCGGCCAAGCGGGAAGCGGGCAGGGGAGACATACATCTGGCCGTGCGCGAGCTGACCGATCCCGGCGCGCGATTAAAAGATATGGACAAGATCGGCGTCGAAGTTCAGGTCATCTATCCGACCCTTTTTCTGGTCTATTTGACCGACGATCCGCAATTGGAAACAGCTCTGTGCCGCGCTTACAATCGCTTCCTTGCCGATGCTTGCGCCAAGGCGCCAAACCGCCTGAAGTGGGTGGCGATCCTGCCTCTGCGCTGCATCGATGCTGCGCTAGAGGAAATGACTTGGGCCAAGGAGCACGGCTCCGCCGGCCTGTTCTTCCGCGGC
>JBBDNJ010000225.1:0-15413 GCA_040877705.1 Binatia bacterium | reverse complement strand
GTCATAGGTATTTAACGAATTTGAATTTTCTCACTAGAACGAAATCACCCTGCGACATGTACCGGGTCAGCTTAGTTTTCTTTCGCGCTTATGCTATCCTTCTATTCCCTCACTGAAATGAACAGCAAGCTTATCGAGTTAACCGAAGTTGCATCGTCTACATCCCGGCTCTTTTCTTTTATCAGCAAAAGACGTTTCAAGCTGTGGTTATTGTCAGGCGTGGCATTGCTGTTGCTGAGCGCTGGCGTTTACATCGAGTTTCAGACATCGATTGTCCAGTCCTGGATATTTACCCACACCAACGAACGGTTATCCTTTGAGCTGGCGGCAGGAGAGAGATCGAGTATCGCCTTTCCGCGGTCCGCGCCATTCGACGATCGCCGGGGATATTCGAAGCTAGCCGCTTTTCAGTCCCGCCTCCAAGCCCAGGGTTACCAGGTCGGCCGGCAGGCCCGGCAATCGGAGGCCATGGTGGAACTGATCAACCGCGGGATTTCGCCGCCTTATGATGAACCGCCTGCAGCCGGCATCGACATTCGCGGCGCCTCCGGTGTGCCTCTTTTTCGCCACGCGCAATCGGAGTTTCTCTTCGAGGACATCGATCATATTCCACCTCTATTAATCAAGACCCTGCTATTCCTCGAAGACCGCGGTCTCGACAGCCCGAATTTTTCGCGGCAAAACCCCGCTATCGAATGGGACCGCTTCTTCAAGGCCGCCTTGTTCTACCTGGGCTCGAAGCTCTCTATCGATGTCCCCGTCCAAGGCGGCAGTACGCTGGCCATTCAACTAGAGAAATTTCGCCATTCACCCCATGGCCGCACGGAATCTCCCGCCGAAAAGTTGCGGCAGATGATCGGCGCGAGTTTGAAGGCCTACCGCGCGGGTCCGAACACACGTGCCTGGAGAGATCGGATTATCGTCGATTATTTCAATACAGTTCCCCTTGCCGCCGCGCCCGGCTACGGCGAGATTCATGGTTTAGGCGAAGGGCTTTATGCCTGGTTCGGCATGCAGTTGGCGGAGATCACGCGAACGTTACGATCGCCCGGAATGACTCCCGCCAAAGTACGAGCCTACAAACATGTCTTGACATTGCTCATCTCGGTGCGGGCGCCGTCGGTATTTCTCGTTGAAGAACGCGCGTCCTTGGAGCAGAAGGTCAATCAGTTCACCCGCTTACTGGCGCGCCAAGGAATCATCGATGGGGAGTTTGCCGCTGCCCTGGAGAAAAGCCCGATAGAGTTTTTATCGCATGCTCCGGTACCGCCCCAGCCTTCCTCGGGCAGGAACAAGGCGGCCAATGCGATTCGGGTGACGATGATGGAGCTTTTGGGAGTCACGAATTTCTACGATCTCGACCGTCTCGACATCGAGGTCGAAAGCACGATCGATGCTCCCCTGCAGAAAAAGGTTGTCGATTTTCTGCAAACTCTGTCCAATCCGGAGGTGATCAAGGCCTATGGACTGAACGGCGAACGGTTATTGGAAAATGCCGACCCTAAGAAAGTTATCTACTCGTTCCTACTGGTTGAACCGACACCTCAGGGAAACCTCGTGCGTGTGCAGGCAGACAACCTGGCCGCACCGTTTGATTTCAACAAAAGCGTCAAACTCGAATTGGGCAGCACGGCCAAGCTGCGGACTCTGGCGCACTATCTCGAGGTGATGGCAGAACTGCACAATGAACTGGGCGATCTGGATGAAAGCCGGCTGACCCAGAAATTGCGCCAGGCTCGTGATCCGCTTACCCGTTGGACCATCGATACCTTGCAAAACAACAAAAATATCGGCTTACAGCAGTTTCTCGAGCACGCCATGGAGCGCCGTTATTCCGCCAGCCCATACGAGGCATTCTTCACCGGCGGCGGGCTGCACCATTTCGAAAATTTCAGCCGCGAGGACAACGAAAGGATCCCGGTTTTGCGTGAAGCATTTAGGAATTCCACTAACTTAGTGTTCATCCGTTTGATGCGCGATCTGGTGAGTTATCATCGCGCACGCTTGACATACAATGCCGATGCGGTGCTCACTGATGCCAATCATCCGGAACGCCGGCGCATGCTGAACCAGATCGCCGAAGAAGAGTCGCGCAGTGCGTTGCGGCGCTCCTATCAGACTTATCGCGGTCAAACGCCGGAACAGATTACTAAGCAGCTGCTGGGAACCAAAGGCAATGCCGACAGGCGTCTGGCGATTCTCTTCTTTGCCTGGCGGATCGGCGCCGATCACCAAGCATTGGCGGCATGGCTGAAACAAAATCACATCGAGGCGAAAGCGGAAGCCGTCGCCAAGCTGTTCCGCGCCTATCGCAATCCGCGGCTCACCCTGGTCGATTATGCGTATCTCTTGTCCTTGCACCCGCTGGATCTCTGGTGCGCCGGCGAATTCCGCGTTAATTCCAAGCTGTCTTGGGAGGAACTCTTTGCCAAGAGCCACAAGGCGCGCCTCTTGGGCTCGGCGTGGCTGCTGAACCCGCGCAACCGCAGGGCACAGGATCTCCGCCTGAGAATACGGCTGGAAAAAGATGCCTTTACACGCATGACCCCCTATTGGCAACATCTGGGCTTCCCCTTCAAGACGATGGTGCCGTCTTATGCGACCGCGCTTGGCAACTCTTCGGATCGGCCGGTGGCGCTGGCCGATTTAATTGGCGTTTTGGTCAATGACGGCGTGCGCAAGCGCAGCGTAAGTTTGAACAAAATTCATTTCGCGCGCGCCACGCCGTATGAGACCCTGATGGAGCGGCAAGCGGCAAAGGGCGAGCAGGTACTAGCGCCGGAGGTGGCCCGGACCGTCAGAAAAGCCATGGCCGAGGTGGTCGAGCACGGAACCGCGCGGCGTCTCAACGGAGTTTTTCGACTGGCGGACGGGACGGTGCTTACGGTGGGCGGTAAAACCGGATCGGGCGACAACCGGTTTCAAACGTTTAATCGGCATGGCGGCGTGATTTCATCGCGGGCGACCAACCGGACCGCCACGTTTACCTTTTACATCGGCAATCGTTATTTCGGCGTGATCACCGCCTATGTGCAGGGACGAGAAGCCGGCGATTACCGGTTTACCAGCTCGCTGCCGGTGACACTGATGAAAATCCTGGCGCCGGCGATTATAGCCAGGATCGATACTGATGCAGCTCAGGCGCGGCCGCCTATGGTTGAAAACCACCAACAAAGACCTAATCCTCATCAAATCAAGTTCGACACCCGCAGCACTCCCTCAACGCGTCCGGGTGTTAAGCATTAGGCTAAACGCCGCGCCGGTTACCATACAATTCAATCTGCAGTCGCGGCGAGTAACCGTAGCCGTGCTGCTTGCAAAGCTCAACGATCCAGCGGCTCTTATAGCGCAGTTCCTTCCGGGTCCTGGCTTGAGGCATGATCAGCACGCGGGTGTTATCGACACTCTTCAATTTGTCCAAGACTTCACCAACTTCGACGAAGTCCGGCTCCCGGTCGACGACAAATTTCAGCTGGTACTCGTAGCTGTCGATAAATTGCTGCATAACGGCGAAATTAAGCCGGTGTTCTTCGTGCATCGCCGCGAACTTGCCATTGTGTTTCTGCCATGGCGTCGAATTTGACAGCTTGGGGCTCATGGAAATGAGATCGCAGGCCACGGCTTTGAAAAGGGTCGCCGCGGTTTCAATAGTAATATGCGCGCCGGATGTCTTTAGCTGCGCCGCCAATTCGTCGATCCCCGGCGCCAAAAACGGTTCTCCGCCAGTGATCACCACATGGCGGATCGGATAAATTTCAACAGCCTGACTAATTTCCCGCAGACTCATCTCGGTTCCTTCGGGTTCCCAGGAGGTGTATGGCGTATCACACCAGACACAACGTAGATTACAGCCCGAAGTCCGAATAAACACCGACGGCAAGCCAACCAGCCGGCCTTCGCCCTGAATCGAATAGAAAATCTCGGCGATGCGCATAACGCCACCTTAGCAAACGCAGCAGCTTGCCGAAAGTTGGCTTTGGGTGCCGGGGTATTGGCTGTTGGGTATTGGGCTTCGGGTTTTGGGTCTTGGGTGTTCGCTTTCAGTGCCTCTCACCGTTCGCGGTCGCCCGTCTCCCGCCCTCTGATCTCTGTTGCGTGCGTCTTTACCTAACACCCAAGACCTGAAACCTAATACCCAATCCCCGGGTTTCCTTGACTCACTTCGGCCGTGTGTTAAGTGTATTAGGTTGGGTCGCATGAAGATTGTCCGCAACTGTACGCTTGCCCGATTTCATAATTCCAAATGAAGATGGATAGAGAAGCTTTGTTGGCTGAAGAACGGAAAATACGCAGGCTGCGCCGGGCCATGGATCTTGCCGTGACCTTGCTGTGGCAAGTCGACCTCACCTTGACCGAGGCTCAGGAAGTCATCGAGCACGCCAAAAAAACCGCGCTGCAGCTGTTTCCGGATAAAGAACAAACTTTCGATTTGATCTATGGCCCGCGCTTTCGCCGGGTCCTAGCGGAAAAATACCGGCTGCACTAAATCACGAACATGAACAAAGCCATACGGATCACGGGCGCAAAGCAGAATAATCTCAATAATCTCGATCTCGACATTCCGCTCAACGCGTTGACCGTGGTCACCGGCGTAAGCGGGTCGGGAAAGTCGACTCTGGCGTTTGACATTCTCTATGCCGAAGGCCAGCGCCGTTACGTCGAGAGCTTTTCCGCCTATGCGCGCCAGTTTCTCGATCGCATGGATAAGCCCGACGTCGAAAGCATCGAGGGCATTCCGCCGACCATTGCTATCGATCAGAGCCGCTCGGTCAGAACGTCGCGCTCCACCGTCGGTACGATGACCGAGCTGCACGACCATTTTAAACTGCTGTTTGCCAAGATCGCTGTGTTACATTGCCGGGGGTGCCAGCGCATCGTCGAGCGCGATTCGGCGCTGTCGATTTTAAATAAACTTGCCGGACTCACGGCAGGTTCTCCAATAGTGTTAACCTTTCCGCTGCCGCGCTCTTCAGTGGCCTGGGACGAGGTGCGTAACGGGCTGCAACAAGCCGGTTTTCATCGCTTGCTGCTCGGTCAAAGCGTGCAGGATTTAGAAGTCATCGACAACCCGCCAAGCGGCCAAGCCCTTGAAGTCGTGGTTGACCGATTTGCCTTCCGGCCGGAAAACAAAAACCGCATTGCCGGCTCTTTGGAGCAGGCATTTCATTATGGCAAGGGAAAACTGAATTTGTTCCTGCCCGCTGAAGACTGGCGGCGCGAGCCTTTCAGCAACCATCTGCATTGCCCGCATTGCGATCTGTCGTACCCTGAGCCGGTGCCTAACTTCTTTTCTTTTAATAGCCCGCTGGGAGCGTGCGAAACCTGCCGCGGTTTCGGCCGGGTCATCGACATCGATCTGGATCTGGTCATTCCCAATCCCGAAAAATCGCTCAGCGACGGCGCCATCAAACCCTGGAATACCAAACCGCGCCGCGTTCGGCGTTTGCTTGATTTTTGCGAGCGCAAGCGTATTTCGACCAAGAAACCGTATTGCGAGCTCACCGAGAAACAAAAAGCGCTGATCGTCGATGGTGATGGCGCATTCAAAGGCATTCGCGGCTGGTTTCGCCGGCTCGAACAAAAAAGTTACCGTATGCACGTGCGCGTCTTGTTATCGCGTTACCGCTGTTATCTCCTCTGTCCCGATTGCCTTGGCAGCCGGGTCAAGCCCGGCGCGCTGCAGTATCGCGTCGACGGAAAAAACATCGCCGAGGTGAGCGCCATGAGCGTCGGCGCGGCGCGGGTTTTTTTTGAACGGCTAAAACCGGCAGGATCCTTGGACCAGGTCGCCGCTCTGATTTTGGAAGAAATCCGCCGGCGCCTAGGCTATTTGGACGGCGTCGGCCTCGAGTATTTGACGCTCGACCGGCAATCGCGCACGCTTTCCGGCGGTGAGTTGGAGCGCGTCGATCTGACCACCGCCATTGGCTCGTCGTTGGTCAATACGCTTTACGTGCTCGATGAACCGTCCATCGGCCTGCATCCGCGCGACAGCCGGCGGCTCGTCGAAATCCTGCATCGTCTCAAGGCCAATCAAAATACCGTCGTCGTGGTCGAGCACGATCCGGAGATTATCAAAGAAAGCGATTACATCATCGACATGGGCCCCAAGGCGGGCGAGCAAGGCGGCAACATCATGTTCGCCGGCTCTTACGAGTCGCTGTTGCAAGATGAAAATTCGCTCACCGCGGCCTACCTGAGCCAGCGCAAAAAAATCCCTTTACCGGCGCGCAAGCGCAAACCGCTCTTGCAGCGCTCGATCAAGATTACCGGGGCTAATGCCCATAATTTAAAAGACATCGACATCGAGATTCCGCTCGGTCTTTTGGTTTGTCTCACCGGCGTTTCCGGCTCGGGAAAGTCGAGTCTGGTGGACGACGTTTTGTATCGCAATCTGAAAAAGCTCAAAGAGTCTTCCGCCGCCAAGGTGACTCATTGTGCGGCCGTCGATGGCGCGGATAAAATCTCCGAGGTCGTGCTCGTCGATCAATCGCCGGTCGGCACGACGCCGCGTTCGAATCCGGCGACCTACATGAAGGCCTTCGACGGCATTCGAAAACTCTTTGCGACTACCGATCTCTCCCGCTTGCGCGGCTACGCGCCCTCGACCTTTTCGTTCAATGTCGAAGGCGGCCGCTGCGAGACTTGCCGGGGTGAAGGCTATGAAAAAGTCGAAATGCAGTTTCTCTCCGATGTTTACACTTCCTGTCCCGAGTGTCACGGCAGCCGCTTTCGCGAAGAGATTTTGGAAGTCCATTACCAAGGCAAAAACATCCGGCAGATTCTCGATCTCACCGTCAGCGAGGCGCTGGAATTTTTTAAAGCCACCGGCGAAATCAAAAATGCGCTTGCGCCGCTGCAAGCCGTCGGGCTCGAATACGTGCGCCTGGGACAGCCGTTAACGACTCTCTCGGGCGGCGAGTCGCAGAGACTCAAGCTGGCATCGCACATGGCCAAGGCGAGAAAAGCCGGCACGTTGTTTATTTTCGACGAGCCCACGACCGGGCTCCACTTCCATGACATCGAGCGGCTCCTGTGGGCTTTCAACGAGTTGGTCGACCAGGGCCATTCCCTGCTCGTCATCGAGCACAACCTGGAGGTGATTAAGTGCGCCGATCATATCATCGATCTCGGACCTGAAGGCGGCGACAAAGGCGGCGGCATCGTCGCCATCGGAACTCCCGAACAAATCGCCGCGGTGGACGCCTCCTACACGGGCCATTACCTGCGCCCCTATCTGAAGCAACATGCCGGCTCGCCGTTTAGTCCGACGATAGCGAAACGTTCAATCGTTCAAGGCCTGCCCCCGGACTCGATCCGGGGGTTCAATAGTTCAACGCAAGACCAGAATGCCATTACGATTGTCGGCGCGAAGGAACACAACCTCAAAAATATTAGTCTGGACATTCCGCGCGATCGTTTCATCGTCTTCACCGGTTTGAGCGGCTCGGGAAAATCTTCGCTGGCGTTCGATATCGTCTATGCCGAGGGGCAGCGGCGCTACATCGACAGCCTGTCGGCTTATGCGCGGCAATTTCTGGAAGTCATGGCGCGGCCCAATGTCGATTTTATTTCCGGCATACCGCCCACCGTCGCCATTGAACAAAGGCTCAGCCAGGGCGGCAACAAGTCGACCGTGGCGACGGTCACCGAGATCTACCACTATTTGCGCTTGCTTTATTCGAAGATCGGCAAACAGCACTGCGTGCAATGCCAACGGCGCATCCAGTCGCTTACGCGCAGCCAGATTCTCGACCGCATTGGGCGCTCGTATCGGGGCAAAGAAGTCATGGTTTTGAGTCCCATCGTGCGCGGGCGAAAGGGTTTTCACAAAGAAGTGATCGCCGGCGCCAGGCGGCTGGGTTATCGCAGGGCGCGCATCGACGGCGAATTGCTGGATCTGCGCGCGCCGGAGCTCAGCAACGGGCTTGAGCGCTACCAGGAACACAACATCGACATCGTTATCGGCAAGGCTAAAGCCGGTGGACGGGAAGTCGAAGCGATGGTCGATCAGGGGTTACGTCTGGGTAACGGCGTGATCCATCTGGTCTCCGAGCGCGGTCAGCAGATCTTCAATCAGCGTCTATTCTGTCTCGACTGCGGCATCGGCTATGAGCCGCTGGATCCGCGGCTTTTTTCCTTCAACAGCCGCCAGGGCGCTTGCGCGCAGTGCAGCGGCCTGGGATTTAGTTGGGATTTCGATCCCGAGTTGATTTTTGCCGATCCGCGCATGCCGCTGAAAGAGGCCATCACCGGCATCTCCGCCGGCTCGTCGGCAGGCGCCGCCGATCTGCAGAAAGCGTTGCAGCGATTTTTGCACGAGCTCAAAGACAGACAGCGCGTGGACATCGATCAGCCCTTGGCAAAATTGCCGAAAAAATCACAGGAAGAAATTCTTTACGGCGGCGGCCGGGCCGCATGTGTGGGGTTGGTCCCCTTTCTTAAAGAGCTGCGGCAGGCAAGCGAAGACGATTCTCCTAGCGCGCTCGATGAACTGATGACCGAAACACCGTGCCCGGCATGCCGCGGCCGGCGGCTCAATCAAAGGGCGCAAGCGGTAAGATTGGAAGGCAAAACCATCTGGCAAGTCACGGCGCTTTCCGTGGATGAGGCGAAAGACTATTTTACCAAACTCAATCTTTCGTTTACCGACGATGCCAATGCCGTGCGCGATCGCGCCGTTGCGGACAAAGTTCTCAGAGAGATCCAACAACGACTGACGTTTCTTGCCGAAGTCGGCTTGCCCTATCTGACTCTCGATCGCCGCGCCGATACCCTCTCCGGCGGCGAGGCTCAACGGATTCGGCTGGCCGCCCAACTCGGTTCGAACCTGCGCGGCGTCTGCTACATTCTGGACGAGCCGACCATCGGTCTGCACCCGCGCGACAACGCCATGCTTTTACGAACGCTCAGGCGGCTCGAGCAACTCGGCAACAGCGTTCTCGTGGTCGAGCACGACGAAGCGACGATTCAGTCGGCGGATCTGATCGTTGATTTGGGACCGGGCGCGGGCGTGCACGGCGGTAACGTCGTCAGCATCGGTTCGCCGGACGAGATCAGGAATAATCCGGATTCAGCCACCGGAGCTTATCTAAGGTCCGACAAAAAACGCATCGGGCCACAGCGCGATCTTGAAAAGACCGGCTGGCTGACCATTCGAGGGGCCAAGGCGCACAACCTCAAGAACATCGATGTCAAGATTCCGCTCGGCATGTGGAGCTGCGTCACCGGCATCTCCGGGTCGGGTAAAAGCACTCTGGTGCGCGAAGTGCTTTACAAGGGGCTCAAGTTGCTGCTGGGACAATTTGCCGGCAGACCGGGAGCGCATAAGGAAATCGCCGGCTGGAAATCCATCGAACGCATCGTCGAGGTCGATCAGACTCCCATCGGTAAAACGCCGCGCTCAGTGCCGGCTTCCTACGTCGGCTTGCTCGACGAAATCCGCAAACTCTATGCGCTCTCGCCGGAGGCGCGGCTGCGCGGCTACACCCCGAGCCGCTTCTCCTTCAACGTTAAAGGCGGGCGATGCGAACAGTGCGCCGGCCAGGGAAAGATCCGCAAGGAAATGAATTTTCTGCCGGATGTGTTTGTCGACTGCGACGCTTGCCGGGGCCAACGGTTCAACGAAGAGACCTTGAGCATTCGTTTCAACGACCGCAGCATTGCGGACGTCTTTCACATGACCGTCGAAGAGGCGGTGCCGTTTTTCCATGCCTTCCCGAAGATCGCCCGGCCGCTCACGGTACTCGATGACATCGGCATGGGCTACATCACTCTCGGCCAGGCAAGCAACACGCTGTCGGGCGGAGAAGCCCAACGCATCAAATTGGCCTACGAGTTAGGCAAGGATTCGCGCGGCAAGACTTTGTATGTTCTGGATGAACCCACCACCGGGCTGCACTTCGCCGACGTCGATAAGCTGATCCATATTCTCCATCGCCTGGTTGACCGCGGCAACACAGTGATTACCATCGAGCACAATCTCGATATCGTTAAAGACGCCGACTATTTGATCGATTTGGGCCCGGAGGGCGGCGACCAGGGCGGACGATTAGTTGCCTGCGGCACTCCATTGGACGTCAGCCAGGACGGTAAGCAGTCCTACACCGCTCGTTTCTTGCGCGATTACCTGAATGGCGGCTCGACCACGAGCGAAAAAATTTCCCGGCAGATACTTGGGGAGGTGAGCGCATAAGTGGCCAACCGGGCGCTCTCGATGTTTGGCAACGCCCTGCGGCTTAAGTGCCCGCGCTGTGGCGTGGAGCCCCTTTACGCCGGACCCTTTCGGATGTATCCGAACTGCGCTCATTGCGGGCTGACCTACGAAAGGGAGCAGGGTTATTTCGTCGGCGCGATTTATATCAACTATACCGCCACCGTGCTGATCGCCGTCCCCGGCTTCTTTCTGCTCGACGTCTTCACCGGCATAACCGTCGAACAGCAACTCATGATCTGGGTTCCGTTCGCGGTCATCTTTCCGTTACTCTTCTTTCATCACTCCAGAAGCCTGTGGCTGGCATTAGATCATCTGTTAAACCCCAGCAAGAGCCTCTATACCGTACCGCCGAAGAAATAGTGAACATTCATCGCGGGCGGCTCAGCTCGACTATAGTGTCCAATCGAACTAAACTCCGCTCTCGCGATGCATGCGTCACTCAACCTTTCCTCAACCGGACAACTTTCGCGTCGTCCGTGCCATCCCGCTCGTGCGAATCGGCGCGACGCAGTAACCCCGGCGCGACGTTCCAGTGCTGCCCGGTATCGGTGATGACAGTAACGGTTTTTCGATTATAGCGTGTGACGATCCCGAACATAGACGGATGGCCGTCGGGATGAAAGGTCACGCGTTGGCCGATCTTGAAATCCAGCATCTGCGAATGCGCGCGCATCTGGCTCAAAAATCGCAAGCGCTCCACGATCCTGTGGTTCAAGTCGATAAGTTCCGCTTCACTGAGTTTGTCGATACCGATCTTCATGGTTTGATTCCTTCCGAGCTGACTGAAATGCAGCTTCGGACGTGCCTGCCGCTGCGGCCAGCGGTTCACTGTCAGAGGGTCATTGTTCGGGACAACTCTCTAACTGCATACTTGACCCTATAATGGTTAGCCCCAGTTTCCGATTCGAAGTGTTTCACAGGCCCGATTTGAGATAGCCCTTTTCCAGATAGAACCGCTTCGCGCCCCGATGGAGCGGCACGTCGTACGGCGCCTCCTGATCGTTGGCGCAAAGCTGCGCCATATCCAGTGGCTTGAAGTTGTCCGTCGGCATAAGCGCTTTACGCGCCTCGATCGCTTCGCAAAGAGCGTACGCGACATCCTCCGGCATGGCTGCGTTGACCACCATAGGCCAGCCGCTGAAATCTACCGTCGGCACGTCCGAGGGCAGAGCGGGAAACCGGGATTTGGGTAAAACCGAGGCGCGATAACCTATCGCCGTCAATTTTTTTAGAATGGTTCCCCTCACCGGCAGATAGCGAAATCCGGCATCGATAGCGGTCTGCCCCCAGCTCTTTATTCCTTCATCGAACACCGCATTGATCGTTCCCTTCTCGAGAGCCTCGCGACGGTCCGGGTGGCTGGGCCGCGTAACCGACTGAATCTTCCCGCCCCATTGTCTTAGGTTCGCAAAGGTGAATCCCGCGGCTTTCATGACCGCGCTCACCGTGAACATCGTCGGGCTGTACTTGAGCCACGCTTTGGAGATGGTTCCGGTCGAGACTCGAAGCGGGATTCGCTCCCTCCTGATCTGGTCCAACGAAGTGATCCCGGTAGACTCGTGCACGGCAAATGCCATGACGTCGTAGGAAGGAAATACCGCGATCGTCCTGATCGGCTGCCGCTTGGAGAACAGCCCTTTGCCCCTGAAGGCCATGGTTGCGGCGACCGAAGGATTGATCCAGCCAAGCGAGAGCCTGCCCCGGCTGACCGCCTGGAGCTCGCGAAATCCATCCGCCGCAAAAGAAAAAGAAACCCCTTTTTCACGCGTCGCCGTAAGCGCCAGCGTGAGCGAATAACCGACGCGCGATTCCGTCTGAATTGCCTGTTCGGCCGCGCGCTCCGTTTGAAAGGAGAGCGAGGTGTCGTAGAGGGCTGCGGCCAACTCCAGCAATCCCCTGGTCCGCTGGATCTCCGCGCTGTAGCGGTGCTTCACGGTGTTCATCTTGATCTCCTGTGCGAAAAAAAGCTCCGGCGAACCGATTGGTGGTTACATCCGGCTTAACTTCGCCATAAATTGTTGGCCGCGCGCGATTGCCAGACGCGATGGCTCTTTGCTCATTGTGAGGTTGGCGCGGATCACTTCTGCAAGGCGTCATTCAAGCCGCAAAGCTCAAAACTATTTCACGGCTCGTAAATCAAAAGGTCGACCGGCTTTCCGCCAACCGGCATATCGGGACAGGCGCTGAAGGCAACGAGCAGATCCATCTCTGCTCTAAGATCCACGTAGCTGCCCGGTTTGGGCCGCACCATCGTATGATCCATGCGGCCGGTCGCGCCGTCGATTTTCATATGCTGATTGAGGTTGAAAGGATTGGGGACGTCTTCCGGATCGATCCCGTACGGCGCCAAAGCCCGCGAAAGATTTTCGTAGCAGCCATGATCCGGAATCTCTTCGTCCTTATAATCCCGGTGGTAATAGTCTCGCAGCTTTCCCTCTTTTTTGGCGAGTTGAAAGCGGTAGCCGCTGCACATGCCTTTCTGCAAATCGTGAGTTCCCTCGCGGTTGGTGTTTTCGACGATCGTCATCATGTGCTGGTTATTTCGTCCCATCAGCTTGTCGCCGGTCGTGATGAAGAGCTTCATGTTATAGACTTTGGTGCGCGCCTGGTCGAAGCGCTCTTTGAGATTTTCCCGTCTCATGCACACGAAATCGACCGTGGTCGTCGCTATGATCCGAATCACCTGGCCATTTCTCAAGTCTCCGGCCCAGCCGGAATTATAAGGTACGTGAGCCTCTTTTACTTTGTTCATACGCGATTTCCTCTCTACGTGCTGCATAGTTAGTGAACACCTGCGCCATCAGCCACAGCCGAACCATTCCCAATAACTCAGGACCGAATCCAATAGAGTAAACCAGTTCCTCCGGTGCCAATTTCGAGGCGGAGATTATTCATCACAATCTGATATGTCAACTTGAATCAAGAGCATCGGCATGAATAATAATCGCTTCATCGGACAATGAAGCAACGAGCTCGTTTCGCTGGTGTGACGACTCCGTCGTCGGACGTCGTGGGCGTTTCTCAAACGGGGAGATCACAAGCAAGCGTCCCGCTTGCAGTTAACGCCGCCAGTCAACCGGCAGCCGAATCTTCTCCAAGGCGCGCGCCAAGCAAATAATGATCGGTTGTTTCCCTCGCAATAGGATCCGCAAACATTCCTTTTCTACGGGGGAGTGAAAGCCACTGATCACAGCCACGCCGTCATCGCGCAGCTTGCGCGCGGTGTCGTAGGCCGCGAGGATCTTGTCACCAGGACAACGGACAGAGCAAAACAGTCCGGTCTTTGTCTGAGACACCAGTGCAAAGTCACCAAGGGCTGTTAGCGTTCTTGGAGGATGTTCGCCCAAGCGCTCGTGCAAGCGGGCGGGATATTCAGCATCGGTAGAGTTAAATACGGTTGGATTCATCCATGAAGCTTTATGTTAGCTTCGCTTCCATAGGGAAACTGGCTACGGATTGGCGGCCAGATCACGCACATGAGCAATTTCTTTTGGCTTGCTGGGACGAACCTGCTTCGCTGTGAGGGTTACGATGGCAATAGTTTCCCCGTCCAAGGTCGTGAACTCAACCTCGTAACCTTTGCCTTTTTCATGGACCAGTACGACGGTGCCGATATCGCCTTGTGCCAGTCCCTGTTTCGGCAAGTCACTTCGAGTTCCTGAATCATGAACGCCTCCTTCTCAAAGGATGAGCCGTGACGGACCTCGGTACAACCAAATTGAAATTTGTACTATGTTCCCAGAATTACGACGTCTAAATCATCTGTTCAACCCCAGCAAGAGCCTCTATACCGTCCCGCCCAAGAAATAGTGAACCACGGATGACGCGCTTTCTTCATACTCCGATGGCACGATCGTGACGCCTAGGTCAGCACATTGGAATAACATTTTGAGGCGAACCATAGGTCAGGTAAATGGAACATGTTGAAAAAGCATCTAAAAAGGTCTACTTTGCGGCCATTTTACCATGGCTGCTTCAAAAATTTCCCCTTCGAAAAAGCGCACACTTAGAGACGCCCCGCGTCAATCGGTCCTTAATCCACCAGCTCCTTCACTGTTGGACAACAAGGACTCTGAGCTAGTGTTTGCCCTGGTAGCTCCCGTAGGAACAAACCTAAAATATATAGAAGACGCCTTGTGTGACGTTTTGAAGGAGTTTGACTACACTGTCGCCTCGCGAATTCATGTAAGCGAATTTCTCAAGAATCTCGAATTGTTTCGTGCCGGTCAAAAGATTCAGCTCTACGACAAACCGGAGAACGAGAGAATCGAATCTCGGATGGATGCCGGCAATGTTTTGCGGAAAGAAACGGGCTTAGGAGATGTACTTGCACTCCTCGCGACCCAGAAAATCAGTATTGATAGGGGTAATTTGGGAGGCCGAAAGGCGTATATAATCAACTCACTGAAGCACCCCGATGAAGTTCGCTCGCTACGACGAATCTACGGACCCGGCTTCTTTCTTATAGCCATTCATTCTCCGGAACCGGTACGAGAAACCCGCTTGGCCGAACTAATAGCTGAATCCAACGACACGACTGAAACTGAGAGATATCGCCCTGAGGCGCGCAAACTGATTAGCCGGGATGAGCACGAGCCGGACAGCTTTGGTCAGCGCTTACGCGAAACATTCCACTTAGCTGATGTCTTTCTCTCCCTTCGCAGCGAAACTAGCCAAGCGAAAAAGCAGGCTAAGAACTCGATAAATCGGTTTATTAAGCTGATTCTTGGGGACCCTTTTCAAACTCCTACTGCGAGCGAATACTTGATGTTTAATGCCTACGCGGCGGCCACCCGATCGGGCTCGCTCGCGCGTCAGGTTGGAGCAGTGATAGGAACGGAACGGGCAGAAGTTTTAGCGGTCGGATGCAATGACGTGCCCCGAGCCGAAGGCGGTCTCTATCTGATGAATGATCCTGATGATAGTCGCGATATGAGGAGAACTCGAGATTCTAGCGACGAGCAAAAAGAAAAAATGGTGGATGAGTTACTCGGGTCATTTCGCGCCGCGGGTTGGCTCAAGAAGAATAAGAATGTGGATGAAGCCATAAAACTGCTGCAAGGATCGCGCCTCATGAGCGTTATCGAATTTGGGCGCGATGCTCACGCTGAGATGGAAGCAATTCTCTCGGCAGCACGGTTGGGGATCGCGATCAAAGGAAAATATCTTTACTCCACAACATTTCCATGCCATAACT
>JBBDNJ010000224.1:0-15470 GCA_040877705.1 Binatia bacterium | reverse complement strand
TGCCTTGAACCCATGGCGACGCCTTCGTGGTCTACTAAAGCTACGCTAAATCTCCGCGTTGTGATAAATAGAAAACTATGAAAATCGCCGGTCAACTTGGGCTCGCCGCTGCGTTGTCAATTCTACCGTTTGTTTTGGGTTGTCGAATGATGCGAAGCGAAGCTACCGTGGAAATCCCGACTGCGGAAACTCCGCAAGACGAAGCGCTGTCGAAGTCGGTGCGGGGTAGACTTCTAGCGGACAAGAAAGTGGATTTGACCGGCGTCAAGGTGGTATCCAGTAGCGGCACAGTCTACCTGAGCGGAACGGTGAAGTCGTTGGATGCTCGTCAGCAAGCGATCAAGATCGCGTGGAATGCGCCGGGCGTGCAAAGCGTCGTTAACGCCCTTGAAGTGCAAAAATAAGCGCCGATGCCGGCGCGACCCGGGGAGCAGTAATTGCAGGTATGCCCTGAGTAGCGATGATGGGCCGTCCAAATTCTCCGGAGGCTAACACCAAATTCGCCAGTCGCTTAGTCGCTTCCGGAGTCTTGTATTCATCGATCAACTTTCCTTTGGCCCTGTTAACTCGCCTTCGAAAGGAATCTTGGCTGGTTTCCGTTGTTGACGATTTCCTCTTTTTAGCGGCAACAAAAGGCTCCGAATTCTTGCACATGTTCAGTTGTGCGACGTTGAAGAGGCTTCGCTCACCTTGATACGACGCAACCGATCAACTAGAATTCGATCAGTGGACGACGATTGCTTATCAGCGGCGCTTGGATTTGTGCTTGGTGACTATCCCCATACGCGCGATATTTCTCGAGGAGAAAAATGATGATTGCTGTCTTAATACGAAGCTTGCCAATAAACCACCGATATTTCCGACTTGTTTTGATAGCGCTGATGCTTATGTCACCCGCTGCAGCTTTCGCTGGCCCTAGAGAAGAGGCAAATGCGGCGATTGACCGCTGGTCGGCTGCATACAGCTCTAATGATCCGGAGGCGGTGCGAAAAAATTATCGACCTGACGCGATTCTTCTCGGCACCGCGAGTCCCGCTATGTCCGAGGGGACCGATGCGATCCGCGCTTATTTCGCGCCGCTAAAGGGAAGCGGCAACAAGAATACAATCGGTGAAAGGCGCACACTCGTGCTCAGTGATAACGCCGTAGTCATTACCGGCTTTTACGAGTTTACCCGGATGAAAGAGGGTAAGCCTGTGCCGGGACCGGCGCGGTTCACCATGCTCCTCCTCAACTATGACGGTGAATGGCTGATCGCCCATCATCATTCTTCGCCACGCGCCGCTCAGCCATAAGAGTAACATAGCACTGGCTCTCCGGAGAGCCGGTCGAATCTTAATTTTGGCAGTTGGTTTCGTTTCGAATCATCGCCGCAACCACGATCACGTTCCACGATCACGGTTGTTATCCGACCCACGAAGACGTCATTTCTACCGACTGAGCAGCTTCTATCAGCTGAAACAAAAGTAGAGATTGGCGAGCACGGCAGAGGTCGAGAGCGGTTTGCCTAGCGCCGGTAGTTCTCGCTGCCCCAGATCTCTTTCAAAAATCCGCTTTTTTCCAGATTATTCACGAAGCTGTTGTCGTAGATCTCTTCCGCTTTCCTTCTGACAGGAGTGCCGCTTTCGCGGGCGATCTCCACCGAGTCGGCGACCGCGTTGCCGGGGACCACCATGGTGCGGTCGAGTCCCTGGCGTAGACGTCGTAGGCGGATTGCAGCGCTTCTTGATCGTTGGTGCGCATGGCTTTAGCCATTGATGCTTTGGCTTTTTCGGGATTCTTCTCGACGAAGTAGACAATTTCGGCCAGGGCAGCAACCGCGCGCTGGACGATTTCGGGACGTTCGCGCAGCATTTTATAGCTGGTGTGAAGGGAGCTGTAGATAAACGGCAGATTGAGCTCGATCAAGCGATAGAGCACGTTGTAGCCTTCGTTTCTGGCGCGCACATCGAGCGGCGGCGTAATGATGACGCCGTGGACTATGCCGGCGGCCATGGCCTGATAACGCTCGCTCTGACTGCCGCCGATGGGCCGGATCGTGACCGCTTCAGACGGCAAGCCAAGTTTTCTGACCACCGCGCGCGAGAGCCGGTCGCTCAAGTCTCCGGCGCGGGCGATGCCCAAAGTTTTTCCTCTGAGGTCCTCTGGGCGCCTGACGTCTTTTCCGTGACCAGCACATACGGCAGCTTGACCAATGGAGACGCAACAATTTTCGCGTCGATCCCCGCTGCCATTCCGGGGATAATTGCATCGGAAGCGCAATAGGTAAACTGGACCTCATCGGCGGCCAGAGCCGAGAGATTGGGACCGCTGCCGCGGATAAAAACATTCTCGAACTTCAGGCCGTATTTATCGAACAGGTTATTGTCGAGCGCGGTATAAAGATGCACGAAACCGCCGCTAACGGCGCACGTGGAGATTCTCATCGACATCGGGCCGTTCGCCGGGTTTTGCTAATAAGGATTAGCCAATGCACTGGAGGCGAGCAGAAACGAAATTAGGAACGATAAAATTCCCATCATCATAAGGTTGGCCGGATACTACTCCTGATTGCGGTTGCTTGTAAATAGAAATCGGATGCGCGTTGTCCTCAATGCCTGATGAAAAACGCGCGGCTACTTCCCCGCGCTTCAAGAACTGCGGCGGTCAATCTCGATCCGCGACCGCGATGCAGAAAAAAGATCCCAGGCGGCCATGAACATCGCCGCGATCACTGGCCCGATTACGAAGCCGTTCAGACCAAATATCGCCATGCCGCCCAAGGTGGACATCAGCACAACGTAGTCGGGCATCTTGGTGTCCTTACCGACCAGGATCGGACGCAGGACGTTGTCTACTAAGCCGATGACAAGCACGCCGTACGCGATCAGAACGACGCCCTGCCACGTAGCGCCAGTCACCAGAAAATAAATCGCCACCGGGAACCAGACCAGGCCGGCTCCTACCGCCGGCAGCAGCGATAGAAAGGCCATCAACACCGCCCATAACACCGCCGCGCGGACGCCCAAAAACCAGAAGATCAGGCCTCCGAGCGCTCCTTGGACGATGGCCACGACGATGTTGCCTTTGACCGTGGCGCGGATGACGGTGATGAACTTGTTGAAGAGATCGCGCTGTTGCTCCGCATGCAACGGAATCGCATCCCTGATGCGCGTGGACAGATAGTCACCGTCGCGCAGCAGAAAGAACAGCAGGTACAGCACGATGAACAAGTTGACGATGAAGTCGAACGTGTTCTGGCCAATGTTAAAAGCCTGGGCGGCGAGGAACTGACTGCCCTTCATCAGGCCGCTAGACAGTCTGTCTTGCATCAAGCCGAGGTTTGTCAGGCCAAAGCGGTCCAGCAGATCGGTCACCCATGCCGGTAGGGCGCCAAAGACCTGCTGAAAATACCGGCCGATATCCAGCTCTCCCGACTGGATTCTCTCGTACACGCTGAACCCTTCCTGCAGCAACAACGCAGTGACCAGGGCTGACGGCAGAATCACCATCATCAGGATGATCATCAATGTAGTGAGCGCAGCCAGTGTGCACTTCTGCCGCATCGATCTCGACAGCCGCCGATACAGCGGCGCAAACACGATGGCCAGGACGGTTGCCCATAAAACCGCTCCGGAGTACGGCCAGAGGATCCATGCGAATGCCAGCGACACCGCGATGATCAGCAATAAAAACGCTTTGTCTTCGAGCCCAGGCAAGTTGACTGAGTTTGGAGATTTCATAAGTGTGTGAGGAAGCGAAGCGATTCGCCGTGACGGGGCCAACCGATAGTACGCTGCGCCAAAGGTCGCCTCAAGAGCACGCCCCAGCCCGCAGGGCGCGCCGCACGGCGTCGCTGGGAGCAGTGACAGGTTGTTACGGAGGAAGTTGTAAACCTTTACACCTTACTCTCTGATGCCGGAGTCGAAAGCGTCTCTGGAGATCTCGATGATCTCCGATGACTGTAAGGTGACGTTCGCACGGCTCTTCACATCGTAAAATTTCACCGCGCCGCTGTCAGTCCTATCGTAGCCCTTAGCGAAGTAGGCTCTGCGAGTTGGCTGATCGGTGATGCGATAATACGTCGTGCAGCCGGCTGCAAATAACAAGATTAAAAGGCAAGCGCAGGATTGTGCAAATCTTATGAACCTCATACAAAAATTCCTTTCTGAAAAGAACGAATGAACGCAGATTTATACGAATCAGTTTTCCGTTTTGGCGCCCACCGTGCGTCCCTGCCCGAAATGACGCCGGCAGAAGAAAGGGCACTGCTGCATAGCGCGAAACAGGCATTGTATCTTTGTTATTAAATGCCGTAAATGTGCACTTAGAGCAAGCCCGGTTCTATGACATGCTGGCATGTCATATTTCGTTCGGTCTTCAATGTGTGATTGCGAACAAAATGATACGTGAGAACGGGTCCCAGCCTGAGATTCGTATGATTTAAAACGTTCACGGGTAATCTCGCCGGCAAATCGATTTCGGGTCAGATGCTGCCGATAGACGGTGACATGCAGAAAGCCTCCTAGAAGCTCAAGGAGAAATCGCTCATGGAACACGAGCGGTTAATCCCGGGAGAAAGAAAATGAAACAGAAAAAAGCGGCAAAGATCTTAAAATCTCTGGCGGTCCTGCTCCTGTGCTTGCCTTTTTCACTGCGGGCGGCCACAAGCGATGATTTCATCCAAGGCTATGCTTCCGCCGTGCTGGAGAGGGAATTTCGGCTAAAGAATTTCTCTCTGAACGTTATCGATGAGGTCGTCAGGGTAGAGCCGGCGGACTTGGCAGACGCGGATCACGACAAGGTCATTGCGGCCCTCGTGTCGATTCAGGGAGTCAAGAAGGTCGCAATCGTCGATTCCCGCGGAGTTGTAGTGGCTTCATCGCCCCCGCAAGAACCGGGAACACAACGCGCTGCACGACAAAAGCCCGTCAAATCCGACTATGAGCTGGGCTTGCTTCCAGCCGGCAACCTCTTTGACGCGCTGATCGCCGATCCTCGTTGGCCGCATTTTTCGGCTGGTTACCAGTATTATGCAGGGGATCGGGAAGTGAGCAGCGTCGGCGTTGTAAGCTTCGGTGAAACCATTGCTTTTTACCGTGACCGCGGCCCCTTCGGAGGATTATGGGAGATTGGCTTTCAGGGAGGCATATTTTCGATTTTTGACTTGAGTGCGCCATCGTCTGATTTGGTCAATACGGACTTTATCGGCGGGCTGCAGGCGACGTACCAAGTAAATAATTTGGCGACATCATTTCAAGTCTTCCATCAGAGTTCCCATCTTGGCGACGAATTTCTTTTGCGCAACCCAATCGATCGGGTCAATCTCAGTTTCGAAGGCGTAGATCTTAAGTTGTCTTACAGATTTTTTGATTGGCTGCGCCTTTATGGCGGCGGCACTTACCTGTTTCACCGGGATCCATCGGATCTCAAATCCTGGTCGACGCAGGGCGGTGTCGAACTGCAAACCCCGTGGAGATTCTGGGGCGACTCAACCCGCCTCATCACTGGACTGGATCTCCAAAACCGAGAAGAAAACAGGTGGAGCACGGAAATTTCCGTCCGCAGCGGCTTTCAATTTGAAAGGCCGCAGAGTTTTATGCGGAAGATTAGGTTATTGCTTGAATACTATAAGGGACATTCTCCCAATGGGCAGTTTTTTAACCGAAAGATCGAATATTTCGGAACCGGGCTGCACTTGGATTTTTAGTGACTTACCATCCGATTACGACGGAGATATTTTCCGCACTCAGGCCCGTGCCGCTACCTTGCAAATTACAATCGTAGACTTCGGTTTACCGTTGATGGAAAACTCAAAATGCTTCCGCACGAGGGCGCATCGAGCTGGTCAGCTCAGCTTACAGCAAAGGAGAGAGGAGCCTTGCCACCGAGTCCCTGAAGCGGATCGCGGTGCCACGCTTCTGATAGGCGGCTAAATCGAATTCGCTGCAGTGGGCAAGGTCCCGCTCGAAGTCCCCTTCCAGCTCCTTGGCAATCTGGTCGCTATAGAATACCGCATTCAGTTCGTAGTTGATGCTGAAGCTGCGGATATCGATGTTCGCCGAGCCGATCGAGCAGATTTCGGAGTCGATGCTGATCGTCTTGGCGTGCAGATAGCCTTTTTCATAGAGGAACACGCGCACACCGGCCATCACGATGTCCTCGATGTAGGTGTTACCCGCCCAATCGGGGAGTTTGTTGCCCGAGGGGCGTGCGCTCAGCATCACCTTGACGTCGACTCCCGACAGAGCCACCGCCCTCAGAGCTTCGGCGATGGTCGCGTCGGGGATGAAAAAGGGCGATTGCAGATAGACATGTCGCTGTGCCGAGACGATCATAAAGGCGTAAAGCTGTCTGATCGCCGCCCATTGCGAATCGGGTCCCGACGTCAGGATCTGCACCGGAACGTCACTTTCTGTAGGCTCCATCGCGTCAGTGGGAAAGTATTTGGCATAGAATAGGTTCTCGCCGACGGCGTTGTACCAGTCCACCATGAATACCGCCTGTAGAACCGCTGCGCTTTCTCCCACAAGGCGGACCTGGGTGTCGCGCCAGGAGTCAAATCCTTCTCCGCCGTCGAGCTGCTCTTCGCCGATATTCATCCCGCCGGTATAGCCGATGGCGCCGTCGATCACGGTGATCTTCCGATGATTGCGGTAGCTGATCGTATGCAGCCGGTAGAGGGGCGATGTCGGCGCCATACTAACGCCCGCCGCTTTCATCTCCCGAACGTAAGCGCGGCTCAGATGGGAGGAGCCAATCGGATCATAGAGCAGCCGGACCTCGACTCCCGCTCTCGCCTTCTGAGTCAGGATGTCCTTCAAGCCCTCGGTGAATGGGTCCGAGCGCCAAATGAAGTACTGAAGATGGATCGAGTGTTGCGCCGCCTTCATGTCCTCCATAAGGCTTGGGTAGAACGTGGCTGCGTTCTGCTGTATCTCCACACGGTTGCGCTTGGTCAGCGCGGAATGAGAGTTCCGCCGCACCAGCATCATCAGCTTTCGGCGGCTAACGCTTTCGCTCGCTAGCCGTGCCAGCTCCGTATCCTGGCGGGACAGAATAGGCGACAACAACGGAAGAGCATTGGCCCGCAGATCCTGCCTCAGGAGCTCGCTCTGTTTGCTGAAAGCTTTCCGGTCTCTGCCGAAGAGAATGTAGACCAGCAGTCCGATTCCAGGAGCGAAGAAGAGAACGAGCATCCACGCCAACGTCGTTTGGGGCCGTCGGTTTTCGGAAATGAGGAACACGCCCATTACAAGCGCATAGAGACCCAGCAAAGTCGTAAGGAGGGTGCCGATATGATTCATGAGCGTTGCGTCCTTGTTGCCGGGCGCCGCCACTGCGGCCAGTTCCGGTCGGCCAGGTTTTCAATTTCTTCAATTCCCATGGATTCATCAATGTCAGTGATGGCGACAGTAGCTCGCTCAAGCGCGAAGAGCGGGCAAATGTCTCTGCCTCTATCACTACCTCTCCCAGTAACAATAGCTACTTTACCATTCAAGTGTCCTTTTCATGTCTCCTTTCGAAAAATGCCCTGCCCTAACTAGCCACAGCGTCGTACATTCAGACAGAAGCAGGCAAAACGCCTCAGGGTCCCGCCGCGTGCCTTTGATGAAGCAAGCAGTCTCATTGTAAAATTACACCGCGCCGCTGTCAGTCCTATCGAAGCCGGTAGCGATGGTGGGCTACAACGGCTGGGTACGGCCGCTGGACAGCCTTGTGCGTCAACGGGGCTGTCGGCTTTACAACTTCAATAATCTGCTTTAAGGAGATCTTTCCTGGAGCGACCAAGAGTAATCGGATCGATGCGCACAAGGCGGTCAAGCTAAACTATGCCGACTAACTACAGGCGGTGAACAGGCGGCCTGTACCGCACCGGACTTAGCGAGCGAGTGCACGACGAGATCGACCGCGATCGGTTTCGAGAGCGTTTTAACCCGCGGACTTTTACTGGGAACAGATTACGACGTTGGAAAAAACTACCGGGGGATATGGGGTCTTTACGGCAGCAACGACTACATGGCGCCGCAGACACTTTTGGCCTTGCGGCTGATTATGGGCGATCGGGCGTCCCTCGACCTGACCGCCCGCGAGTACTTTGTCAGCGACGTATCCGGGAGCCGAGGCGGTCACGACAATGTCGTGCGCGCAGACGCGTCGATCACGTGGCGCATTCATCGCCGGCATGCAGTCTCGGTCAGATATCAGTTGTCCCGACGTGACTCGGATTTCCCCGATCTAGGCAATAGAATGCAGAGTAGAGGGACGGTGGGAATCTTCTATACGCTTCTCGGTCGCGATCGGTTCGGCACTGGAGATTGGAAGGGTGGTTGAGGTTAGGAACTGCGACGTTGCAATTCTCGGGGAATCCTTCGCGTCTAAGGCAATCTATGGACGATAACTGTCATGGCACTAATAGCCGTCTGGAAGATCACCGCCGGCGGCATTGCAACCGATCAAGTAGATGAGCACAACGACTATTCAGCGATCTGAAATCGCCCCGTATCAGCAGCCGGTTGACGACGTGTTGGCGGCGCTCGACACAGATGCGCGGCGCGGCTTGAGCCAAGGAGAGGCGCGGGCGCGGCTCGAAAGCTATGGCAAGAACGAGTTGACGGCGGAGAAGCCTGTACCCGCGTGGAGGAAGTTCCTCGCTCAGTTTCAAGACGTGCTCGTCATCCTGCTGCTTGTCGCGACATTGATTTCGGCAGGACTGTGGCTATACGAACGCGAATCGGCACTGCCCTATGAAGCGATGGCGATCTTCGCCGTCGTGTTGCTCAACGCGATCATGGGCTACATCCAGCAGTCACGAGCGGAGCAAGCGGTGGCGGCCTTGCGCCAGATGTCGGCGGCACACGCCAACGTCATTCGGGATGGCGCGCGGCAGAGCATGCCGGCTATCGAGGTCGTGCCGGGCGATATCATTGTCATCGAAGAAGGCGACACCGTTCCCGCCGACGCGCGACTGATTCAATCAACCGCGCTGCAAACGGCAGAGGCGGCGCTGACGGGCGAGAGCCTGCCGGTGTCGAAGGACACGCTGCCGATTCACGAGGAGGCCGGACTCGGCGACCGCCACAACATGCTCTTCAGCGGCACGGCGGCGACTTATGGACGCGGGCGCGCGGTGGTCGTGGCGACGGGGATGCAGACCGAGATGGGACGTATCGCCGGCATGCTGAAAGAGGCTCCGGCAGAGACCACGCCGCTGCAACAGGAGCTCGACCGCGTCGGCAAACTGCTTGGTATCATCGTGGTCGCGATCGCCGTCGTGATGATTGCGACCATTATTCTCGTCGAAGAGGTGAGCGGGTTTTCGGCTATTTTCGACGTTCTCATTTTGGGCGTAGCGCTTGCGGTGGCGGCGGTGCCGGAAGGCTTGCCGGCGGTGGTGACCGCCGTGCTCTCCCTCGGCGTGCAGCGCATGGCGAGGCGGAACGCCATCGTGCGCCATCTCGCGGCGGTTGAGACTCTCGGCTCGGCGAGCGTCATCGCCTCCGATAAGACCGGCACGCTCACCAAAAACGAGATGACGGTGCGCGCGGTTGTCACTGCGAGCGGCCGTGTGAGCTTGGGCGGCACGGGTTATGCGCCCGAAGGCGAAGTGCGTCGAGACGGGGGAGATGCGCTTGCAGATGACAAGCAGGGAGTGATCGACGGCGCTCTACGAATCGAGTTGGAGCGCGCGCTCGCCGCCGCCGACCGCGCTAACAACGCCGTGTTGCAAGAGCGAGACGGGCGCTGGACGGTGCAGGGCGACCCGACGACCGAAGGCGCGTTGATCGTCGCGGCGCGCAAAGCCGGGCTGGAGGCTGAAGCGCTCGACCTACGCTTCGCGCGCGTCGCGGAAGTTCCCTTCTCCTCCGAGCGCAAATTGATGAGCACGATTCACAGCGATGTCGAGAAGCGGGAACGCCTGCTCGCCCTCACCAAAGGCGCGCCGGACATATTGCTCGCGCGCTGTTCACAGGAGCTGGTCGGCGAAGAGAGCCGGCCTCTGACGGCGCAACGTCGCGCGGAAATTTTGAAGACTAACGAAGATTTGGCCGGCGAAGCTCTGCGCACGCTCGGGGTCGCCTTCCGCTCGCTGCCGAAGGACGCGCTCGAGCAGGAAGAGGTTGATGAGCGCATCGAGCAAGATCTCGTCTTCCTGGGATTGATCGGCATGATCGATCCGCCGCGCGAAGAGGCGAAGCATGCAGTTGCTCGTGCAAAGCTCGCCGGCATTCGTTCGATGATGATAACCGGCGATCATCCTAAAACCGCCGCGGTCATTGCCGAAGAACTCGGCATCATTGAAAACGGTCGAGCCGTCACGGGTGCGGAGCTTGAGAGGATGGCGGAGGAAACGCTCGACCGGACGGTCCGGGAAGTGTCGGTTTATGCGCGCGTCAACCCCGAGCACAAGCTGCGGATCGTCAAGGCGTTGCAGCGTGACGGCGCAATCGTCGCGATGACCGGCGACGGCGTCAACGATGCACCCGCATTAAAGACCGCCGACATCGGCGTGGCGATGGGCATCACAGGAACGGACGTTTCCAAAGAAGCCGCCGACATGGTGCTGGCGGACGACAATTTTGCAACCATTGTCGCGGCGGTCGAAGAGGGGCGCGCGATCTTCTCCAACATCCGCAAGTTCCTGCGCTACTTGCTGTCGTCAAATATTGGCGAAGTGATGACGATGTTTTTCGGCGTGCTGCTGGCGGACGTGATCGGATTGACGGCGCAAGCTGGCGGCGGCCTAGCGCTGCCGCTACTGGCGACACAAATCCTGTGGATCAACCTGGTGACGGACGGCGCGCCCGCGCTCGCGCTCGGGGTGGATCCGGCGGACACGGGATTGATGACCAAACCGCCGCGCCCGCGAGGTGAAGGGGTAATTACCCGTAGCATGTGGGCGGGCATCTTCTACGTCGGCACGATCATGGCGGCGGGGACGCTGCTCGTGCTGGATGCGAGCTTGCCCGGCGGTCTGATCGAAGGCTCTGGCAATATGCGTTACGCGCAGACGATGGCATTTACTACTCTGGTGTTCTTTTCGCTCTTCACCGTTTTCAATGCGCGTTCTGACGAACAAAGCGCATTCGTCGGGGTGTTCTCTAATGAATGGCTGTGGGGAGCGGTTCTGTTGTCGCTCTTGTTGCAAGTCGCGGTGATTTACATACCTTTTTTGCAGCAAGCCTTTTCGACCGTAAGCTTGAGCTTCGGCGATTGGCTGCGTTGTGTGGCGGCCGCGAGTTCGGTGCTGTGGCTGCGCGAATTGAGCAAGGTGATGACACGCGCGAAAAGCCGCAGGTAATTACCGGAAAGCCAAGGCCGAGAAGTAAGCCGGCTCACGAACTGGGTTCAAAACGTTCAAACGGTTTGAACGATTTGAACGGCTTGAACGAATGGAACTGTGATGAAGGACAAACCCATTGGCCGCGACCGGAGAGGCTTGCGCCGCGGACGTGATCTCGTGAATAATTCCAGATAGCTCGCTGTTCTTTCGATGTTGATCGTCGCTCAGCCGAGTTTGAAAACACGCGTGCTGCCGCCGGCGAACTCGTATACCTCGTCTTTGAATCCCAACTTGATCGGCGCAGCGCCGCGATCACGTCCACGCACGGTGAGGGCGTCGCGCGTGAGCCTCAGATCGAGCGAATGGGCGCGATAGCGGATGCGTATGTCGAGGCGCTCCATCTCCTGCGGTAATTGCGGATTGAGCCGCAGGACATCCCCGGTGACTTCGATTCCAGTGGATACGCGCTGCACCAGATCGACCGTTCCCGCCATTGCGCCGAGATGCACGCCCTCCGCGGTCGTGCCCTGCTGGATATCGCTCACATCGCTCTGCAGCGCCTCCGCGAAGTAGCTCATCGAGCGCGGCCGGTCCGAGCGCGCCAATACCCACGCATGGACCACACGGGATAAGGTGGAGCCGTGGGACGAGCGGCCGTCGTAGTAGGCAACGTTTCGCGCAATGGTCTCGTGCTCGAAAGGATAACCAAGCCGCTTAAACAGTTCGCCCAGCTCCTCGGCGGAAAACAGATAAAACAACATCAGCACGTCGGCCTGTTTCGACAGCTTGTAGCGGTTCGCGCTGTCATTCTCCGCCTCGAGGATAAGTTCGAGGCGTTGGATATTGCCGTAACGGGCGCGGTACTCCGCCCAATCCAGCTCGGCCAGATTATCGTAGCCCTCGAACTGGCTGATGATCCGGTCATCATGAAACGGCACGAACATCCTGCGGCTGATGTCGTTCCAGCGCGCGATCTCTTGCGCCTGCAGCCCAAGCCGCGTCGTGAGCTCGGCGCGACGGATGTCGGGGAGCAGGTCAAGCACATCGAGCGCCCGGCACATTACCCATACGGCCATGATGTTGGTGTAGGCGTTGTTATCGAGACCGGGTGTCGCTGAACCCGGATAGCCTTCGTGAAATTCGTCGGGGCCCATCACTCCGCGAATCTCATAGCACCCGCGCTCGTCATTGAAACTCGCGATGCTCGACCAGAAACGTGCAATATCGAGAATCAGCTCGGCGCCGTGGAACTGCAGAAACTCGACATCGTGAGTGAATTGAAAGTACTGCCAGACGTTATAGGCGATGGCGCTGCCCACGTGGCGTTGAAGGTAGGAGTTGTCCGGCACCCAGCGTTGCGAGTGCGGGTTCAGGTTGAGCTCCTGGGTTTCCTCCTGTCCATCGCTGCCGCTTTGCCAGGGAAACATGGCTCCCTGAAACCCCGCGCTCCTGGCCGCGGCGCGCGCTTCATCGAGGCGGCGGTAGCGATACAGCAGAAGCGACCGGGTGATTTCGGGCATTCGATAATTGAGAAATGGAAAGATAAAAAGCTCATCCCAGAAGATGTGGCCCTGGTAGGCCTCGCCGGTCCAGCCGCGCGCAGGCACGCCGATATCGAGTCCGATGGAGTTGGGCGACACCGCCTGCAGCAGGTGAAACATGTTCAAGCGAAGCAGCATCGGGACGTTCAGCTTGAACCCTGGATCTGACGGCTGGATATGCACGTCGAAGCGGCGCCACAAGTGCTTCCAGGCAAGAACATGATCCGCCATCACCACGTCGAAGCGACACGGGCGCGCGATCGCCTTGCGCGCCGCCAGCCCGCACTCGGAAATGGCCTGATCTCGCGACGTATAGAAAGAGGCGAGCTTCTCCAGCACCAAGGTCTCGCCTTGCTGAAGGTCGATCACCAGTTCCTGGCCGATGTATCCCGGTTCGTCGATGGCTCGGCGCGGAACCTCGCGAAGCTGTCCGTCGACGAAGGCTTGGGTTCGCGCCGCTTGCGCGACATGGATATTCGACTGGCAGGTGCGCACCAGCATAGACACGCCGTCCACGCCGACGGCCTCGCCTGCCAGCGGCTCCAGATGTTTGTTGTTGAATTTGCGATAGAGCTTCGCGCCCCCGTTCACGCCGCGCCCGTCGATCGCCGAAAGGACCGTGACCTTTGCGGACCAGTTCTCGGCGATCAGCGCCAGCTCCAGCGCGCCCAGATGCATGTCGCTCATCGAGACCAGCCGTCGCTCCTTGAGCGTTGCGCGCCGCCCCTGGCCGTCCTCGAAGCTTATGGTTCGCAGCAGCATGCCGCGCCGCAGGTCGAGCTCCTGGCGATAGGACAGGATCTTGACGGTTCGGGCATCGAACCAGTCCTCATCGCCGATGCGAAACTCGAGCGCGACCCAGTTGGGAAAATTGACGAGGTCCTCGTTTTCGACCACCCGGCCGGCAATATCGGTGCGCATTCGGTTATAGCCGCATGCGAGGTAGGTCCCTGGATAGTGAATGCCATCCGCCACCGCCCCGGCCACGGCGCCGCGGGTCGCGAAATAGCCATTCCCCAGGGCGCACAAGGCTTCGCGGATTCCCTCGCGCGCCGGGTCAAACCCTTCGTACACCAGTGACCACGCCGAAGGCGGCTCCACCGCGATCTTGACCTGCGCCAGGCTGGTCACCACGACATCGGCGCCGGCCTCGCGCAGCGCCTGCGATTGCCCGCTGCGATCGACACCGATGACACAGCCGAAGCGGCCGGCGCGCCCCGCCGCGACGCCGGCAATAGCGTCCTCCACGATGACCGCGCGCGACGGTTCGGTCCTGAGGCGCTGCGCAGCCTCGAGGAAAGCATCGGGCGCCGGCTTGCCGTTGAGAGCGAGGTGGGTGATATCGATCCCGTCTACCCGCGTGTCGAAGAGCTGCGATATACCGGCTGCCTGGAGCACCGGCGCGCAGTTGATGCTGGAGGACACGACCGCGGTCTTGATCTCCTGCGCCCGAAGTGTGCGAACCAGCGCGATCGCCGCTTCATAGACCTCGACGCTGTTCCGCTCCAGCTGCTGGGTGAAATATTGGTCCTTTAGGTTGCCCAGCCCGTGCACGGTTTGCGCGCCGGGGCCGTCTTCGGCTGCGCCGAAAGGCAATGCAATCCCGCGCGACTCGAGAAACGCTGCCACGCCGTCGTAACGCGGCTTGCCGTCGACGTAGCGCCGGTAGTCGGCATCGATGTCAAAGGCGACAAACGCTTCGCCTGTGCCTGTGGCCCGCTGCTCGAGAAAGGCGTCGAATAGCTTTTTCCACGCTGCCGCATGCACGCTCGCAGTCTTGGTCAGCACGCCGTCGAGGTCGAACAAAACCGCGTCGTAGTCCCGAGGTGAGAGCGTGACAATGGGAGCGATGCTGGTCATGACCTATTCCTTGGCGCCGAGGCGCCTGACGTTTATTGAAAGCTTGCCGATTTCTTCCAAACAGGGGACTTGAGCGGCGCTCATTGTCGCTCCTCCTTCACGGTCTCTGCGTTTTCACGGACTGTAATTTCACAGGCGAAGGAGGCAGATCTCTCGCTCCTCAACCAGAAAACGCTGACACAAGAGCTGAAAGATGCGGCTCCAAGCCATAGGTTATCAGAGCGGATGCGGATTCGGAATACGGTTCCGGGCTTGCACAAAGCCCACGTCGAGGCCTCGCCCTCATGCTCATCTGCATGCTGTTCGTTCAAGCAGTTCGCTGCTCGCACATCATCGAGACGAGTTCACAACGTATCTTGATTGGCCGGTTTATAGTTATAGATTCAAGAAGGAGGTCAGCACATATGAAAGGTTACATAACAAACATCGAAAACGATACGCTGAAAAACAAGGATTTCAGGCGCGTGTTGTACACAGGTAAAAACAGCCAGCTAGTTTTGATGAGCCTTCGGCCGAAAGAGGAGATTGGCGAGGAAACTCATACACTGGATCAGTTCATTCGAGTGGAAGCCGGTAGCGGTGTTGCGCGTCTCGACGGAGTCGAACATCAGATTTCGGACGGGACGGCTGTGGTCATTCCAGCGGGGACGAAACACAACATCATCAATAATTCAGATAGCGAGGAACTGAAGCTCTATACGGTCTATTCTCCGCCCGAGCACCGCGACGGAACAATCCATAAGACCAAAGCCGATGCGCTTGCCCACGAGGAACACTTTGATGGCAAGACGACTGAATAGCTGAGT